>NZ_JBSFKI010000026.1:0-150503 GCF_053598475.1 Kitasatospora sp. NPDC001119
TCCGCTCCGTTTTCCGGAGTTTCATTCATCGGATTCACTTTCCGCTTTGCCGCCCCGGTCTCCCGCGGCGACTCCGGAACTGTACGGGCACCGGCACGTCACATGCAAATCGCCCCTGCCCGGGCTCCCGGGCAGGGGCGATCAGTGCCGATCAGGGCCGGCCGAAGCCGGCCCGAGCCGGGTCAGCGAACCTCGGTGATCTCCGGGCCGCGCGCGAACGGGTCGAGCGCGGTACCGCCGAAGCGGTTCTCGCCCTCACCGGCGGCGGCGGTCGCCCCGCCACCGTCGGCGACCATCTGGGCGTCCTCGGGAAGCTTCAGGACGATCGGGTCGCGGGGAGCCATCGGGGACTCGCCGCGCACGACGACCGTCTGCCGGAAGACCTGCTCCAGGATCCCGGCCATCTCCGGCTGCACGGCGGCCTGGCCCGAGATCACGCCGCGCAGGAACCAGCGCGGACCGTCGCAGCCGACGAACCGCACCAGCTGCACGCCCTGAGTGCCGTCCGGCAGCTGCACGGGGACCCGGGCGCGGAGGTGCCAGCCGAGCGGGCCCTCCTCCTCCTCGATGAGGCCGCCCTGCGAGGTGATGCCGTTGGCGATCTCCTCCCGGACCTCCCCCCAGATGCCCTCCGACTTCGGGGCCGCGAAGGCCTGGAGCTGGATGGCGCTGTTTCCGAGCACAAGGGTTGCCGCCACGATCGCGTCACCGGCGACCTCGACGCGCAGCTCCATGCCCTCGACGCCGGGGACCAGCAGACCCCCGAGGTCGACGCGCCCCTCCTCGGGGTTCTCCAGCTCGGAGTGGTCCCACGGACCGTCCGGCCGGGGGGCCGGCGGCAGGCCGACCCTGTCGGCCGGGTCCAGCTCGGTCACGTTCTCGCTCTCGGCGGAACCTTCGACGTCATCGGCCGTCTCGTCGGCGCTGATGGCGTCGTCGGCGAGCTGCTCGACAGCGTCCTCGCTCTTCTGGCGACGACGGAACACGGTCACTGCCCTTCCCGGTCCAAGACCGATGCGAATGCCTGCTCGGCTTCCTGCGAGGCCGCGGGCATGCTAGACCGCGGCATGGCCGCCGGTCGACCCGAACCCGCCCTCGGCGCGTGCCGACCCAGGCAGCTCCTCCACCTCGTGGAAACGGGCCTTCTCGACCTGCTGGATCACCAGCTGGGCGATTCGGTCCCCTCGGCGGAAGCTGACCCCCTCGCGCGGGTCCAGATTGACGACGATCACCTTGATCTCTCCACGGTACCCGGCATCGACCGTCCCCGGGGCGTTCACGAGGGCAACACCGCAACGAGCTGCCAGGCCCGACCGGGGGTGGACGAAGGCCGCGTAGCCGTCCGGCAGGGCGATGGCGATGCCGGTGGGCAGCATGACCCGCTCGCCGGGGGCCAGCTCCGCGTCGACGGTGGTGCGCAGGTCGGCACCGGCGTCCCCGGGCTGCGCGTAGGCGGGCAGCGGCAGCTCGGGGTCGATGCGCTTGATCAGGACGTCCAGCTGCGGGCGGGGGGTGTCGCTCAAGGGTTCACCTCAAAGGCTCGTGCGCGCTTCATCAGATCCGGGTCGTCGAGGACCTTCTCGATGTCCTCGGGACGACCGTGCGTGGTGAAGTGTTCCAGCTTTACCTGGATGAAGAGGGCCTGGGACCGGACGGCGACCGGCCCGTCCGGTCCGCCGATCCGCGCCTCGGCGGCGCTGTAGATCTTGCGGCCGTGCACGCCGGTGATCCAGGCGCGCAGGTGCAGCACCGAGTCGACGGGCACCGGGCTGAGGAAGTCGGTCTCCAGCCGGCCGGTCACGGCGGGGGCGTGCAGCAGCCAGTTGAGCGTGCCGAGGGTCTCGTCCATGGCGGTGGTCAGCAGCCCGCCGTGGGCCAGGCCGGGGCCGCCCTGGTGGGCGTCGCGGACGGCGAACTCGGCGGTGACGTCGAGTCCCTCGCCGGCGACCGCGTCGATCCGCAGGCCGCCGGGGTGCTGCGGGCCGCAGCCGAAGCAGTGCTCGTAGTGGGAGCCGAGCCGGGTGCCGGGGGCGGGCGCCTGGGGGTGGCGCTCCGGCAGGACGGCGTCCGGCGGCGGGGTGGTCGGGGACGGCGGTATGGCGGGCGCCGGCCGGTCGGTGGGGGTGCTGGGGGCTGTCGTACCGGTCACGGGGCCCCAGCCTACCCAGGGGTAGCGGGCCTCCGGTGGGGGTGGCGTCCCGGGCCGGACGTCAGGGCGACCACAATGGAGGCATGTACGACGAACGCCTCACGGTGCCGCGCTCCTGGTGGCTGCTCCCGATCGCGCTGGGCCTCACGTTCGCGCTGATCCTGATCCGGGTCAGCGGTCCGGCCGCGCTGATCGGACTGGTGGTCGGCATCGCCGCCGGCGCGGTCGCGATCAGCAGCTACGGCTCGGCCCGCATCCGCGTGGTCCAGGGCTCCCTGGTGGCCGGCCCGGCCCGGATCCCGGTGGACGCGCTCGGCGACGCGCAGGCGCTGAGCCCCGCCGAGGCGGCGGCCTGGCGCGGCCGGAAGGCCGATCCGCGCGCCTTCATGCTGCTGCGCAGCTACGTCCCGACGGCGCTGCGGGTCGAGGTGACCGATCCGACCGACCCGACGCCGTACCTCTACCTGTCGACCCGCTCGCCGATGAAGCTGGCGGAGGCGCTGGAGGACGCCCGGCGCGGCGCCCGCACCTGAGGCGGACCGGGCCGGCCGCGAGGCGGTCGGGCCCGGACACGAGCCGGACGGAAGAGGCCGGACAAACGGAGAGGGACGGTTCCGCTGCTGCGGGACCGTCCCTACGACTTTGTCCTGACCGGTCGACCGGCCGACTCCGTCCTCCCGGGCCCGTCCAGACGGACGATGCCCGGACCTGCCGTCCGGCCCCGCTGCCCGGGGCCGGAAGGAGCGGTGTACCGGTCCCGCGGGCGCAGCCGCGGGCACCGGGTCCTGTCCGCCGCGGTGCTCAGGCGCCGCAGTCCCGGCAGATCGGGTTGCCGTTCTTCTCGCTGTAGAGCTGGCTGCGGTGGTGCACGAGGAAGCAGCTCATGCAGGTGAACTCGTCCGCCTGCTTCGGCAGGACACGGACGGCGAGCTCCTCGTTCGAGAGGTCGGCACCGGGGAGCTCCATGCCCTCGGCGGCGTCGAACTCGTCGACGTCGACAGAGCTGCCGCCCTTGTCGTTCCGCCGAGCCTTGAGCTCCTCGATGCTGTCTTCGTTGAGCTCGTCGTCGGTCTTGCGTGGGGTGTCGTAGTCGGTTGCCATTTTTCGCTCTCCCCCTCCGGGTTGTGCGGTGTGTGCGGTATCTCCAGCGCACGTAACGCATGGGGGGTCGGTCTTGTGCCCGACCCGAGGCGGAGATTTTGCCTTACTTCAAGCCCTGTTACTCAATCGACACTCAGCCCGGGCTCCATCGGGGTGATCCCCAGGGCTGTGGAAGGCCTCACGCTGGGCCATCACCAGCCTTCCGGGGACCCGGTAAACCGACCACGCACAGTGAGCACAATCGGTGTGGATGTCTGGGGAATCCCTTGTCCATCAGGGATGCCGACCGATTCCGCGGACCGACCGGCGACCGGAATCCGGTCACGGACGGCGATCGACACCCCTGATCAGGTGATCACTCTCCGGGGTTGCCCGGAATCGTGGAGCGACACGGTGTGAGCTTGGTCACGTTCAGAATCATCCAGGGCAAACCGCGGGAAATCCACCCACTCCGACCGCTCGGTCCAGCATCTCAGCCGGCGTTCCTCCGGGCCTCCCGGCGTGCCAGCAGGGCGGCCTGGCGCTCCTCGAACTTCCGGGCCTGGCCGTCCAGCCCGTCGAGGAAGACGCCCAGCTCGTTCTGCGCCAGCAGGCCCTCCGGGCCGAGCCCGCCGATCTCCATCACCTTGAGGTGGCGCAGCACCGGCTGGAGCACGTCGTCGTGGTGGATGCGCAGGTTGTACACCCCGCCGAGGGCGATCTGCGCGGCGGCGCGCTCGAAGCCGGGGATGCCGTGGCCGGGCATCCGGAAGTCGGTGACCACGTCGGCGACGGCCCGCATGGCCTGGTCCGGGGCGATCTCCAGGGCGGCCTTCAGCAGGTTCCGGTAGAAGACCATGTGCAGGTTCTCGTCGTTGGCGATCTTCGCCAGCAGCTGCTCGCACAGCGGGTCGCCGGCGTACCTGCCGGTGTTGCGGTGCGCGATGCGGGTGGCGAGCTCCTGGAAGGCCACGTACGCGACGGAGTGCAGCATGCTGTGCGCGTTGTCGGACTCGAAGCCCTCCGACATGTGGCTCATCCGAGCCCGCTCCAGCTCCACCGGGTCGACCGCGCGGGTGGCGAGCAGGTAGTCGCGAATGGCTATTCCGTGCCGGCCCTCCTCGGCCGTCCAGCGGTGCACCCAGGTGCCCCAGGCGCCCTCGCGGCCGAACATGGTCGCGATCTCGTGGTGGTAGCTGGGCAGGTTGTCCTCGGTCAGCAGGTTGACCACCAGCGACACCCGGCCGACCGGGGTCACCTTGGAGTGCTCCAGCGACCAGGCCTCGCCGCCCAGCACGCCGTCGAAGTCGCGGCCCTGGCTCCACGGGACGAACTCGTGCGGCATCCACTCCTTCGCCACGCCCAGGTGGCGGTTGAGCTCCTTCTCGACGACCTCTTCGAGGGCGAGGATCAGCCGCGCGTCGGTCCAGCCGCTCGCGACGAGCGGGGAGCTGCTCTGCACAGGGGCGATGGTCACGGTGGTGCTCCTGAGGGGACGGCACGCGCTGGGACGGGCGCGCTGGACGGGGACACGTCGTGGACCCGTCGGCGGGGCGCCGACGGACTCACCTACGGTTGCGTAGGTTACGACACCGTAAGTTGCTCGGGCCGGAAAAGACAAGCCGCCCCCGCCAGGCCTTATGTCGTCTTGACGGGCCTGGCGGGGGCGGCTGGAAACGGTCGCCCGCGGAAGGGGCGTTCGACCCTTACGGCGAGGGGATGCGGACCCTCATGGTGAGGCCGCCGCCGGCGCGCGGCGTGGCCTCGATGGTGCCGCCGTGGGCGCGCACCACCGAGCGGACGATGGACAGGCCGAGCCCGACCCCCTTGTCGCTGCGGGTGCGGTCGGCGCCCTTGACCCGGCGGAACGGCTCGAAGATGTGCTCCAGCTCGTACCCGGGCACCACCGGGCCGGTGTTGGAGACCACCAGCTCGCCGCCGCCGGGCACCGCGGTGGTGGCCAGCTCGACCCAGCCGCCCGGGGTGTTGTACCGGACGGCGTTCTGCAGCAGGTTGAGCGCGAGCCGCTCCAGCAGCACGCCGTTGCCGGCGGCCATCGCCGGATCGAGCTTCGAACGCAGCTCGACCTCGCGCTTGTCGGCCTCGCCCCGGGTCTGCTCCAGCGCCCGGGTGGCCACCTCGGACAGCTCCACCGGGCGCCGGTCGGTCAGCTCGTTCTCGCTGCGGGCGAGCAGCAGCAGGCCCTCGACGAGCTGCTCGCTGCGCTCGTTGGTGGCCAGCAGGGTCCTCCCCAGCTGCTGGAGGTCGGAGGAGGTCGCCGGGTCGGAGAGCTGGACCTCCAGCAGGGTGCGGTTGATCGCCAGCGGGGTGCGCAGCTCGTGCGAGGCGTTGGCGACGAAGCGGCGCTGGGAGTCGAAGGAGCGGTCCAGCCGGTCCAGCATGCCGTCGAAGGTGTCGGCGAGCTCCTTGAGCTCGTCGTCCGGGCCGTCCAGCTCGATCCGGCGGTGCAGGTCGGAGGAGGCCACGTCGCGGGCGGTGCGGGTGATCCGGCCGAGCGGGCGCAGGACCCGGCCGGCCATCGCGTAGCCCGCGGCGAAGGCGATCACGGCGAGGCAGAGCAGCATGGTCAGCGACTTGCGCAGCAGGGTGTTGAGCGCGGAGTCGGAGCGCGCCAGGAAGTCGGCGGCCTGCAACTGGTTGTAGCTCGTGCTGTTCATCGTGGAGTGGACGCCGTCCGGGCCGGTGACCTGGATGCTGCCGTCGAAGACCAGGTTGCGGGGTGCCAGGTACGAGACGGCGTCCTGGAAGAACACGTACATCAGCAGCAGCAGCACCACGCCGGCCATCAGGAACATCCCGCCGTAGAGCAGGGTGAGGCGCATCCGGATGGTGGGGCGGAAGGGGAACCAGGCGAGCATGCCGTCGCCGGGGACATAGGGCCCGGGGCGGTGGACGCGCGGCGGGGTCAGGGGCTTCGGCGGGACGGCACGCGGGCCGCCGGCGGGCGCGCCGGAGGCCCCGCCGGCCGGGGGCGGGGTGGTCATGATGGTCCTCTCGGGGCGTCCGCCGGGGCGGGCGCTTACGGCGGGGAGTCTCGGGGTGGGCGGACTCCGGTCGTCAGATCCGGTAGCCGGAGCCCGGCACGGTGACGATCACCGGCGGGTCCCCGAGCTTGCGGCGCAGCGTCATCACGGTGACGCGCACGACGTTGGTGAACGGGTCGGTGTGCTCGTCCCAGGCCTTCTCCAGGAGCTGCTCGGCGGAGACGACGGCACCGCCGGCCCGCATCAGCACCTCCAGGACGGCGAACTCCTTGGGGGCGAGCTGGACGGTGCGCCCGTCGCGGATCACCTCGCGCCGGCCGGGGTCGACCGAGATGCCGGCCCGCTCCAGTACCGGGGGCAGCGGGATGGTCGCGCGGCGACCCAGCGCCCTTACCCGGGCGACGAGTTCGCTGAAGGCGAACGGCTTCGGAAGGTAGTCGTCCGCGCCGATCTCCAGGCCCTCGACCCGGTCGCTGATGTCGCCGGAGGCGGTCAGCATGATCACCCGGGTGGCCAGGCCCTGCTCGACCACCTTGCGGCAGACGTCGTCCCCGTGGACCAGCGGAAGATCGCGGTCCAGGACGACGACGTCGTAGTCGTTGACCGCGATGCGCTGGAGCGCGGCCTCCCCGTCGTACACAACGTCGACGGCCATCGCCTCGCGGCGCAGACCGGTCGCGACGGCCTCTGCAAGCAGCTGCTCGTCCTCGACGACGAGAACCCGCACGGTCGTTGTCCCTTCTCCAGGCCGGCCCCGGAAGCGGACGCACGGCTCCGACGGTGCCTCCATCCTGCCTGGTCGGGCGGTAAAGCAGCGATAAGCTGCCCCTCGGGCACGGAACCCGGGTCCGCGGCGGTCACTGTTCGCATCCGCACCACTCCGCTTGGACTGTGACACGGGCAACTTTCTCGCGCCGAAAGGTTTCCCCGCCCTGGGGGCGGGGAGGACAGCTGCACACCCGCGATCTGGCTGACGGCCGATCGCACCCACCCGCCGTGCGTTCATCCGCGCCGGCCCTGGGGCTGGGACATCACCGGGAGCGGCCGAAGGGCCGTCTCCGCACCCGTCCGGACTGCCACCACCTTCCGGCCTGGGTGCTTTCACCGGCTGGACCTTCCCCGGGGCGGAGAGCGCACGACCGTGCACGTCCGACACAGTAAGGGGGCCCGTATGGACGCCTTCAAGGCCGGAATCCTGCAGCGCATAGCCAACGCCGAGCAGGACCTGCACCGCGCGATCGAGGCCGGGGACGAGTTCCTCGCCGAGGTGGAGCAGTCCGAGCTGGACGACCTCCGCCGACTCGCCGCCGAGCACGGCGTGGACACGGTGCTGGAGCGCCACCGCACCGCTGCCTGACCCGTCCGGCACACCGACCCGTCGCCGGACCTCCGGCACCAGCGGCCCTACGGGGGCCGTGCGAAACCCAGGCCCTGGCATCCCCCGTATGTCAGGGCTCTTCGCATGTCCGGGGCCTTCGCACCCGGGCCCGTCGCACGTCCGGGCCGTCCCGCCGCCGGGGTTCCGGCGGCGGGACGGCGGAACCGGTCAGTCCGCCCAGGCGCGCAGCGCGGCCAGCCGCTCCTGCAGCGGCTGGTACACGCCCGGAGCGGCGGCCACGGTCAGCTCGCCGTCCGGCCCGTGCCCGGGCCGGCCGCCGACCAGGGCGCCGGCCTCGGTGGCGATCAGGCAGCCGGCCGCCCGGTCCCAGGGGGCCAGGCCGCGCTCGTAGTAGCCGTCCAGCCGCCCGGCGGCGACGTCGCACAGGTCCACCGCGGCCGCCCCGCCCCGGCGGATGTCCCGCACCTCCGGCATCAGCGCCAGCAGCACCTCGGCCTGCCGGACCCGCACCGGCTGGACGTAGTTGAAGCCGGTGGCGATCAGCGCCTGGCCCCAGGGCGGGGCCGGGCGGGCCGAGAGCGGGCGGCCGTCGAGGCGGGCGCCGCGGCCCAGGACGGCGTGGAACAGCTCGCCGCGGGCCGGCGCGTACACCACGCCGACGACCGCCCGGCCGTCCACCTCGGCGGCCACGCTGACCGCCCAGGAGGGCAGCCCGTAAAGGTAGTTGACCGTTCCGTCGAGCGGGTCCACGACCCAGCGGACCCCGCTGGTGCCCGGCCGCTCGGCGCCCTCCTCGCCCAGGTAGCCGTCCTCGGGGCGGCGGTCGGTGATCAGCTCCAGGACGAGCTTCTCGGAGGCGAGGTCCATCTCGGTGACCACGTCGACCGGGCTGCTCTTGGTACCGGCCACGCCGAGGTCGGCCGGGCGGCCGTCGCGCAGCAGGGCGCCGGCCTGCCGGGCCGCGTCCAGGGCGACCTCCAGCAGGTCGTCGAGGAGGCCGTCGTCGGGCAGGGCGGGGGTGGGCACGGGGGTTCTCCTCCGGGGCGACGGGACGAGCGGGACGGGCAGGACTGGCGGGACGGGTGGAGCGGGCGGGACGGGCGGGACGGGCGGGACGGGCGGGACGGGCGGTCAGCGCTCGGCGACGGCCGGGCGCGGGGCCCGCGGGTTGGGGCAGCAGGCCACCGCGCACACGTCGTGGCTGGGGCCGAGGGCGCCCAGGGCGCAGCGGGTCACCGGCTCGCCGCGCTCGGTGGCGGCGCGCTCTAGGACGAGCTCGCGCACGGCGGCGGTGAACCGGGGGTCGGCGCCGACGGTGGCGGCGCGGGAGACCGGCAGGCCGATCTCCACGGCCTTGGCGACGGCCTCGGTGTCGAGGTCGTACTTGACCTCCATGTGGTCGGAGACGAAGCCGATCGGGACCATCACCACGGCGGGCGCGCCGTCGGCGTGCTGGGCCTCCAGGTGGTCGCAGATGTCGGGTTCCAGCCACGGGATGTGCGGGGCCCCGCTGCGGCTCTGGTAGACCAGCTCCCACGGCCGGTCGGCCACGCCGGTGCGCTCGGCCAGCGCGGCGGCGATCAGCCGGGCCACGTCCAGGTGCTGGGCGACGTACGCGCCGCCGGGCTCGCCGCGGGCCGGGTCGTCCGGGGCGCCGGAGGACTCGGCCATGGAGTGCGGGATGGAGTGGGTGGTGAACGCCAGCCGGGCGCCGGCGCGGACGGCCTCGGGCAGCTCCTCCAGGGCGGCCAGGGCGGCGTCGACCATCGGCTCGACGAAGCCCGGGTGGTTGTAGAAGTGCCGCAGCTTGTCGACCCGCAGGGCGGGCCCGCCCTCCTCGGCGAGCGCGGCCAGCGCGTCGGCCAGGTTCTCCCGGTACTGGCGGCAGCCCGAGTAGCCGGCGTACGCGCTGGTGGCGAGCACGGCGATCCGGCGGTGCCCGTCGGCGGCCAGCTCCCGCAGGGTGTCGACCAGGTAGGGCGCCCAGTTCCGGTTGCCCCAGTAGACCGGGAGGTCCAGCCCGTGCTCGGCGAAGTCCTCGCGCAGCGCGGCGAGCAGCTCGCGGTTCTGCCCGTTGATCGGGCTGACCCCGCCGAACATGAAGTAGTGCTTGCCCACCTCCTTCAGCCGCTCCTTGGGGATGCCGCGGCCGCGGGTGACGTTCTCCAGGAACGGGACGACGTCCTCGGGGCCCTCGGGCCCGCCGAAGGACAGCAGCAGCAAGGCGTCGTACGGGGCGGCGCCGGACGGGGAGGGTTTGCGCGCGTCGGACATGGAACCGATCCTGCCACTGAGGGACCGGGCACCGTCGCCGGGGCCGCGCGAGTGCCCGGAAAATACCGTTTGCCAACGTACGTAAGCTGTGTTTGCCAGCCTTGTTCCTTACTCCCCCGCCCGGAGCTCCCGTGCTGTCCAGCTACCGCCAGATATTCGCCTCCCCCGGCACTCTGGCCTTCTCCACCACCGGCTTCGTCTCCCGACTGCCGATCTCCATGACCGGGATCGGCATCGTGACCATGCTGTCCCAGCTCCGGGGCTCCTACGGGGTCGCCGGCCTGGTCTCGGCCTGCCTCGCGGTCTCCGCCGCGATCCTCGGCCCGCAGGTCTCCCGGCTGGTGGACCGGCACGGCCAGCGCAGGATCATCGTCCCCGCCATGGCGCTCACCATCGTCGCCGTCACCGGCCTGCTGCTCTGCGCCCGGCTGGAGGCCCCGGACTGGACGCTGTTCGTCTTCGCCGCCGGCATGGGCGTGATGCCGAGCACCGGCGCGATGGTCCGCGCCCGCTGGGCCCACCTCTACCGCGAGGACACCGGCAAGCTGCACACCGCCTACTCCTTCGAGGCCGTGGTCGACGAGGTCTGCTTCATCGTCGGCCCGATCCTCTCCATCGGCCTGGCCACCTCCGTCTTCCCCGAGGCCGGCGTGCTGCTCGCCGGGATCTTCCTCGCCGTCGGCGTCCTGCTGTTCGCCGGGCAGCGCTCCACCGAGCCGCCGATCCATCCGGCCGCCCGGCAGGAGGGCGGCTCGGTCATCCTCAACCGCGGCCTCCAGACGCTGATCCTGACCTTCGTCGCCACCGGCGCGATCTTCGGCTCGGTCGAGGTGGTCACCGTCGCCTACGCCGAGGCCCAGGGCCACAAGTCGATCTCCAGCGTGATCCTCGCCCTGTGGGCGCTCGGGTCCTGCCTGGCCGGGGTCGTCTTCGGCACCCTCAAGCTCACCGGCTCGATGGCGGTCCGCTTCCTCGTCGGCGTCCTGTTCATGGCCGTCAGCATGGTGCCGCTGCTGCTGGTCGCCCATGCGGTGCACGGCATCGGCGGGCTGGTCGTGGTCGGAGCCGCGCTGCTGGTCGCCGGCATCGCCATCTCCCCCACCCTGATCACCGCGATGGCCCTGGTCGAGCGGCTCGTCCCGGCCGCCCAGCTGACCGAGGGCATGACCTGGACCACCACCGGCCTGGCCCTCGGCGTCGCGGCCGGCTCCTCGGCCGGCGGCTGGGTGATCGACGCCTCCGGCGCCGCCGCGGGCTACTGGGTGCCGCTGGCCGCCGGCCTGCTCGGAGTGGTCGCCGCCCTCGCCGGCCTCGGCCGGCTGCGCGCCGGCCTGACCGCCGAAGCCGGCGCCGGGACGGCCGCCGAAGGGGCCGGACGGACCGTAGACGCCGAACGGTGAACTGACTAGCCTCGCCCTACCCACGGGGCTACCCATGGGTAGGGCGGCTGCGCCGCCCCGGACCCGCGCCGAACCCGTTCGGCCACGGAGCAGGAGGCAGCGCAATGCCCCAGGCCAGTACCGCGACCCCCACCCGGTGGACCAACTGGGCCGGCAACCAGAGCGCCCGGCCCGCCCGGGCCGCCGCCCCCGGCACCGTGGAGGAGCTGGCCAGGGAGATCCGGCGGGCCGCCGAACAGGGCCGCACCGTCAAGGCCGTCGGATCCGGCCACTCCTTCACCTCGATCGCCTCCGCCGACGACGGCGTCCAGATCCGCCCGCACGCGCTCACCGCCGTCCGCGAGATCGACCGCGAGGCCGGCACCATCACCGTCGAGTCCGGCCTCCCGCTGCACCGGCTCAACCGCGTCCTCGCCGCCGAGGGCCTCTCGCTGACCAACATGGGCGACATCGAGGTCCAGACCGTGGCCGGCGCCACCAGCACCGGCACCCACGGCACCGGCCGCGACTCCGGCTCGCTGGCCGCCCAGATCCGCGCACTGGAGATCGTCCTCGCCGACGGCACCGTCCGGCACTGCTCCCCCACCGAGAACCCCCGGCTCTTCCAGGGCGCCCGGCTCGGCCTCGGCGCCCTCGGCGTGATCACCGCGCTCACCTTCGGCGTCGAACCGGCCTTCCTGCTCACCGCGCACGAGCAGCCGATGGGCTTCGACGAGGTGCTGGAGCGCCTGGACGACCTCACCGCCGTCAACGAGCACTTCGAGTTCTACTGGTTCCCGCACACCGACCGCTGCTCCACCAAGCGCAACAACCGCAGCCAGGGCCCGGCCGCCCCGCTGCCCCGGTTCAAGGAGTGGCTGGAGGACGACTTCCTCTCCAACACCGTCTGGGAGGCGGCCTGCCGGGTCGGCCGGCGCTTCCCCGGCTCGATCCCCTCGATCGCCTCGCTGGCCAGCCGGGCCTGGTCCGAGCGCAGCTTCACCGACACCGCGTACAAGGTGTTCACCAGCCCGCGCAAGGTCCGCTTCGTGGAGATGGAGTACGCGGTGCCGCGCGCGGCCGTCGGCGAGGTGCTGCGCGAGCTGAAGTCCCTGGTCGAGCGCTCCGACTGGAAGGTCGGCTTCCCGGTCGAGGTGCGCTTCGCCCCCGCCGACGACCTCTGGCTCTCCACCGCCTCCGGCCGGGACAGCGCCTACATCGCCGTCCACCTCTACCGGGGCACCGCCGACCAGGGCTACTTCACCGGCGTGGAACAGCTGATGACCGCCCATCAGGGACGGCCGCACTGGGGCAAGCTGCACACCCGCGACGCCGCCTACCTGGCCGGCGTCTACCCGCACTTCGGCGACTTCACCGCACTGCGCGACGAGGTCGACCCGCGGAGGCTGTTCGGCAACGACTACCTGCGCCGGGTGCTGGGCGACTAGGGCGTCGCCGCGTTGTTCCCGTCGGCCGGCGGCGGGGCCACCGGCGCCTTCGCCGGTTCGTTCGCCGGGGCGCTGTTCGGCGCCGTCGGCTGCGGGGTCGCTCCGCCGGTGGGCTTCCCGCCGCCCGCCGACGGGGAGGCGCCGGCCGACGGGGTCGCGCTCGGGCCGGCCGAGGGTGAGCCCGTTCCCGCGCCGGTGCTCGGCGTGTCGACCGGCTCCCGGCTCGGCCGGGTGGTCGACGGGGCGGAGGCGCCACCGGAGGGCGCGTTGTCCTGCCCGTGCTTCCCGTTCCCGCCCGGGGACGGCCGCTCCGGCGGGGCGTCCTGTTGCCGGGAAGGCTTGGGCGCCACCGAGCCGCCGAAGGACGTGCCGTTGCCGGACTCGCCCTTGACCGTCGCCGACACCGGCTGCCCGGTGGCCAGTTCGAACACCACGATCGGCGTCATCGCCAGCACGAAGACCAACCCGGACACCGCCGCGTACGTCTTCCAGCCCCACCGGCGACGCGCCCGGACCACCTGCGGCTCGTTCCACTCCGAGGTGATCACCGGCGGCTGCACCCGCGTCTGCGGCAGCTCGGACTCGACCGGCACCTGGCGCAGGGTGTTGGCGGCCTGGTTCGGCCCCCGGTCCACCGCCTCGCGCAGCTGCTCGCCGGTCCGCTTGAAGATGTGCTGGAACACCGCGCCGCCGGTGGTGGCCCCGATGCTCACCACGGCGGCGCCCAGGATCGTGCCGTACACCCCCAGTTCGGAGGCCAGCAGCGCACCCACCACCGTGGCCAGCGCACTCGCCGCGACCTGAGCCACACTCAGATCGATGCGCCTGCGCTCCTCCTTGGCCTTGCCGCCCTCCTCGGCGGGGCTCCGCTCCGGCATCAACATCCCTCGGTCCCTACGACTGTTCTTCGTACAAGGCTCTCCATCTTGCCCAAAGAAGGACACAAGGGACGAAAATGCGGTTCTCGGCGCCCGGATTGTGTGAAGATGATCACCGTCCGTCCGGCGGTGGTCCGCCATCGGGGGAGCACGCTCTTGAGATTCCCGTGAATCGCGGGAGACTTGAGCGGCGAGCCGCCCCTGTGGATGCCACGAATGGAGTACTGTTCGTAAAGCCCGAGCCTTGGGTCGACTTGTCGACTGCGCCCCCACCGGCAGCTTGACAAGGAGACACGGACCGGGCACGCACGGCGACGCCCGTCCCGGATCGTCGCGTTCACTGCGCGTGCGAGGACGGCCGGGACACCCAGGCGCGACGTCAACCGATGGCGTGGCAAAAAGGCAACCGTGCCACAGCGGCGTGCGCGGGCGTAAGCCCGACACGCCGGGGAACTCAGCAAGGTTGTGGCCAGTCGCGAGTGGGCAGGCCACACTCAGTACGGGAGCAGCGACGCAGGTGACGTCGGCAGGCACCACCCGGGAGGTAACCGTGCCCGAACTGCGGGTTGTGGCCGTCAGCAACGACGGCACACGGCTGGTGCTCAAGGCTGCCGACAGCACGGAGTACACCCTTCCCATCGACGAACGGCTGCGCGCCGCCATCCGTGGCGACCGGCCGCGCCTCGGCCAGATCGAGATCGAGGTCGAGAGCCACCTCCGCCCCCGGGACATCCAGGCGCGGATACGAGCCGGTGCCTCCGCGGAGGAGGTCGCCCAGGCCGCCGGGATCTCCGTCGACCGCGTCCGCCGCTTCGAGGGCCCGGTGCTCGCCGAGCGCGCCTTCATGGCCGAGCGCGCCCGCAAGACCGCCATCCGCCGCAACGGCGAGTCCCCCGGCCCGCAGCTCGGCGAGGCCGTCGCCGAGCGGCTCGCGCTGCGCGGCGCCGAGAAGGAGACCGAGCGCTGGGACTCCTGGCGGCGCGACGACGGCACCTGGGAGGTCATCCTCTCCTACCGGGCCGACGGCGAGGGCCGCAGTGCCTCCTGGACGTACGACCCGCCCCGGCGCCTGGTCCAGCCCAACGACGACGAGGCCCGCGCGCTGATCGGCGAGAACGTCGAGCGCGAGGAGGAGTCGGTCTTCCCGTTCATCCCGCGGATCGCCCGGCTCCCCCAGGACCGGCCGCCCCGCCCGATGATCGACCGGCCCTCGGCCGACCGCATCATGTCGTCCCGCGAGGTCCGCGAGTCGCGGGAGGCCACCGCCGACGCCCGGGACTCGCTGACCAGCCTGCTCGACGTGGTCCCCGCCTTCCGCGGCGACCTCGCCGTCGGCGCCCCCGCCCCGATCGAGCCGGTGCCCGCCGAGGTCGCCGAGGAGACCGAGGAGTCGGCCGCTGCGGCCGCCGCCCCGGCGGTCGGCGCGGGCTCGGCCTACGCCGACATCCTGATGCCGCGCGCCGTCGCCCCGCACCGCGAGCGCCTGGTCGGCACCACCGACCGGCAGGCCGAGGCGGACGGCGTCCGGCCCGGTCGCCGGGCCACCGTGCCCAGCTGGGACGAGATCGTCTTCGGCAGCCGGCGCAAGAAGCAGGAGTAACGACGCCGAAGGGGCGGGAGGCCCGGCCTCCCGCCCCTTCGGCATGCCCGGGGAATCAGCCCGGCTGGTCGGTGACCGCCACCGGACGCGCCCCGTCGCTCGACCACTCGCTCCACGAGCCCGGGTACAGCGCGGCCGGCAGGCCCGCCACCTCCAGCGCCAGGACCTGGTGCGCCGCCGTCACGCCCGAACCGCAGTACACCGCCGTCTCCCGCTCCCCCGCGCCCAGCCCACGGAACCGGGCGGCCAGCTCGGCGGATGGCCGGAACCGGCCGTCCGGGCCCACGTTGTCGGCCGTCGGCGCCGAGACCGCGCCCGGGATGTGCCCGGCCCGCGGGTCCACCGGCTCGGTCTCGCCCCGGTAGCGCTCCCCGGACCGGGCGTCCAGTAGCAGGCCGCGGCGGGCCCAGACCGCGGCGCCGTCCCCGTCCACCGTCGGCAGCTGCCCCGGCACCGGCTTGAAGTCGCCCTCGCCGGGCTCCGGCAGCTCGGCCGTCACCGACAGCCCGGCCGCCTGCCAGGCCGCGAAGCCGCCGTCCAGCACCCGGACGTCCCGGTGCCCGGCCCAGCGCAGCAGCCACCAGGCCCGGGCCGCCGCCATCGAGGCCGCGCCGTCGTACACCACGACCGGGCGCCCCGCGCTCACCCCGAAGCGGCGCATCGCCGCGCCGAACTCCTCCGGGTCCGGCAGCGGGTGGCGCCCGCCCCGGCCGGGGGCGCCGGGCGGGGCCGCCAGGTCCCGGTCCAGCTCCACGAAGTGGGCGCCGGGCAGGTGGCCGGCCCGGTACTCCTCGGCCGCGGTCGGGCCGCCCGGCGCGGCACCGACCAGCTGGTAGCGCACGTCCAGCAGCACCGGCGGCAGCGCGGAGGCCAGCGCCTCCCGCAGCCCGGCCGCGGAGATCAGCGGGGAACCGTCGTTGTAGGTGGTGGTCATGGCGGCCATTGTCGCGCAGCGCCGCCCCGGCGGCGGGTGATCGGGATTCCCGCCGCCCCCGGACCCGACGGAATCCGACGCGAATCCGGCGGGAATCCGCGGGACACGCCCGACCCGTCGCTCTTTGTGGGGTCTTTGCCGGACTTTCCGCGCGGCCCGAGGGTTGGGCGCCCGCCAGGGTGGAAGCATCACCCTCGCGCGCGAGGATTTCCGTGCGCCAACCACCCACGAGGAGGCCCGCATTGCCCGCGGTGGAACTCCGACTGGCCCAGGGCACGCCCTGCTGGGTCAGCCTGCTGACCGACGACCTGCCCGGCGCCCGCGCCTTCTACGGCGCCCTGCTCGGCTGGACGTACACGCCCGGGCCCGGCCAGCTCGGCGACTACGTCCGGGCCGAGCTCGACGGGGCACCGGTGGCCGGCCTCGGCGTCTCCACCGCCACCGGCTTCCCGGTGCAGTGGACCACCTACTTCGCCGTGGACGACGCCGACCGCACCGCCCAACTGGTCCGCGAGTGCGGCGGAACCGTCGCCGTCGGGCCGCTCCAGGCCGAGCGCGCCGGGCGGATGGCCATCGCCGCCGACGTCTCCGGCGCGGTCTTCGGCCTCTGGCAGGGCGAGGAGCACCTCGGCCGGGAGGCCGGCCGCGAACCGGGCGCCCCGGCCTGGGCCGAACTGCTCACCCCCGACGCGGAGGGCGCCGCCGGCTTCTACTCCACCGTCCTCGACCGCCCGGTCCGCTCCGGCCCGGAGGAGACCGCGCTGCTGGTGGACGGCCGGCCGGTCGCCGGCATCCGGCACCGCGCCGAGCTGCGCGGCCACCCGCCGCGCTGGCGCACCCACTTCGTGGTCCGCGACGCCGAACTGACCGCCCGGCACACCCTCGGACTCGGCGGCCGGGTCCTGGTCGAACCGCACGACACCGCCCGCGGCCGCGCCGCCCGGCTGGCCGACCCGCAGGGCGGGCACTTCTCCGTCCTGGAGGTGCTTCCCTAGGGCCCCGGCTCTCAGGCCTGCTGCTCCTCGAAGGGCAGCACGTCCGGGGAGAGCACCGAGGCGTGCGCCGTCGCGGCGGTCAGCCGGCGGCGGTGGTGGCGGCGGCACAGCACCTCGTAGCCGACCTCGTCCCGGTCCACCGAGATGTCGCCGACCACCACCTGGGCGCCCTCGACCACCATCACCCCGCCGACCGTCCGGGCGTTGTGGGTGGCCCGCGCACCGCACCAGCAGAGCGCCTCGACCTGGAGCACCTCCACCCGGTCGGCCAGCTCGATCAGCCGCTGCGAGCCCGGGAACAGCCGGGTGCGGAAGTCGGTGGTGATCCCGAAGGTGTAGACGTCGATGTCCAGTTCGTCCACCACCCGGGCCAGCTGGTCGACCTGCTCGGCGGCGAAGAACTGGGCCTCGTCGCAGATCAGGTAGTCCACCCGGCCGCCGGCCGACAGCCGGTGCACCACGTGCGCGTGGAAGTCGAAGTCGTCCGTCACCTCGACCGCGTCGGCGCGCAGGCCCAGCCGGCTGGAGATCGTCGCCGCGCCCGCCCGGTCGTTGCGGGTGAGGATCACGCCCTGCCGGCCGCGCGCCGTGTGGTTGTGGTCCATCTGCAGCGCCAGCGTCGACTTGCCGCAGTCCATCGTGCCCGAGAAGAACACCAGTTCAGCCATGGGTGGAGCAAGGGCCTTTCACATCAAGGGAATTCGGGCGCAGAAGAGTCGATCGAGCGGCTCAGCCGCGGACTTCGAGCAGCGGCACGAACTGCTCGACCGGGGTCATCGAACCGTGCAGACCGATCATCGCGGACTCGCCGGGCTCGTTGCGGGAGGCGGTGATCGCGATGTCGTCGCGCGCCGCGGCGACCACGTCGCCGATCCGCGCGTACACCCGCTCGTCCACGGCCGGACCGAACCAGCCCGCCGCGATCGCCTGGTCCCGGGTGGCCACCCACATCCGGTCGCCCAGCACCTCGCTCCAGACCGCGTGCACGTCGGCCGCGGCCCCCGGCACCGCGTACACGTGCCGGGCCCGGCCCTCGCCGCCGAGCAGGGCGACGCCGGCGCCCAGCTCCCAGTCCTCGTCGAAGTCGATCCGGTCCTCCGGGGCGATGTCGATCATGCCGTGGTCGGCCGTCACGTACATCGCCGAACGCGGCGGCAGCTGCGCGGCCAGCCGGCGGGCCAGCCGGTCCACCGCGTCCAGCGTCATCCGCCACTCGTCCGAGTCCACGCCGAAGCGGTGGCCCGCGCCGTCCAGCTCGCTGACATAGGTGTACACCAGCGCCCGGTCGTGCTCGGCCAGCCAGGAGGCCGCCAGGTCCATCCGCTCCTCGCCCGTGGTGCGGCCGAGGAAGGTGCCGCCGGACAGCGCCACCCTGGTCAGCGGGGTCTGGGCGAACAGCGGGGAGGAGACCTGCGCGGTCGCCACCCCGGCCTGGTGGGTGCGCTCGAAGACCGTCGGGTACGGCTGCCAGGCGTGCGGCTCGGTCGGCGGCTGCCAGCGCAGCTGGTTCATCAGGTAGCCGGCGCCCGGCACCGCCACCGTGTACCCGGCCAGGCCGTGCAGGCCCGGCGGCGTACCGGTGCCGACCGAGGCCAGCGAGGTCGCCGTGGTGGACGGGAAGCCCGCGGTCAGCGGACGGCCGCTGCCCCCCATCGAGCTCCCGGCCAGCGAGGACAGGAACGGCGCGTACTCGGGGTGGCGCAGCAGCAGCTCCCAGCCCAGGCCGTCCACCAGGAACACCACCACCCGGTCCGCCGGGGCGATCGGGAGCGTCGCGGTGAACCCGGGGACGCCCAGCCCCGCCGCCACCGAGGGCAGCAGGTCGCACAGCGAACCACTGCCGTACGGGGGCGCGGGGGCCGTGGCCGGGTCAAGGATCTCGAAGGCGTCGTAGCCGTCGGCAGGAACGAAGGACATGGAACCGGATTCGTAGCGGTGCGGTCGGTCGGAAGCGGCGGAACTCAGACCCGCGGGCCGGTGCTGATCGTCGCGTCGGACAGCGCCCGGGCGAACACCAGCGCCTGGGACACCGTCTCCGGGCCGTCGCCGGCCTCGCTCACCCGCAGGGAGAGGTCGTCGGCCGTGGCCGAGCCGGTGTAGCCGTGGTCGGCCTCGCAGTTCGGGTCCGAACAGCCGGCCGGCTCCAGGTCCAGGCGCTGCACCGCGCCCCAGCCGATCGTCAGCACCACCTCGCGCGGCAGGGTGCCCGGGGTGTACGTCTCCGGGTTCGCCACCATCCGGCTCACCACCACCGAACCGATCCGGTCCAGCCGGACGCTCTCCGTCGAGGTCGTCGCGAACGGCACCGCCGGGCTGCCCTCGGCCCCGGACTGCTCGTCCGTGTGGCTCACCACGAACCGGGTCGGGGTGAGGACCAGCACCGTGACGTGCCGGCGCACCTCGTTGGCGTCGAAGGTCGTCTCCTGGTGCACCAGGTAGGAGCTGATCGGCTCCGGGCCCACCGCGGACTCGACCGCCTCGGACACCAGGGCCGGGTAGTAGCCGCTGCGCTCGATAGCCGAGCGCAGGTCCTGAGTGGTGGTGGTACCGGTCTTCGCCATATCTCCATCCTGGCATGGTCCGCCGACGAAGCGGGCGGCACGGCGCCGAGCTTCGGACAACAGCGCCCGGGCAGGGCGCAACCAAGGAAGGTTACAGCGTGCTCATCGCGCGCGGGCCCAGATCGCTGCGGACCGGCAGCGGCGCCACCCGCACCCGCGCCCCCAGGATCGCCAGTCCGTGCGGGGCCACGACCACCGGTTCGAGATCCACCGAGGCGATCTCCGGCACGTCGTCCACCAGCTGCGACACCCGCAGCAGCAGTTCCTCCAGCGCGTCGGTGTCCACCGACTCGGCGCCGCGCCAGCCGAACAGCAGCGGCGCCGCCCGCACCTCCCGGATCAGCCCGGCGACGTCCTGGTCGGTGGCCGGAACCAGTCGGTGCGCGGTGTCGCCCAGCAGTTCGGCCGGGGCGCCGGCCAGGCCGAAGGAGAGGATCGCGCCGACCGCCGGGTCCACCGTGGCGGCGATCACGGTGTCCACGCCGCGCGGCGCCATCCGCTGGACCACCAGCTCGGCCTGCGCGGCGCCGCCGAGCAGCGCGTCCAGCTCGCGGTGGGCGCGGCGCAGGCCCGCCTCGTCGGTCAGGTCCAGCCGGACGCTGCCCAGGTCGGGGCGGTGGCGCAGGTGCGGGGCGGTCGCCTTGAGGGCCACCGGGTAGCCGAGCGCCGCGGCGGCCGCGACGGCGGCCTCCTCGTCCGGGGCCGGCCGCACCGGCGAGACGTCGATCCCGTAGCGGGCCAGCAGCTCCTGCGCCTCGGCCTCGGACAGGGTGATCCGGGCGCCGCCGGGCTGGGTGCGTGCGGCGACGGCGGCCCGGGTGCTCAGCGCCGCCTCCACCAGCCGGCGGGCGCCGGGCTCGTCGATCCGGTCCAGCTCGGGGACGCGCGCCGTCTCCTCCGCCGCGGCCGTGCGGCGGCGCCACTGCGCGTAGTGCACGGCGTGGGCGAGGGCGTGCACGGCCCGCTCGGGCGCCGCGTACGCGGGGATGCCGCCGGGGCGCAGCCGGACCGGCAGGTCGGTCAGCGCCAGGTGGGTGAGCAGCAGCGGCTTGCCCAGCTCCCGGGCGCGGCCACCGGCTTCGAGCAGCGCGGCGGCGATCTCCGGGTCGTCCGAGCCCATCGCGGGGTCGTCCTCGCCGGTCAGCCGGCCGCCCATGAAGGCGTGGGCGGAGGTGCCGATCGGCGGGATGGCGACGGCGATCACCGCGTCCACGGCCGGATCGGCGAGCGCGACGTCCAGGGCGATCCGGAAGTTCTCGCCGGTCGCGGCGGTGGTGAGGTCGACGGGCGTGCACGGGCGCAGGCCGGCGCTCAGCAGGGCGTCGTAGGTGAGCAGGCCGAGCGAGTCGGAGTTGCCGACCACCGCGACCCGGTTCCCCGGCGGCAGCGGCTGCTGGGCCAGCAGCTCGCCGGTGTCGTACAGCTCGGTGATGGTCGACACCCGGATGACGCCCGCCTGCTCGAACAGCGCGTCCACGGTGGCGTCGCGCAGGCCGGTGGCGGTGGCGGGGACGGCGTGGCCGGGCGGCAGGCTGCCGGTGTGCCGGGCGCCCTTGACCACCACGACCGGCTTGACGGCGGCCAGCCGGCGGGCGATCCGGGTGAACTTGCGCGGGTTGCCGAAGGACTCCAGGTACAGCAGCACCACCTGGGTGGCCTCGTCCTCGGCCCAGTACTGGAGGAAGTCGTTGCCGGAGACGTCGGAACGGTTGCCGACCGACGCGAAGGAGGAGACGCCGAGGCCGCGCTTGTGGGAGGCCTCCAGCAGGGCCACGCCGATCGCGCCGGACTGGCAGAAGATCCCGAAGCCGCCGCGGCCGGGCAGGCGCGGGGCGAGCGAGGCGTTCAGCGGGCGCTCGGGATCGGTGTTGATCAGGCCGAAGGCGTTCGGGCCGATCACCCGCATGCCGGCCGCGCGGGCCTGGCGGACCAGCGCGCGCTGCCGGTCCCGGCCCTCCGGACCGGTCTCCGCGTAGCCGGCGGTGACCACCACCAGGCCCTGCACCCCGTGGGCGCCGCACTCGGCGACGGCGGCCGGGACGGCGCCCTCGGGGACGGCGATCACCGCGAGGTCCACCGGCCCGGGAATGTCCAGAATCGAACGGTGGACCGGGACGCCGTCCAGCTCGGTGCCGGGCGCGGCGTTGCGGTTCACCGCGTACACCGGGCGGTCGGCCGGGGCGTCGTCCCCCAGCAGGTCGCGCAGGATGGCCCGGCCGACGGTCTGCGGGGTGCGGGAGACCCCGATCACCGCCACCGAGCGCGGGGTGAGCAGGCGCTGCACCGAGCGCGCCTCGGCGCGGTGCTCGCGGGCGCGCATCACGGCGAGCGAGCGGTCGGTCTGCTCCAGGTCGAACTCCAGGTGCACCACGCCGTCGGCGAAGCTGCGGTGCTGGGTGTAGCCGGCGTCGGTGAAGACCTTCACCATCTTCCGGTTCTCCGGCAGCACTTCGGCCTGGAAGCGGCGGATGCCGCGCTCCTGCGCGACCGCCGCGATGTGCTCCAGCAGGGCGGAGGCCACGCCGCGGCCCTGGTGGGCGTCCTGCACCAGGAAGGCCACCTCGGCATCGGTGCCGGTCTCGGAGGGGCGGCCCTCGGCGTCGATCCGGTCGTACCGGACGGTGGCGATGAAGCGGTCGCGGACCACCACCGCGAGGCCCACCCGGTTCACGAAGTCGTGGTGGGTGAAGCGGCGGACGTCCTTGTCGGAGAGCCGCGGATAGGGGGCGAAGAACCGGAAGTACTTGGACTGGTCCGACACCTGCCCGTAGAACTCCACGAGCCGTCCGGCGTCGTCGGGGGTGATCGGCCGGATCCGGGCCGTACCTCCGTCACGCAGCAGGATGTCCGCTTCCCAGTGCTGCGGATAGTCGGGTTGCGCGGGGTTCGCCACCGCGGGGTCTTCCACATTCGTCAGGTTATCCGGCGGCGAGCCGAATGGCGCCGGGCGCGTGCTCACGGCAGGGTGGACAGGGCCGTCGACCGGGGTTTATGCCCCGAAAAGAAACAATCACAAGTCCTGAACGCTGCGGTTCCCAGGGGCCGCCTGCGTGCAACACTGGTCTAGACAACATGGCCGTTTCCCCCCCGCTCACCGAGCACGGCCGTGACCAGCTTCACCGGAAAGGCACGTCTCATGGCTGAGCGCCGCGTCACCATCGGTTGGGCCGAGGGCCTGCACGCCCGTCCCGCCTCCGTCTTCGTCCGGGCCGTCACGGCCACCGGCGTGCCGATCACCATCGCCAAGCCGGGCGGCAACCCGGTCAACGCCGCCTCCATGCTCGGCCTCCTCGGCCTGGGCGCCCAGGGCGGCGACGAGGTCATCCTCGCCTCCGACGCCGAGAACGCCGACGACGCGCTCGACCGCCTCGCCAAGCTCGTCTCCGAGGGCCTCGACGAGCTCCCCGCCGCGGCCTGAGCCTCGCAGCACGCACCCGATCGGGGTGCCGCCGGATTCCGGCGGCACCCCGATCGGCTTTCCGGCCGCCGTGCTCCGGCCGGCCTGGTCAGCCCTTGACGCAGACGACCTGCTTGAGGTGCGCGACCACCTCGACGAGGTCCTTCTGCTGCTCGATGACCTTCTCGATGTTCTTGTAGGCGCCCGGGATCTCGTCCACCACGCCGCCGTCCTTGCGGCACTCCACGCCCTTGGTCTGCTCGACCAGGTCCTGGGTGGTGAACCGCTTCTTCGCGGCGTTGCGGCTCATCTTGCGGCCGGCGCCGTGCGAGGCCGAGTTGAACGACGACGCGTTGCCCAGGCCGCGGACGATGTAGGAACCCGTCCCCATCGAGCCGGGGATGATCCCGAGATCGCCGGAGCCGGCCCGGATCGCGCCCTTGCGGGTCACCAGCAGGTCGACGCCGTCGTACCGCTCCTCCGACACGTAGTTGTGGTGGCAGCTGATGACCTCGTCGAAGGTCACCCCGGCCTTGGTGAACTCCCGACGGACGACGTCCTGGAAGAGCGCCATCATCAGCGCGCGGTTGAGCTTCGCGTACTCCTGGGCCCAGAAGAGGTCCTGCCGGTAGGCACCCATCTCCGGGGTCTTCGCGAGGAAGACCGCGAGGTCCTGGTCGATCAGGCCCTGGTTGTGCGGCAGCGAGCGGGCGACGCCCATGTGGTGCTCGGCCAGCTCCTTGCCGATGTTGCGCGATCCGGAGTGCAGCATCAGCCAGACCGCGTCAGTCGTATCAACGCACAGTTCTATGAAGTGATTTCCTCCGCCGAGCGTCGCCATCTGCTGCATCGCCCGCTCGCGCCGCCACTTGACGTCCTCCGCGATGCCGTCGAAGCGCTGCCAGAAGTCGTCCCAGCCCGCCGTGCGGAAGCCGTGCAGCTTGGACGGGTCCACCGGGTCGGCGTGCAGGCCGCGGCCGACCGGGATGGCCCGCTCGATCTCGCGGCGCAGGCCGGAGAGGTCGTCCGGGAGGTCCTCGGCGGTGAGCGAGGTCTTCACCGCGCTCATCCCGCAGCCGATGTCGACGCCGACGGCCGCCGGGCAGACCGCGTCCTTCATGGCGATGACGGAGCCGACCGTCGCGCCCTTGCCCAGGTGGACGTCGGGCATCACGGCGAGGCCGTGCAGCCAGGGCAGGGAGCTGATGTTGCGCAGCTGCTGGAGGGCCTGGCCCTCGACGGTGGCCGGGTCGGTCCACATCCGGATCGGGACGCGGACGCCGGGTACCTCGGTGTACGACATGGGTGAACGACCTCCAGAGGTCGGGTGGTTCGGGGAAGGTGGTGCCGCGCGAGGAATCCCGGCACGGCTCGGGGAAGTTCAGGGGGTGGGGCTCAGGCGCCCGGGGCGACGGTGCAGGGGGAATACGGCCTCGGGGAGCGTCGTATGGCTTGCTCGACCCGCATGGTGACCGCCTCCCTTCCTTCGTCGCAGTTCGCACGTGCTGTGCGTCGGGGAACATCTATCCACGGAACGGGCGCGGCCCGCAACGGATTTAAAAACGCGTCCGGCCCGGCGGAGCGGGTGCTCCACCGGGCCGGACGGCAGCGGATCAGGCGTCAGCTGACGACGGTGACCTCGCCGATGCCGAGCGCCCGCACGTCGTCGGCGATCACGGCGGCGTCGCCGACCAGGACGGTGACCAGGCGGTCCGGCGGGAAGGCCGCGACGACCGCCTCGGTGGCGGCGGCGGTGGGCAGTTCGGCGAGCTGCCGGTAGACCTCGGCCTGGTAGTCGTCCGGCAGGTACTGCTCGACCTGGTCGGCCAGGGTGCCGGCGACCGAGCCCGCGGTCTCGTACTTCAGCGGGGCGACGCCGACCAGGAACTGCACGGCCTCGTCGCGCTCGGCGTCGGTGAGGCCCTCGGCGGCGAGGGTGCGCAGGATGACCCAGGTGTCGGCCAGCGCGGGGGCGGTGGAGGCGGTGTCCACCGAGCCGCTGATGGCGAGCATGGCGCGCCCGCTGCCGTCGGCGGCCGAGCGCAGCGGCTGGGCGAAGGCGCGCACGCCGTAGGTGTAGCCCTTCTCCTCGCGCAGGACGCGGTCCAGGCGGGAGGTGAGGGTGCCGCCGAGGCAGTAGGTGCCGAGGGTCTGGGCAGCCCAGACCGGGTCGTGGCGGTCGGGTCCGATCCGGCCGATGAGCAGCTGGGTCTGGACGGAGCCGGGGCGGTCCACGATGACGACGCGGCCGTGGTCGTCGCCGGTGACCGGGGCGTGGACGGACGGCTCGGCGGCCGTTCCGGTCCAGGTGCCGAGGGTGCTCTCCAGCAGCGCGGGCAGGTCGACGCCGGTGAGGTCGCCGACCACCACGACGGTGCTGGTCGCGGGGCGCACGTGGCCGTCGTAGAAGGCCTTGACGGCGGCGCGGTCGATCGACTTGACGGTGTCGGCGGTGCCTGCGCGGGGCCGGGAGAGCCGGTCGGCGGCGTCGAAGAGCTCGGCGTACAGGGCCTTGGCGGCGCGCCGGGCGGGGTTGGCCTGCTCGTGGACGATCTCGTCCAGGCGGTTGGCGACCAGCCGCTCGATCTCCGCCTCGGGCAGGGCCGGGGCGCGCAGGGCGTCGGCGAGCAGGGACAGGCCGCGCTGGAGCCGGGAGGCGGGGACCTCCAGGGAGATCCGGATGCACGGGTGGTCGGCGTGCGTGTCGAGGGTGGCGCCGGCGCGCTCCAGCTCGGCGGCGTACTCCTCGGCGCTGAGGGTGTCGGTGCCCTCGCTGAAGGCGCGGGCGAGGATGCCGGCGACGCCGTCGAGGCCCTCGGGCTCGGCGGCGAGCGGGACGTCGAGCAGGACCTCGACGGCGACCAGCTGCTGGCCGGGCCGGTGGCAGTGCAGGACGGTGATGCCGTTGCCGAGGGCGGCCCGCTCGGGGGCGGGGAAGTCCCAGGGGCTGGGCGTGCCCGGCCGGGGCTGCGGGTGGAAGGTCATGGCGGGGACGTAGTCGGTGCTCATACGGCGGCACCCTCCTCTTCGGAAGCGGCGTCGGAGTCGGCGTCGGTCTCGGCGGCGGCGGTCGGCTCGTAGGCGAGGACGGCCCGGTTGTCGGGGTGGAGCCGGGCCTTGGCGATGGCCTGGACCTCCTCGGCGGTGACGTCGAGGACCTTGGGGAGGGCGTCGTTGAGCAGCTCCGGGTCGCCGAACAGGACGGCGTAGCGGCACAGTTCGTCGGCCCGCCCGGCGACGGTGGTGAGCCGGTCGAGCCACTCGCGCTCGATCTGGGCCTGGGCGCGTTCGAGCTCCTCGGCGGTGGGGCCCTCGGCGGCGAAGCGGGCGAGCTCCTCGTCGACGGCGGTGCCGATCTGCTCGATGGTGGCGTCGCCGGAGGTCTTGACGTCGAGCCAGCCGAGGCTGGGGGCGCCGGCCAGCCGCAGCAGGCCGAAGCCGGCGGCGACGGCGGTGCGGTCACGGCGGACCAGCCGGTTGTAGAGGCGGCTGGACTCGCCGCTGCCGAGGATGGTGAGGGCGAGGTCGGCGGCGTCGGCCTCGCGGGTGCCGTCGTGCGGGAGGCGGTAGGCGGCCATCAGGGCGCGGGAGGGGACGTCCTCGTGGACGTCCTCGCGGATCTCGCGGCCGATCGTCTCGGGGAGCTCGCCCGAGCGCGGGGGCTGCTTGCCGTCGTGCGCGGGGATGGAGCCGAAGTACTTCTCGACCCAGGCGACGGTCTGCTCGGGGTCGATGTCGCCGACGATCGAGAGGACCGCGTTGTTGGGCGCGTAGTACGTCCGGAAGAACGTCCGGGCGTCCTCCAGGGTGGCCGCGTCGAGGTCGGCCATGGAGCCGATCGGGGTGTGGTGGTACGGGTGGCCGTCGGGGAAGGAGAGCGCGGTGAGCTTCTCGAAGGCGGTGCCGTACGGGACGTTGTCGTAGCGCTGGCGGCGCTCGTTCTTGACGACGTCGCGCTGGTTCTCCATGGACGTCTCGTCGAGCGCGGCGAGCAGCGAGCCCATCCGGTCGGCCTCCAGCCAGAGCGCGAGCTCCAGCTGGTGGGTGGGCATGGTCTCGAAGTAGTTGGTGCGCTCGAAGCTGGTGGTGCCGTTGAGCGAGCCGCCGGCGCCCTGGACGAGCTCGAAGTGCCCGTTGTTGGTGACGTTGGCCGAGCCCTGGAACATCAGGTGCTCGAAGAGGTGGGCGAGGCCGGTGCGGCCCTTGACCTCGTGCCGGGAGCCCACGTCGTACCAGAGGCAGACGGCGGCGACCGGGGTCAGGTGGTCCTCGGAGAGGACTACGCGCAGGCCGTTGGCCAGGCGGTGCTCGGTGATGGCGATGCCTCGGCTGGAGGCGGGGGCCGGGTTGGCCATGCGCTCGGGTCCTTCCCGTCGTCGATGTCGGGGGTTCGTGTGGCGTCCCCCATTGTGGTGCAACGTGCGGGAGCCGTGTTCGTGTCCGCGCGGACGGGGCCGTTCGCCAGGGGCGGAAGAGGGCCGCTGACCGGGAGTGTCGGCCCGAGGGTCCACAATGGGGGCGCCGCGCCCTGTCGACGGCGCCCGGTTGACGGGTCCGGCGGCGGGACGGTGCGGAGACGAGCGACGACCGCCCCCCGGCGTTCGGCGACCGACCGAGACACAGCCAGCGACACGTAAGGGAGCCCCGCCGCGATGGCCCGCCGCAGTTCGCAGACCCCGCCGCCCGGAGACTTCGAGGAGCGGATCCTCGACGTCGACGTCGTGGACGAGATGCAGGGCTCCTTCCTGGAGTACGCCTACTCGGTGATCTACTCGCGTGCACTGCCCGACGCGCGGGACGGCCTGAAGCCGGTGCACCGCCGGATCCTGTACCAGGCCAACGAGATGGGCCTGCGCCCGGAGCGCGCGCACGTGAAGTGCGCCCGCGTGGTGGGCGAGGTGATGGGCCGGCTGCACCCGCACGGCGACCAGTCGATCTACGACTCGGTGGTGCGCATGGCGCAGCCGTTCTCGATGCGGCTGCCGCTGATCGACGGGCACGGCAACTTCGGTTCGCTGGGCAACGACGACCCGCCGGCCGCGATGCGCTACACCGAGTCGCGGCTGACGGCCGCCTCGATGGCGATGGTGGAGTCGATCCACGAGGACACCGTCGACTTCGGCCCCAACTACGACGGCAGCGAGCAGGAGCCGCTGGCGCTGCCGGCCGCGTTCCCCAACCTGCTGGTGAACGGCGCGACGGGCATCGCGGTCGGCATGGCGACGAACATGCCGCCGCACAACCTGTCCGAGGTGGTGGCCGCGGCCCGGCACCTGATCAAGCACCCGAACGCGGACCTGGACACGCTGATGCGGTTCGTGCCCGGTCCTGACCTGCCGACCGGCGGGCGGATCGTGGGCCTGTCGGGCATCCGGGACGCGTACGAGTCGGGCCGCGGCACGTTCAAGATCCGGGCGACGACGACGGTGGAGGCGGTGACGGCCCGCCGCAAGGGCATCGTGGTCACCGAGCTGCCGTACAACGTCGGCCCGGAGAAGGTCATCTCGAAGATCAAGGACCTGGTCAACGCGAAGAAGCTCCAGGGCATCGCGGACGTCAAGGACCTGACCGACCGCGAGCACGGGCTGCGGCTGGTCATCGAGGTGAAGAACGGCTTCGTGCCGGAGGCGCTGCTGGAGCAGCTGTACAAGCTGACGCCGCTGGAGGAGACCTTCGGCATCAACAACGTGGCGCTGGTGGACGGGCAGCCGCTGACGCTGGGGCTCAAGGAGCTGCTGGAGGTCTACGTCGACCACCGCTTCACCGTGGTGCGCCGGCGCAGCGACTTCCGCCGCCGCAAGCGCGAGGAGCGGCTGCACCTGGTCGAGGGCCTGCTGGTCGCGCTGCTCGACATCGACGAGGTCATCGCGATCATCCGGTCGAGTGACAACGCCCAGCAGGCGAAGGAACGCCTGATGGAGCACTTCTCGCTGTCGGAGACGCAGACCGCGTACATCCTGGACACCCCGCTGCGGCGGCTGACCCGCTTCGACCGGGTCGAGCTGGAGCAGGAGAAGGAGAAGCTGACCTCCGAGATCGCGGACCTGACCGAGATCCTGGAGTCGGACACCAAGCTGCGCAGCGTGGTGTCGTCCGAACTGGGCGCGGTGTCCAAGCAGTTCGGCACCGAGCGGCGCACGGTGCTGCTGGAGGCGGGGGCGGTGCCCTCGGCCGCGCTGGCCGTGCCGCTGGAGGTCGCGGACGACCCGTGCCGGGTGCTGCTGTCGTCGACGGGCCTGCTGGCGCGGACGGCGGACGGCGAGCCGTTCGAGGAGTCGGAGAAGCGGGCGAAGCACGACGTGATCGTCTCGGCGGTGCACGCGACGGCCCGGGCGGACGTCGGCGTGGTCACGTCCGCGGGCCGGGTGCTGCGACTGCCGGTGATCGACCTTCCGGCGCTGCCGCCGACACCGTCGCCGACGCTGGCGGGCGGGGCCGCGGTGGGCGAGTTCCTGCGACTGGAGGACGGGGAGCGGGCGCTGGCGCTGACCACCCTGGACGAGTCCTCGCCGGGGCTGGCACTGGGCACGCTGCAGGGCGTGGTGAAGCGGGTGGTGCCGGAGTGGCCGGCGAACAAGGACGAGTTCGAGGTGATCGCCCTCAAGGAGGGTGACGAGCTGGTGGGCGCGGTCGAACTGCGCACCGGCGAGGAGGACCTGGTCTTCATCGCCTCCGACGCCCAACTGCTGCGCTACCCCGCGGGCCAGGTGCGTCCGCAGGGCCGCCCGGCGGGCGGCATGGCGGGCATCAAGCTGTCGGACGGCACGCGGGTGCTGTCCTTCACGGCGGTGGACCCGGCGGCGGACGCGGTGGTGGTCTCGGTGGCCACGGCCACGGGCACGCTCTCCGACGACGAGCAGACCAGCTGGAAGGTCACCCCGTTCGAGCAGTACCCGCGCAAGGGCCGCGCCACCGGCGGCGTGCGCTGCCAGCGCTTCCTGCGCGGCGAGGACGCCCTGGCCTTCGCCTGGGCCGGCGCCGCCCCGGCCCGCGCCGCCACCGCCAAGGGCGCCCCGGTCGACCTGCCCGAGCGCGACCCGCGCCGCGACGGCTCCGGCACCCCGGTCACCACCCCGATCGCGGTGGTCGCCGGCCCGGCGTAACGGCTCCCGCCCGAGCGGAGGGGCACCGGACGATGTCCGGTGCCCCTCCGCTTTTTCGTGCCCGCCCGGCCGGGGATGCGGAACGGTGATCACCATTTCCCGGCCATGGCCCGAACTTTGCCCTCCCATGGGTTAGGTTCACCGAACAGGTGTGCTCGACACCTCGTCACCAGCCTTGGGGGGCATGGCAGTTGGCTGAGGAATTCAAGATCGACATGGGCCGGATGAGAACGGTGTCCAAACAACTCGACGAATGCGGCACCCGCATGGGGGCGGTCGCCAAGAGCCTCGAGAACCTCGGCAAGGGAAAGCAGTTGGGCACCGCACGGCTCGACGCGGCGTGCAAGGGCTTCGAGGACCACTGGCACGGCGGCATCGGCCGGATGGCCAAGCTCGCCCACGGCCTGCGCGAGGGCCTGGACGCGACGCTCAAGAACTACGGGGAGAACGAGCAGGGCACGGCCAAGGGATTCGGCGCGACCTGAGCCGACCAACAGGGGGACTGACTTTCCACCATGAGTGACAAGAACTGGCCGGGCCTCGGCTTCTGCCCGGCCCCGGGGGACCTTCCGGCCATCGCCAAGATGTACGCGGACGTCGACGCCGTCGCCCGCGAACTGGAGGAACTGCGCCACACCCTCGCCGACCTCGGCTCCGACGGCAGCGCCTGGCAGGGCGAGGCGGCCCGCAACTTCGCGGGAAAACTGGGCGAACTGCCCAAGTACCTCACCCAGGGCCACGATTCGATGGCCGCCTGCTCCCGGGCCCTCAAGGCCTGGCACACCCAGCTCACCGGCCTGCTCGCCAACGGCCGGACGATGGAGGCCCAGGCCGTCGAACTGCGCTCCCGGCTGGGTGACATGAACGTCCAGTGCTACGCTGCGGGAAAGGCCCTCGACGCCTCCGCGCAGTCCACCGACGCGGCGGCCCAGTCGAAGGCCAAGGCCGACTTCGAGGCCAAACTCCAGGCCCAGCAGCAGCTCGCGCACCAGCTCGACGAAGTGGTCGCGAACGGCCACAAGCAGCTCGCCGACCACAAGAACAAGGCCGAGGCGGCCGCCAAGGCGATCATGGAGGCGTCCCGCCACCACCCGCCGGACCCGAGCTTCTTCAAGCGGATGCTGGACAAGGTGGAGCACGCCTGGCAGAAGTCGCTGGACTTCCTCGCCGAGCACGCGGACGACTTGTCCAAGATCTCAGCCGTGCTGGCGATCGCCGCACTGGCGGTCCCCGTGGCGGGCCCACTGCTGGGCGCCGCGGCCATGCTGACCAGCGCGGCCGCGATGGCCGGGCACGGCATCGCCAAGTCCCGGGGCCAGGACGTCTCCTGGCTGAAGATCGGACTGGACGGACTCGGGGTGATCCCGGGTGTCGGCGCCATCAAGGGCTTCGCCACCGCCGGGAAGTCGATCACGAAGGTCCAGGGCGTCGGTGTCGTCAACAAGGTGATCCGGGCCCCGATCCGGAACGTCAGGACCTCGGTGGCGGCCGAGGGGGCCGGCGCCGCCGAACGCACCTCGGCCGCCGGCGCGGGCCTGTTCGAGAAGACCATGAACCCGATATCGACCAAGCTCATCGTCGGCGGGCTCAAGAAGGCGGGCGTCGCAGTGGACCCCCGCACGGTCACGATCACGAACAAGGCGAACGGGCTCGCCTACGGTTTCTACCAGGACGGCGAGAAGGAGAAGGCCCGGGCGTCCCACGTCGAGGCCCCGGGACCGCTTCCGAAGCCCGCGTACCGACCGGCGTCCGCGCCGTTCCTGAACGCCGTCGGCTGAGAGGACAGGCGCATGGTCAAGGACGTCAACGTGACGCTCCCCGTCTCGGGCGGACAGCTCGCCGGCGTGCCCGAGGTGGCCGAGGCGGCACGGCGGGCCGAGGGCCTGTACGGGGTCACCCTGCTGAACGATGATGTGGCCCGCAATGTGGTGATCCGGCACCTGCGGATGCGGGACCAGCAGGACTGGCACGACGAGGCCGGGGCCATCCTCGTCCTCGGGGGGATCATGGTCGCCGCGATCATCGGCTTCTCGATGAAGTCGCCGGTGGAGCCGCGGGAAGTGGTCGGCATCGTGGCGGCGATCCTGGCGATTCCGGCCGGAATCGCGATCTGGGTGCGGGGCCACGACCACGGACACAGCAAGCAGACTGCCTCGGTGCACTTCACCGCGTACCTCGGGCTGCTGAACCAGGCCAGGCGCGCGGGGCTGACGGTCCGGATCCCCGCCGAGTGGGGATCCGATGCCGAACGGGCCTCGTGGGACGCGGACGCCCAGCCCGCTCCGCAACCGCAGCCACCGGCCGCGTATCCCACCGGTCCGGGCCCGTACACCCCCGTTCCCCCGCCCTCTGTCGCTGCGCGGCCCGGCTCGTGGTGGCCGCCCGACGCGGTGATCGACCCCGCCTTCCCGGTACTGCCGCCCGCCGCGCTCGCACAGCACTGGCCGCTGGCCACCCGGGCCCGTGAACTCGGTGCCCCGCACGGCCTCGACTTCCTGGACGAACAGGCGGTCCGGGGCCTGCTCACCGCGCAGCGGCGCACCGTCCGCCGGAGACTGGTGTGGACCAATGTCTCCGCCCTGGTCTTCTGCCTGGCCGTGCTGGTCGGCTTCCTCGGCTCGGACTTCAGCTATTCCGAGCAGCGCCGGCAGTCCATCCTCGTCATCGGCGGCCTGGTGGCCTTCTGCGCGCTCACCGCCCTCCCCGCGCTGAGGGCGCACTGGACCTGGCACCGCTCCGGTCTTCGCGACCGTGCCGCCGCCTACCTCGACCTGCTCGTCGAAGCCCGCGCGTACGGCGTCCCGGTCCCCGTCCCACCGTCCTGGCTGGACGTCCGCAACCGGATCCGCAAGCCGTCATGACCTCCCAGGAAAGCTCGATGCCCGACATACCGACGGCCTACCGTCCCGCCGAGGACGCGCGGCTCCAGATCCGCTTCGTCGTCCCGCCCGCCTTCCACGAGGTGCCGGTGCTCGGCACCGACGACCAGGTGGCCGAGGAGCTGTGGGAGCTGGTCTGCGAGGTGCTGGCCTCCCAGCCCGAGGAGGTGCGGGTGCGCTGGGCCGTGGCACTGGCCGGGCTGATCCCGTCGATGGCCGAGGCCGGGGTGATCCACGCCGGGATGTGCCTGGTGGACGTGGACGGCCGACCGAGCACCGCGTCGATCACGGCCTCGGTCTGCCCGCTGGTCGGCACCGACTACCCCGGCGCGGTGGACTTCCTGCTCACCCGGCTGGCCCTGTCCCGTCCGGAGGCGGAGGTGACCGCGGTCGAGCTGCCGGCCGGGCGGGCCGTCGCGGTGATCGACGCGGTGGCGACCGCGGTGGACGACGGGTCGACCCCGCTCGACGGCCTGGCGGTCCCGCTCGTCGACGGGGTGCTGACCACCTCGGTGATCCAGGTGCACCTGCCGCTGCCGAACGAGTCGCAGCTGCTCTCGCTGGAGCTGAGCACCCCGTGCCCGGAGGACTGGGTGCTGTACTCGGAGCTGTTCGCGGACGTCGTCCGCAGCATCCACCTGGAGTTCGCCGACCTCCCGACCGTCTCCGAGCCGATGTACGACACGGTGGACGAGGAGGTCGCGCAGCGGGTGAAGGCCGCCTTCGGGTGATCGAGTGAGGGTAGCCTTGCCGGCGTGAGCACTTGTGCGACCGTGTCGCGTGAACTTTCGGAGCCGCTGGCCGCGACGGCGGCGGTGGCGAGCACCTGGCTGCTGGTGGAGCAGAACGGGCCGTGGGGCGCGAAGGCGCTGGGCGAGAGCCATCTGGACGCGGCGGTGGGGCGGGCGCTGGAGGCGGCCGCGGCCGGGACGGGCGTGCGGGTGGCGCTGATCCGGCGGCCCGGGCGGCACGCCGACTGCCTGCCGACCCCGCGCCACGAGGTGCTCGTGGCGCACACGGTGCCGGGCCGCGACTGGGTGCGCCGGGCGGCGGTGGCGGATCCGGCGGAGCTGCTGGGCCTGGACTTCGCGGCGCTGGGCGCCGGGGACCACACCGGCTTCGGTGCGGAGCACGTCGGCGGCCCGGTGGCCCTGGTGTGCACCAACGGGCGGCGGGACCGCTGCTGCGCGCTGCTGGGCCGTCCGCTCGCGGCGGAGCTGGCGGCGGCCGGGCACAGCGAGGTGTGGGAGGTCACCCACCTGGGCGGGCACCGCTTCTCCCCCACGATGCTGGTGCTGCCGTACGGCTACGCGTACGGGCGGCTGACGCCGGAGACCGCCAAGGAGGTGCTGGCGGCGACGGCGGCCGGGCACACGGTGCCGGAGTGGTCGCGCGGCTGTTCGGGCTGGGAGCGTCCGGGCCAGGCGGCCGAGCACGCGGTGCGGCTGGCGACCGGCGAGACCGGGGTGGACGCGTTGACGCTCGTCCAGCGGCCGGACGGTGAGCGCCGCTGGCTGGTGACGGTGCTGCACCGGGACGGCCGGTCCTGGGAGGTGGACGTGATCGAGACGGTGAGCGAGCCGGCGCGTCCGGAGAGCTGCGGCAAGGCGGCGGGGACGCCGTCGCGGATGGACGTGCTGTCCGTACGAGGGGTCTGACGCACAACGGCCCCGCGCCCGTGGGGGTGGGCGCGGGACCGCTGTCGGCGGCGGGGCTCAGCCGGCGGCCTTGGCGACGAACTCCGTGGTGTAGGTCTTCGCCAGGTCGATCGACCCCTCCTTGCCCTTCACGTCCGGGTGGAACGCGGCGAGCACCGAGAGCACCGTCTTCGGCCCGTCGGCCGGCATCACGCCGTCCGTGGTGAACATCGGCAGCGTCGCCTTGATCGCCGCCGCGTACTGCTCGGCGCCGCCCTGGGCGTAGTCGGCGGGCATCTTCGCGGCGATCTCCTCGGGGCTGTGGGTGGACATCCACGTGAGGGTCTTCACGAAGGCGTTGGCGAGCTTCTGGGTGGTGTCCTTGTTCTTCTCCACCCAGTCGGTGTTCATGTACAGCGACGAGGACGGGTAGAGCCCGCCGAGCGCCTCGCGCGAGCCCTCGGGGGTGCGCATGTCGTAGAGGACCTTGCCGAGGCCCTTGTCCAGGACGGCGGCGACGGTCGGGTCGGTGGTCATCCCGGCGTCGATGCTGCCCTGCTGGAGCGCGGCGATGAAGGTCTGGCCGGCGCCGACCGCGATCGGGCTGAACTCGCTGACGGCGGTGCCGTTCTTGACCGCGAGGTACTTGGTGAGGAAGTCGGTCGAGGAGCCGAGGCTGGTGACGCCGAGCTTCTTCCCCTTGAAGTCGGCGCCGGACCTGATCGCGTCGGCCTGCTTGCTGGAGACCACCTCGACCTCGCCGGGCGCCTGGGCGAACTGCACCACGGACTCGACCTTCTTGCCCTTGGCCTGGAGGTCGATGGTGTGGTCGTAGAAGCCGACGGCGCCCTGGACGTCCCCGGCGAGCAGCGCGGTGGTGGCGTTGACGCCGGCCGGTTCGGTCATCAGCTCGACGTTGACGCCGGCCTCGGCGAAGTAGCCGAGCCGCTGGGTGAGCATCGCGGGCAGGTAGATGACCTTGTCCAGGCCACCGACCATGATCTTGACCTTGGGCCCGTCGACCTGCTGCCCGGCGGGGGCGGCGACCGCGCCGTGTCCGGCGGTGGCGGCGTCGTTGGCGCAGGCGGAGAGCGGGAGGAGCAGGAGGGCGGCGAGGGCGGCGGCAGCCGTTCTGCGCATGGGTGGGGGCCTCTCTTCGTACGGGCGGGGGAGGTTCAGCGGCCGTCGCCCGCGTCGGCGGGCTTCCAGCGGAACAGCTTCTTCTCGGCGAAGGTCAGCAGCCCCTCGGTGAGCAGCGCGACGACGGCGAGGATGGTCATGGCCGCGTACACGCCAGCCGCGTTGAAGGTGCCCTGGGCGGCCGCGACGAGCAGGCCGAGGCCCTTGGTGGCGCCGATGTACTCGCCGACGATGGCGCCGATCAGCGCGAAGCCGAAGCTGACGTGCAGGCTGGTGAAGATCCAGGTGGTGGCGGCGGGGATGACCACCTGGAGGGTGACCCTGCGGTTGTCGGCGCCCAGGATGCGGGCGTTGGCGACGAGGTTGCGGTCGACCTCGCGGGCGCCCTGGAAGGCGTTGAAGAACACCGGGAAGAACACCAGCACCACCGCGGAGGCGACCTTGGAGGCCGGGCCGAGGCCGAACCAGATCAGGAAGATCGGCGCGAGCACGATCCGCGGGATCGCGTTGAGCACCTTGATGTACGGCCCGAACACGTCGGCCAGGAAGCGGATCCGGCCGAGCGCGATGCCCAGCAGCACGCCGCCGATGACGCCGATCACCCAGCCGGCGAGGGCCTCGTACAGGGTGTAGCCGATCTGCTCGCCGAGCGAGCCCTGCGCGGTGCCGTGGGTGACCCACTGCCAGATCTGGTCCCAGATCCTCGACGGCTGGGAGAAGTTGAACGGGTCGATGACGTCGGTGCGGGCGCAGACCTCCCAGAGCCCGAGGAAGGCGAGCAGCACCGCGACCCGGGCGCCGTAGACGACCAACCGGCGGTTGCGGGCGGCCCGTTCGCGGGCCTCGGTCCTCGTCGTGACGGCCGGGGGCTTCCCGGCGCCGGCCGACGCGGCTCCCGGCGCGGCTCCCGACACGGACTCGGGCACGGAATCGGACGCGGTCTCAAGCGGCACGACCCGCTCCTCTCTCCCGGGTGATGCGCACCTCTTCGCCGAGCGAGGCCCAGATCTCGCGGTACAACTCGACGAACCTCGGCTCCAGCCGGACGGCCTCCACGGTGCGCGGGCGCGGCAGGTCGACGGTGAAGACCTCCTTGACGGTGGCCGGTCCGGCCGTCATGACGACGACCCGGTCGGCGAGCGCGATGGCCTCGTCCAGGTCGTGGGTGACGAAGACGACCGACGAGCCGGTGCCGGCCCACAGCTCCAGCAGCTGGTCCGACATCAGGGCCCGGGTCTGCACGTCCAGGGCCGAGAACGGCTCGTCCATCAGCAGGATCGCCGGGTCGTTGACGAAGGTCTGGGCGAGCGCGACGCGCTTGCGCATGCCGCCGGACAGCTGGTGCGGGTAGCGGTCCTCGAAGGCGGCCAGGCCGACCCGGCCGAGCCAGTCCCGGGCCCGTTCCCTGGCCTCGGCGGCGGGCACGCCGCGGAAGCGCGGGCCGGCCATCACGTTGGACAGGACGGTGCGCCAGGGGAAGACGGCGTCCTGCTGGAAGACGAACCCGACCTTGGGGTCGATCCCGCGCACGGGCTCGCCGTACACCCGGACCTCGCCCTCGGTGGGCTCCTCCAGGCCGCTGACCAGGGTCAGCGTGGTGGACTTGCCGCAGCCGGTGGGGCCGACGACGGCGACGAACTCGCCCTGGGCGACGGTCAGATCGAGATCGCGGACGGCGGTGTGCAACGCCCCCGAGGGGGTGCGGAAGCGTTTGGTCGCGCCGGTCAGCTCGATCGCCGGGGTCTCGGTCATGCATTCCTCCCGGTTCTGTGCTTGCCCCGGAAAGGTAGGAGCGGGCCCGGCCCCGGCGGGAGCCTTCTTCGCGTAGTGCGACTTCTCCGCATAGAGGGGTGTTCTGCTCGTTTTGCTTGCGCTACAACTGCGGGGACGCGGCTGACAGAAACAGCGCGGAAACATAGGGTGTCCCGACCCACCCCACCGGAGGCGCCCCCACCCCGCTCCCGCTCCCGCTCCCATCCCCGCTCCCGGACATCCGATTCCCCCGCAGCCGCCGAGAGGAGGCCCGGATGAAGCTCGCCCGCCGGCCCCGCCGGGTCTTCGCCCAGCTGCTGCTGAGCCAGACCGTCGTCACCGTCGGTGTCACCGCCGTGACCGCCGGACTGTTCCTGGCCCCGGTCAGCAGCGAGCTGGACCACGACGCGATGCAGCGGGCGCTGTCGATCGCCCAGGCCACCGCCACCGACGAGAACATCGCCCGGGCCGCCGCCGGCCGCGACGTGGTGGCCGCGCAGCGCAACGCCGAGCAGATCCGGCTGGCCACCGGCGCCAGCTTCGTCGTGGTCACCGACCTGGACGGCATCCGGCTCTCGCACACCGACCCGGGCCGGATCGGCCAGCGGGTCAGCACCGACCCGGAGCCCGCCCTCAGCGGCCGCAGCGTCACCGCCATCCAGCAGGGCACCCTGGGCCGCACCGCCCGGGGCAAGGTGCCGCTGCGGATGGCGGACGGCCGGATCGTCGGCGAGGTCTCGGTCGGCATCAGCGACGACTCGATCCGCCGCCGGCTGCTGAAGATGCTCACCGGGATCCTGCTGTGCGCGGGCGCCGGCCTCGCCGCCGGGACGCTCGCCACCCTCCTCCTGGCCCGCCGCCTCAAGCGCCGCACCCACAACATCGCGCTGGCCGACATCTCCGCGCTGCTGGTGGAGCGGGAGGCGATGCTGCACGGCATCCGCGAGGGCATGGTGGCGCTGGACGAGCACGGCCGGATCCGGCTGGCCAACGACGAGGCGTTCCGGCTGCTCGGCCTGCCCGAGGACTGCGCCGGCCGCCCGATCGGCGCGGTGCTGCCGCCGGGCCGGCTGGCGGACGTGCTCGCCGGGCGGATCGCCGGCGCCGACCTGCCGGCCGTCCGGGACGACCGGGTGCTGGTGGTCAACCGGACGGCCACGCCCGAGGGCGGCGCCGTGGTGACCCTGCGGGACCGCACCGAGCTGGAGTCGCTGGTCCGCGAGCTGGACACCACCCGCAGCCTGACCGAGGCGCTGCGGGCCCAGGACCACGAGCACGCCAACCGGATGCACACCCTGCTGGGCCTGCTGGAACTGGGCCGTCACGAGCAGGCGGTGGCGTTCATCTCGGAGCAGTCCGGCTCGCACGCGGTGGTCGCGGCGCGGATCGCCGAGCAGGTGCAGGACCCGCACGTGGCGGCGCTGCTGGCGGGCAAGAGCGCGGTGGCGGGCGAGCGCGGGGTGCGGCTGGCGCTGGCCCCGGCGGCGCACCTGCCGGACGCCGTGGTGGACGCCCGGGCGCTGGTGACGGTCCTCGGCAACCTGATCGACAACGCGGTGGACGCGCTGGCCGCGGGCGGCGGGGGCCGGGTGGAGGTGAGCCTGGCGGCGGCCGGCCCGACGCTGCTGCTGCAGGTCGCGGACAGCGGCCCGGGCGTGCCGGAGGAGCTGCGCGAGCAGGTCTTCGAAGAGGGGTGGAGCAGCAAGGACGCGCCCGCGCACCGTCCGCGCGGGCTGGGGCTGGCGATGGTGCGGCGGCTGGTCGAACGGACCGGTGGCCGGATCGTGCTCGACACCGGGCCGCTCGGCGGCGCCCGGTTCACCGTCGAGCTGCCCGAGGCCCTGCTCACCACCCAGCTCGTGGAGGCGTGATGATCGACGTACTCGTGGTGGACGACGACTTCCGGGTCGCGGACGTGCACGCCGCCTACGTGGCCAAGGTCCCCGGCTTCCGGGTGACCGGCACCGCGCACTCGGCCGGGGAGGCACTGGCCGCCCTGGAGCGCCGACCGGTGGACCTGCTGCTGCTCGACCACCACCTGCCGGACGAGACCGGCCTGGCCCTGGTGCGCCGGCTGCGGGAACGCCAGGTGGCCTGCGACGTGATGATGGTGACGGCCGCCCGGGACGTGTCGACGGTGCACGCCGCGATGCAGCACGGCGCGCTCCAGTACCTGGTCAAGCCGTTCACCTTCGCCGGGCTGCGGGAGAAGCTGGTGGCGTACGCCCAGCTGCGGCACGCGCTCGCCGCCCCTGCCCGGGAGGCCGGCCAGGACGAGGTGGACCGGCTGTTCGCGACCCTGCGCAGCGCCGCCGCCCCGGCCGGGCCGCTCCCCAAGGGCCACTCGGCGCCCACCACCGACCTGGTGATGGGCGTCCTGCGCCGGGCCGGCCGGCCGCTCTCCGCCCAGGAGGTCGCCGACGCCACCGGGCTGAGCCGCTCCACCGCGCAGCGCTACCTCAAGCAGCTGGAACGGGACAGCCGGCTGCGGCTGACCCTGCGGTACGGCGACACCGGCCGCCCGGAGCACCGTTACGGCCTGGCGGCCCGGGCGTAGCCGCTCCGGTCGGGGCCGATGACCGCCGGACCGGGCCCGGACAGGGGGGAACCCCGGCGGCCCCAGGCCCGCCGGGGTTCCCCGGGCGCGACGGCTCAGGCCGCGCCCGCACCGGTGAGAGCACGTACCTCCAGCTCGGCGAACCGGTCCGGGTCGGCGGGCTCGGACGAGGTGACCGTCCCGAGCCACCCGGCGAGGAAGCCGAGCGGGATGGAGACGAGGCCCGGGTTCTCCAGCGGGAACCAGTGGAAGTCGAGGCCGGGGAAGAGCGCCTCGTGGGAGCCGGACACCACCGGCGAGAAGAACACCAGCACGATCGCCGGGACCAGCCCGCCGTACACCGCCCAGACCGCGCCGCGTGCGGTGAACCGCGACCAGAACAGGCTGTACAGCAGCACCGGCAGGTTCGAGGAAGCGGCGACGGCGAAGGCCAGGCCGACCAGGAAGGCGACGTTCAGCTGCTGGGCGAAGAGGCTGATCACGATCGCCGTCGCACCGATCCCGGCGGCGGCGAACCGGGCGACCACCACCTCCTGCTGCTCGCTGATCCCGGACACCGACTCCTCCGACCGGGAGGCCGGGACGGTCTCGCCCCGACGACGGCGGCCGCGACCGTTCTTCGCCTGCTCGCGGGCGGGCCGGGCGCGCCAGGCGCCGGCCCAGACGTCGTGGGCGAAGGCCGCCGAGGAGGCCAGGGTGAGCCCGGCGACCACGGCGAGGATGGTGGCGAAGGCGATCGCCGAGATCAGGGCGAACAGCACCACCCCGCCGGTGCTGCCGTTGCCGCCGCCGAGCACCAGGGCGAGCAGCGGAACGGCGGTGTTCCCGGCCGAGTTGGCGTGCCGCACCTCGGCCGAGCCGATCAGCGCGGTGGCGCCGAGGCCGAGCACGATGGCCATCAGGTAGAAGCTGCCGACCAGGCCGATCGCCCACATCGTGGAGCGGCGGGCGGCCCGCGCGGTGGGCACGGTGTAGAAGCGGGACAGGATGTGCGGCAGGCCCGCGGTGCCGAGCACCAGGGCGAGGCCGAGGCTGACGAAGTCCAGCCGGCTGGTGAGGCTGCCGCCGTACTTGAGCCCGGGCTCCAGGTAGCGGTGCCCGGCACCGCTGTGGTCGGCGGCCTGGCGCATCAGCTCGCCGAGGTCCCCGTGGAAGCGGACCACCAGCAGCACCGTCAGCAGCACCGAACCGCCGGTCAGCAGGAAGGCCTTGATGATCTGGATCCAGGTGGTGGCCCGCATCCCGCCGATGGTGACGTAGACGATCATCAGGGCGCCGACCGCGATGATGGTCCAGGTGCGGGCGTGCGGGCTGCCGGTGCCGAGCAGCAGGGCGACCAGCGAACCGGCGCCGACCATCTGGGCCACCAGGTAGAGCAGGGTGACCACGACGCTGGCGCCGCCGGCCGCGGCGCGCACCTTGCGGCGGCGCAGCCGCAGCGCGAGCACGTCGGCGAGGGTGTACCGGCCGGCGTTGCGGACGAGTTCGGCGACCAGCATCAGCACGACCAGCCAGGCGACCAGGAAGCCGATGCTGTAGAGCACGCCGTCGTAGCCGTAGAGCGCGATCAGCCCGGCGACGCCCAGGAAGGAGGCCGCGGACAGGTAGTCGCCGGAGAGCGCGAAGCCGTTCTGCAGCGGGGTGAAGTCGCGGCCGCCGGCGAAGAAGTCCTCGGCGGCGTTGCCCTGGCGGCCGACCCAGAGGGTGACCCCCAGGGTGACCAGGACGACGACGGCGAACAGCGCGATGGCGAGCGAGTGGTGGTCGCCGGTGGGGGCGACCGGGGGCGGGGTGGCGGTCGACACCACGGTCCGCGCGGCGGTCCTCACGGCGGCCACGGCCGCGTCGGTGGGCACGGTGGCCATCAGGGTCGTCATCGCAGCTGGTCCTGGGTGTCCCAGCGCAGGCCCAGGGCGGCGCGGTCGCGCTTGGTCCGGGCGTTGCGGGCGTAGAGCCAGGCGAGCAGGAAGGTCGAGGCGAACTGCAGAAGTCCCAGCAGCCAGGCCACGTTGAGCGGGCCGGCCACCGCGCGGCGCATCAGGTCGGGGGCACCGGCCTGGGCGGCGACGTACAGCAGGTACCAGGCGAGGAAGCCTCCGGTGATGGGGAAGACGAAGGTCCGGTAGCTGCGGCGGATCTGCCGGAAGGCCGCGCTGGCCTGGACCTCCCGGTAGACCTCGGTCCGGTCGGCGACCGGTTCCTCGTCCCGTGGCGCGAGGGACCCGAGGGGTGCGTGCGGTGCGGCCGGGGCCGCTTGGTCGACGGGGGTGCTCTGGGCGAACGGCTCGACGGCGGGCCCGTGGATCGGTGCGCCGACGGCCACAGGCTCGCCGACTGCCTCTGCCGACCGGTCCGGACGGGTGTGCTCCGTACGGATGGGGCCCGACTGCGCCGGTACCGCCGACCGGCGGTGCGCAGCCGATGGCTCGGCGGGCTCAACGGGGGTGCCGGCGGCCGGAGCGGCCCACCAGTCGAATCGCTGCCCCTGGCCGGGGCTGCTCGTCTGCTGCTGTGGCACTGATGCTCCTGGACGGCCGGATGTTCTGACCCGAACCATGATGGCGGCCCTAGGACAACGCCTCTGACCATCGCAGATACGTTCACTCGATGAGGTGATCGATCATCCGACAGACACTCATCGGACTACTGCTGCGTCCCGGTGATTCCGTGTCGGAAGGCGTAGGCGACCGCCTGAGCCCGGTCCCGTACCGCGGTCTTGGCGAACAGATTGTTGATGTGGGTCTTCACGGTGGCCTGGCTGACGAACAGCCGTTGGGCGATCTCCGCGTTGGACAGCCCCTGGGCGATCAGCGCCAGCACCTCGGCCTCCCGGACGGTCAGCCCGTCGGGCAGCTCCCCCGGCCGGCCGACCGGCGGCCCGGCGGCCGGTCCGGAGCCGCCGGGCTGCTCCGAAAGCCTTTCCAGCAACCGGAGTTGGATCTGCGGGGAGAGCCCGGCGGCGCCCGAGCGGACGTCCGCGATGGCCCGGGCGATCTCCTCGCCGCCGGCGTCCTTGGTGAGGTAGCCGCGCGCCCCGGCCTGGAGCGCCGGGAACAGCGATTCGTCGTCGGCGTAGGTGGTGAGCACCACCACCTCGGTCTCCGGGTGCGCCGTGCGGATCCGCCTCGTCGCCTCGACGCCGTCGCAGCGCGGCATCCGCAGATCCATCAGCACCACGTCCGGGTGATGACGCTCCACCAGGGCGACGGCCTCCTCCCCGTCACCCGCCGCACCGACCACCTCGATACCGGGCAGCAGCCCCAGCAGCATCACGATGCCCTCGCGCACCACCGTCTGGTCGTCCGCGACCAGCACCCTGATCGCCGGTTCCGTCATGCCGGCACCCGCAGCAGCACGCGCCACCCTCCGTCCTCCGGGCCCGCCAGCAGCGTGCCGCCGAGCAGTTCCGCGCGTTCGCGCATCCCCAGCAGACCGTACCCGCTGCCGCTGGCCGCCAGCTCCCCCGACGCCGGCTCGGCCGCGGACGGGCCGCGCGGCGGCCGGGTGTTGCGCACCTCCAGCTCCACCACGCCGTCCAGGTAGCGCAGTTCGACGGCGCAGCGGGCGCCGGACGCGTGCTTGCGGACGTTGGTCACCGCCTCCTGCGCGGTGCGCCGCACCGCGAGGGCGGCCTCGGCGGCGAGCGGCCGGGGCGTGCCGGTGACGGTGAGGGCGGCCCGCTCCCGTCCGGTCAGCTCCACCAGGAACTCCCCGACCGGGGTGAACTCCCCGCGCAGCGCGGACAGCGCCTGCCGGGTCTCGGCCAGCCCGTCCTGCGCCATCCGCCGGGCGGCGACGACCCGTTCGCGGACCTGCTCGCGGTCCGTCCCGGCGTCCAGCATCAGCCGGGCCGCCTCCAGGTGGACGAGCTGCGCGGAGAGGCTGTGGGCGAGCACGTCGTGGATCTCCCGGGCGATCCTGGCCCGTTCGGCGAGCGCCGCGCTCTCCGCCTCGGCGGCCCGGGCGGCCCGCTCCTGGGCGAGCAGCAGGCGGGCGGTGCCGCGCGCCTCGATGTCCAGCCGCAGCAGGAAGCCGACCAGGACGGACCCTCCGATGGTGGCGGCGATGCTGAGCCAGCTCGCCGGGGAGGCCGCCGTGTACGAGCCCAGCGCGACCGCCGCGGCGCACAGCGCGGGCGCGGGCGGCAACCGGATCAGGGCCGTCACGGCCAGCCCGATCCAGAGGAAGTCGGCCAGCGTGTAGGCCAGCCCCTGGTTGGCGAGCCAGCCCGCGCCGACCAGGCCTGCGGCCAGCAGGTACGAGGCCGCCGGGCGCTGCTCCCGGGTGACCCGCAGGTACCCCGCGCTGAGGGCGAAGGCCGCGGCCAGCCCGGCCGCCGCGGCGGCCGCGGCCCAGCCGGCGTACCGGCCGCCGGAGAAGGTCCCCCAGCCGACGACGACCACCAGGACGGTCCGGCCGAACACGGTGAGGACCCGCCGCGGCCGGCTCTCGTCCTCGCGGCCGATCCCTTCCCGGGACGGCCAGCGGGTCCAGTACCACCCGGCCACGGGGGCCTCCTCGATGCTCACGGCGGCGGGTCAGCGCAGTCCGGCGGCGGTCCGCGCGGGCTCCAGCGTGCGGGCCCTCCAGTTCACCACGACGGAGCGGACCAGCAGCAGGACCGCCATGCCCAGCAGCAGCGTGCTGCCCGCCTGGTGGACGTGCAGGGCCGAGCCGACCGCGTACAGGCCGATCCGGATGGCGATCATCCCGCACCAGGCGGCCACGGTGGCCTTGGTGCCCTTGACCAGGACGCCGCCGTCGGGGGCCCGCCAGATCCGTACGGTCCAGCCCCAGACCGTGCCCATCGCGAGCACGGCGACGAGGCCGGCGACCAGCAGCGTGGCGGAGACCGCGGTGTGCTGGTGGTCGACGAGCTGCGGGTCGCGCAGCGCGAGCGCGCCCAGGACCAGCGGCAGCAGCCAGAACCGGCGCTCGGTGTCCAGCCGCTGGACGCGCATCTGGCGCCGGACCACCAGGACCACCACCGCGATGACCACGAGGATGTTGGCGATGGAACTCATCGGATTCTCCGTCCCGAGGAGAGGCTTCTTGCTGACCTCTCCGACGCTACGGATCCGGCGCTTCCCGCTGATCGGAGCCGGGGTGGAGCACGGGTGGAACCGGCGGCTCGAGGGCCCTCCACCCGTGGGTGGAGGGCCCTCGCGTACGGCCGGGAATCAGGCGTCGATGCGGGAGCGGTCCAGGGTGGCCGCCGAGTCCACGATGAACTCCTTGCGCGGGGCGACGTCGTTGCCCATCAGCAGGTCGAAGATCCGCTCGGCCTGCTCCAGGTCGCCCAGGTTGATCCGGCGCAGCGTGCGGTGGCGCGGGTCCATGGTGGTCTCGGCCAGCTGGTCGGCGTCCATCTCGCCGAGGCCCTTGTAGCGCTGCACCGGCTCCTTCCAGCGCTGGTTCTTGCGCTGGAACTCCAGCAGCGTGGAGCGCAGTTCGGCGTCGGAGTAGGTGTAGTGGTACTTCTCCTGGCCGCGCTTGGGACTGGTGAGCTCGATCCGGTGCAGCGGCGGCACGGCGGCGAAGACCCGGCCCTGCTCGACCATCGGCCGCATGTAGCGGTGGAACAGGGTGAGCAGCAGGGTGCGGATGTGCGAGCCGTCGACGTCGGCGTCGGCCATGAAGATGACCCGGCCGTAGCGGGCCTGGTCGATGTCGAAGGTGCGGCCGGAGCCGGCCCCTATCACCTGGATGATCGCGGCGCACTCGGCGTTCTTGAGCATGTCGCTCACGGACGCCTTCTGCACGTTGAGGATCTTGCCGCGGATCGGCAGCAGCGCCTGGAACTCGGAGTTGCGGGCGAGCTTGGCGGTGCCGAGCGCGGAGTCCCCCTCGACGATGAACAGTTCGCTGCGGTCGACGTCGTCGCTGCGGCAGTCGGCCAGCTTGGCGGGCAGCGAGCTGGTCTCCAGCGCGGTCTTGCGGCGCTGGGCCTCCTTGTGCTGCCGGGCGGCGACCCGGGTGCGGGCGGCCGCGACGACCTTGTCCAGCACGGCCCGGGCCTGGAGCTTCTGGTCCTTCTTGGCCGAGGTGAGGAAGGCCTTGAGCTCCTTGGCGACGACGGCGGCGACGATCCGGTTGGCCGCCGAGGTGCCGAGCACCTCCTTGGTCTGGCCCTCGAACTGCGGCTCGGCGAGCCGGACGGTGACGACGGCGGTGAGGCCCTCGGTGGCGTCGTCCTTGGTGATGTCGTCCTCGGCGACGCGCAGCAGCTTGCTCGCGCGCAGCGCCTCGTTGACCGTCTTGGCCAGCGAGCGCTCGAAGCCGGTGATGTGGGTGCCGCCCTTGGGGGTGGCGATGATGTTGACGAAGGAGCGCAGGGTGGTGTCGTAGCCGGCGCCCCAGCGCAGCGCGATGTCCACGCCGAGGTGGCGGGTGACCTCGGTGGGGGTCATGTGGCCGAGGTCGTCCAGGACCGGCACGGTCTCCTTGAAGGTGCCCTCGCCGCGCAGCCGCAGCACGTCGCAGACCGGCTTGTCGGGGGCCAGGAACTCGCAGAACTCGGCGATGCCGCCGTCGTAGCGGAAGACCGTCTCGTCGATCTGCTCGCTCTCGGTGAGCCGCTCGTCACGCACCACGATGGTCAGGCCGGGGACCAGGAAGGCGGTCTGCCGGGCGCGGCTGTGCAGCGTCTCCAGGGAGAGCTTGGCGTCCTTGAGGAAGATCTGCCGGTCGGCCCAGTAGCGGATCCGGGTGCCGGTGCGGGTCTTCGGCACCTTGCGGGTCCTGGTCAGGCCGTTGCCGGCCTCGAAGGGCGCGTCCGGGCTGGTCTCGGTGAAGATGCCGGGGGTGCCGCGGCGGAAGCTGATCGCGTGGGTGTGCCCACTGCGGTCGACCTCGACGTCGAGGCGGGCGGAGAGCGCGTTGACGACCGAGGCGCCGACGCCGTGCAGACCGCCGGAGGCCGCGTAGGAGCCGCCGCCGAACTTGCCGCCGGCGTGCAGCTTGGTCATCACGACCTCGACGCCGGACAGCCCGGTCTTGGGCTCGACGTCGACCGGGATGCCGCGCCCGTTGTCCCGGACCTCGACCGAGGAGTCGGGGTGCAGCACGACGTCGATGCGGTCGCAGTAGCCGCCGAGCGCCTCGTCGACGGAGTTGTCGATGATCTCCCAGAGGCAGTGCATCAGACCGCGGCTGTCGGTCGAGCCGATGTACATGCCGGGGCGCTTGCGGACCGCCTCCAGGCCCTCCAGGACGAGCAGGTGCCGCGCGGTGTAGTTGGAACCGTCGTCGCCGGCCAGCAGCGCGGACGGCACGGTCGTTTCGGCACTCACGCGGCACTCTCCTCGGTGAAGATCTGTCTCATCGGTCACATCCGGACGCATCCGGACCAAACGCCAGTGCAGCACGCCGCACCGACACCCGTCGCCCTGCGTGCCCGAACCCGTGCGCCGGGTGCACAGCACGACGGACCGGCCCCGCGCAGCTTGTACGCGCTGCGCGAACAAGCACCGCACCCGGGTGTGGGCCCCGGGGGCGCCATCTCCTCCCGGTACCACCGGTCCTGGCGGATCGTGGGGCCCGGCGCAGGCTCCGGAACTGCCGTTATGCAGGCTACCGGGGCCCGGGACGGGGCTTATGCTCCAACCCGGCAGAGGATTATGCTACGCGGACCTCGCACCCGATCCCGATCGGGCGTTCGAGCGAAGGGCGGATCCCGGAATCCGGCACGCATGAACCACCGGCGCCCGGGGCACGTCCTCATCAACACAGCAGAATCCTCAGAGAAGAAAAGCCACGAGCGGGAACGTTTTCGGCCTGGTTGGATGTTGACCCTGGTACGACAGCTCGTCGAGCTAGAGAAGAGGCGACGTGACTACTGTTCTGACCCCTGCGAGCCCGCTCACCGCGGCTGACCGCTGCGACCGCTGCGGCGCCCAGGCCTACCTGCGCGTCGTACTCGCCAGCGGCGGAGAGCTGCTCTTCTGCGCCCACCACGGCCGGAAGTTCGAGCCCGAGCTCAAGAAGATCGCCGTGGAGATACAGGACGAGAGCGGCCGTCTCACCACCGCGACCACCGTGACGGCCACCGACGACGAGCGCTGATACAGGGCGCCACCAACAGCAGCCGGCCTCGAGCTGTGTCCGGTCGCGCACCACGCGCGACCGGTGAGCCGGGCGACGGACCCCTTCGGGGGCCGGTCGCCCGGCTCTGCTGTACCCCGGGCCGCCCTCCCGGGCCCGGCCGTTGCCCCGAGCCGTGACCCCCACAGCGTCCGACGCGGCGTCAGAACCCGGTGCCGGCACGTGACCGACCGCTCACCCGCCGCGACGACCGCGGCACCGGAGGCGCCTCGTTCGCGGCTGCCACCGGCGTTCGCGGGCGTTCACCGGTGGTTGCGAGTGGTCGCGGGTGGTCACAGCACCGAGCGCACTGCGTCCGCGACCGAGGACACCCTGGTGTAGACGCCCGGGTGGGCCGCCTCGGCACAGCCCGTCCCCCAGGAGACCAGGCCCACCAGCCGGCCGTCGACGATCATCGGGCCGCCGCTGTCGCCCTGGCAGGCATCCTTGCCGCCCCTCTCCTCGCCCGCGCAGACCATGCCCCGGGCGTCGAACCTCCCGTCCTGCCCGCCCGGATAGGCCTGCGCACAGACCTGGTCCGGCACGACCGGCACGGACACCCCGCGCAGCACGGGCGAGTAGTCGCCCCGCCCCGTGGTGTCACCCCAGCCGTACACCTGGGTCGTGGTCCCGGCCGCGTACGGTTCGGTCTCGCCCTGGCCGACCAGCTCGACCACCGGCAGGGCGCCCTGGGACTCGGCGAGGGTGAGCACCGCGACGTCGTTCATGTTGGCGGCGAAGGAGTAGTCGGGGTGGATCCAGACCGACCGCACCGCCACCTCCCGGCCGGACGTGCCGCGCATGTCGTCCCGGCCGACGATCACCTTCAGGCCCGGCCGGTCCACCCGACCCCTGGCCTCGTCGTAGAAGCAGTGCGCGGCCGTCACCACCTTGGTCGGGGTGACCAGCGCACCCCCGCAGAACTGGCCGGAACGGCCGCTGCCGAACTGCTGGCGGCTGGACAGCGCCACGATCCACGGGTGGTCCGCGGTGCTCACCGCGCTGCCGCCGACCACCCGGCGCTGCGCCTCGGCCGGCGCCGCGGTGCCGAGGGCGACCAGCGGGACGGGAACGGCGGCGAGCAGCGCCAGCACGGCGGCCCTGCGGCGGTGGCCCGCCCGGTCGGCGGCCGGGTCGGCGGGGTCCGCCGGGAACAGGGCGGGCGTCGGCAGGTCTGTGCGGTCCGGCTCGGTCGGCACCGTGACTCCAGGAGGCTCGGAAGCGGGCAACCGGCACAGCGTAGGTGACCGGCTACACGGTGCGACCGCTTCCCGCCGCGCCGCCACCCGGACGAGGGACAACCACCACCCGTACGCTGACGCGCCCGGGCCCGGACAGCCGCGAAGGCCCGGAGCCGTGCGGCTCCGGGCCTTCGCGTGGAACGACTGCCGTCGAATCAGTCCAGGTAGTCGCGCAGCACCTGGGAGCGCGACGGGTGGCGCAGCTTCGACATGGTCTTCGACTCGATCTGGCGGATGCGCTCACGGGTGACCCCGTACACCTTGCCGATCTCGTCCAGCGTCTTCGGCTGGCCGTCGGTCAGGCCGAAGCGCATCGAGACCACGCCCGCCTCGCGCTCGGACAGGGTGTCCAGCACCGAGTGCAGCTGCTCCTGGAGCAGGGTGAAGGAGACCGCGTCGGCCGGGACGACCGCCTCGGAGTCCTCGATCAGGTCACCGAACTCGCTGTCGCCGTCCTCGCCCAGCGGGGTGTGCAGCGAGATCGGCTCACGGCCGTACTTCTGGACCTCGATGACCTTCTCGGGGGTCATGTCGAGTTCCTTGGCCAGCTCCTCCGGGGTGGGCTCGCGGCCCAGGTCCTGGAGCATCTGGCGCTGGACGCGGGCCAGCTTGTTGATGACCTCGACCATGTGCACCGGGATGCGGATGGTGCGGGCCTGGTCGGCCATGGCGCGGGTGATCGCCTGGCGGATCCACCAGGTGGCGTAGGTCGAGAACTTGTAGCCCTTGGTGTAGTCGAACTTCTCGACCGCACGGATCAGACCGAGGTTGCCCTCCTGGATCAGGTCCAGGAAGAGCATGCCGCGACCGGTGTAGCGCTTGGCCAGCGAGACCACGAGGCGGAGGTTGGCCTCCAGCAGGTGGTTCTTGGCCCGGCGGCCGTCCTCGGCGATGATCTCCAGCTCGCGCTTGAGCTTCGGGGCGAGCTTGTCGGCGGCCGAGAGCTTGTCCTCGGCGAACAGGCCGGCCTCGATGCGCTTGGCGAGCTCGACCTCCTGCTCGGCGTTGAGCAGCGGGACCTTGCCGATCTGCTTCAGGTAGTCCTTGACCGGGTCGGCGGTGGCACCGGCGACGGCGACCTGCTGGGCCGGCGCGTCGTCCTCGTCGTCGTCGGAGAGGACGAAGCCCTCCGACTCCTCCTCCGGAGCGGTGCCCTCGGCCTCGGTCTTGTCGCCGGGCAGCGCGACGTCCTCGAGCAGCTCCTCCTCGCCGAGCAGCTCCTCGTCGCCCTTGGCGGTCTTGCCGGCGGCGGTCTTCTTGGCAGCGGTCTTCTTGGCCGGCGCGGCGGTCTTCTTCGCCGCGGCCTTCTTGGCCGGCGCGGCCTTCTTCGCGGGAGCCGCCTTCAGCTCGGAGCCGACCGCGGTCCTCCCCTCGGCGGTGATCTCGGCGGAGACGGTGGGAGCCGAGGCCGTGGCGGCCGCGACGGCCGGCGCCGCGACGGGAGCGCCGGGGGCGATCCGCACGGGCGGCTTGGTCGGGGCCGACGGGGCGGCCGGGGTCCGGGTGGTGACAGCCTTGGTGGCGGTGCGCTTGGTGGGGCTCTTGGCAGCAACGCTCTTGCGCTTGGCGCCGGCCGGTTCGGCCGCGCTGACCATGAGGTCCACCCCCTCCTCAATCAGCACCTGGTTGAGGCTGCGCATGACGTTCTTCCACTTGGTGACCGGGATCTGGTCCGCCTCGAACGCCTGGCGCACGTCGTCACCGGCGATCTGCCCCTGGGCCTTGCCCCGCTCGATGAGCGCCAGCAGAGCCGCGGACTCGGCGATCTCGGGGGGAAGCGAACGGGATGTGCTGGCCGACACGAACAACCTCTCGGACGATGAGTGGATCTCGAACCCGTACCGGCCGCCCGAGCGGGCGGGGAAGGAGATCGCGCGTCGGACGCGCGGTGTCGATTCCGACCGACTCGGGCTTGAGGACTGGGTTTGCAGGACGGCAGCAGCGCCGCGGACCAACACAGCATTCTGACATGTTGGAGTATTCCGGAGCTGCTTCCGCTCAGGACACATCGCTGCTACTCGTCAAGTGTTACGCATGGCCTTCGTGTCGCGGGTCACACCGACCCGGCGCCCGCAACCCGGGGCCGCTTCCATCATCGCGCACTCGCGGGGTGAACTGTTGTCATGGACAAGCTGTGAAATGGACTCGCCTTTCGCCGGGCCGCCTTCCCGGGCCCGGTAACCCCTCCCGGGCGCGACCGGCAGGCCCGGCTTCTCCCCGGCTCTCCCGGCTCCGGCTTCCCCCGGCTTCCCCGTCCTTCTCCCGCCCCCGGCGTTCCCCACGTTCTCCCGACTCCGGTCGACCCGAGGGGTGACGGCATGCGGAGGCCCCCCGGCTGCGCCGCACGATGCGACCGGAGGGCCCTGGCGGAGCGGACCGCCGCCAGCCGGCGCCTCCGCTCGTGGAAACAGCCCGTTCAGTGCTCCCTGGGCGCGGGGACGGACGGCTCGACCTCGGGATGGACGGTGAGCAGCGCCCGCATCGCGACCTCGCCCGCGGTGCCGTCGCCGGCGCCCAGCGCGTCCACCAGCCGGGCGTGCAGGCCGACCGAGGACTCGGAGGGCCGCTCGCAGGAGATCGCCGGGCCGCCCGAGACCTGCAGCGCGCAGGCGACGATCCCGGACAGGTGCTCCAGCATCCGGTTGCCGGCCATCTGGAGGATCAGGCCGTGCAGCTCGGCGTCGGCCCGGGTGTACGTGGAGAGGTCGGCCTGGGAGGCGGCGTGGCCCATGATCTCGACCAGCTCGACCAGGCGCTGCTGGACGTCCTCCCGGCCGTGGCCGGCGGCGAGCCGGGCGGCCAGCGGCTCGATCGCCCAGCGGAGCTCGAACAGCTCCCGGCGCTGCTCGTCCCGCTGCGGACCGAAGGCGCGCCACTCGATGATGTCCGGGTCCAGCAGGTTCCAGTCGCCGACCGGACGGACCCGGGTGCCGACGTTCGGCCGGGCGCTGACCAGGCCCTTGGCCTCCAGCACGCGCAGCGACTCGCGGACGACGGTCCGGGAGACCTCGAACCGCTGGCCGATCTCCTCGGGCACCAGCGGGCGGTCGGCACCGAGATCGCCGGAGACGATCATCTGGCCGAGCTGCTGGACCAGCTGGCCGTGCAGACCGCGGCCGCGGCTGCTGGTGGTCTTGCGGCCGACCCGGCCGATGTCGGACTCGGCGCCCTCCCAGCGGGGCGCCGGCGGGGTCGGCCGGTCGGCGTACGAGAAGCGGTCCAGGTCGCCGGGACCGTGGATGGGCCCATCGGCGGAACGGGCGGGGGTCATGGTGGGGTGCGCAAGGGTACTCACGCCTCCTTTGTCGGCGATCCGCAGGCGTGGCTTGAGAATTCTCGTGAAAAGCACACGAAAGGGTGATCGACCGTGACTGGATAATTGACTTCTTATCAGGAAGAACCGCGCATTACGGTCACTGCTGGTCGATCTTGGTAGCCACGGGCAGGACCGCACCCCGGGGGCTTCCGCAGGACCGGACAGGGCCGCCCACGGGTGCGGCGCCGTGCGGGAGGCCCTGCGCGATGCGCAGCCACGGGCCTACAGGGCGCGGCGGCGGGCCTGGGCCAGCAGGGCGGCGAGCAACAGGAGCCCCGCGGGGGCCGCGACCACGGCGAGCAGTGCCGGATCGGTCAGCGCCGCGCTCCCGGCCACCGCCTCGCGCGCACCGCCGTACACCCAGCCGTAGGCCCACTCGATCCCGGACTGGAACGGCAGCAGCTCGGCCGCCCGGGCCGGCCACGGCCTGCCGGTGTGACGCAGCAGCAGGGCGACGCCGGACTCCAGCAGCGGCGGCAGCGCGCACAGCAACAGCACCCCGGCCGCCGCGCTGCGGGTCAGCGAGGCCGTCAGCACCCCGGTCCAGGCCGCCACCACGGTGAGCAGGACGAAGGCCAGCAGGGCGGCGGGCACCCCGTGACCGGCCGTCAGGCCGAGCGGGGAGAACACGCCCGGCAGGTCGGACAGCCCGGACAGCCCGGCGCCGGTCACCGCCGCGGACACCCGGTCCGACAGCGCGGCCGGGTCCGCCCAGGCCGCCACGGTGACGCCGTCCGGCAGCGCGAGGTGCACGGCCAGCGTGTCGAGCAGCAGGGTGGTCAGCGCCAGCAGGGCCGCCACCGGCCCGATCACCAGCAGCTTGGCCAGCAGCAGTCGCACCCGGCGCGGGTACGACACCTGCGAGGCCGGCAGCCCCGGGTGGCGCACCTCGTGCCCGTACGAGAGCGCGCCCAGCACCCCGGCGCCGAGCGCCGCGAAGGGCAGCGGGACCAACGGGACGGCGGCGGTCAGCAGCCGCACCCCGGCCGGGGCGGCCAGCGGGCCGTCCGGGGCCTGGTCCGCCAGGACGGCGGCCACAACGGCGTCGCCGAGCAGCACGGCGGCGAGCAGCAGCCAGGTGGAACGCAGGCCGCGCAGGCGGCGCAGCTCGTAGGCCAGGACACGCACGGTTCACTCGCTCCGGTGGTCGTCGGGGGTGGCGGGGGCGGGGGCTGCGGGGACGGCGGGGGCCGTGGGGGCGGCGGGGGGCTGGGCGGTGGAGACCCGGACGGCGCTCGTGCCCGAGGCGGGGCGACGAAGGCGGACGGTGTCGTCGGTGAGCAGGTCGTCGGCGCTCACCCGGCGGCCCGGCGGCCGGACCCGGGCGGGCGGATGCGGCAGGGCCGGGGCCGGGTCGTCGCGGAAGAGCCGGTCGACGGCGACGATGGGCGCGGGGGCGGGCTTGGCGGGGGCGTCGGACCCGGCCTCCGCGGTCGGCTCCGGCCGACGGCCGACGGGCCCGGGGCGGCGGCCCGCCGAACCGAGGATGGGGAGCGCGGCGGCGGGGAGTGCGGCGGCGATTGCCACGGCGGGCAGGGCGCGGGTGGGCAGGGAGCCGTCCTCCCGGCGGCGGGGGGCGTTGTGCTTCGGGGCGGTGGCGGCACGGGGGACGGGGGTGGTGGCTTCGGGGGCGGAGGCTTCGAGGGCGGAGACGGTGGCCGGTTCGGCCGGCGTCGTCACGGCTCCGACCGGGGTGGGCTCGGCGGCCGGCTCGGGGATCCGCTCGGCGGCCGACTGCGGGCCTGGCTCCGACTTCGGTTCCGGGTTCGGTGCCGGGTCCGGTTCCGGGTTCGGTTGCTCGGCCGACTCCGGGCTCGGCCCCGCCCCGGGTTCCGGGTGGAGGCGGAGGTGGCCGGAGCGGCCCGAGCCGACCGGCAGGACGACCCGCGGCGCCGGCTGCTCGACCACCCGGTCCGCCAACTCGTGCAACAGGATCCCGTGGCGGTAGGCGAGTTCGCCGATCTCGGTGCGGTCGATGCCGGCCACCGCGAGGCCCACGCTGCCGTCCCGTCGGACGTCCGCGCCCTGGCTGACCAGCAGGTCCGCCAGCCGCGCCATCTGCGGCCCCCGGACGGCCACTTCGGGGCTGAGCCTGGTCCGCCGGAACTCCGCTACCGGCTGGTCGGCCACCAGTCGGCCGCGGTCCAGGGTGACCACCCGGTCCGCGAGCTGCGAGGCCTCCTGCGGCGTGCGGGTGGTCACCAGGACCGTTCCACCGGCGGCCCCGAAGGAGCGCAGGAAGGAGTGGAACCACTCGACGTTGCGCGGTGACAGGCCGTCGGCGGGCCCGTCCAGCAGCAGCGCGCCGGGGTCGCCGAGCAGGGCGGCGGCCAGGGCCAGGCGGCGGTGCATGCCGGGCGAGAAGGTGCGCAGCCGCTGCCCGGCGACGGCGGCCAGCCGGGTCTGCTCCAGCAGTTCGTCGGCCCGCTGGGCCGGGACGCCGACGGCCGCGGCGAGCATCCGCAGGTGGCTGCGCGCCTTGCGGCCCGGATGTCCGGCCACCGCGGCCTCCCCGGTGCCGGGCAGCAGCACCCCCACCTCGCGCTCGGGGTGGCGCAGCCGACGGTAGCGGCGGCCGTCGAAGAGCGTGACGCCCTGGCCGCGTTCGAGTTCGAGCATCAGCCGCAGGGCGGTGGACTTGCCCGCCCCCTCGGCGCCGAGTAGCGCGGTCACCGTGCCGGGCCGGGCGTCGAAGGTCAGGTCGAGCACTGCGGGCGGAGCGCCCTTGCGGTAGACCTTGGTCAGTCCGGTGATCTGGATCATCGCTGGCTGCTCCCGTGCCCTCGGCCGAGCTGTTCGACGCGGAGCACCCCTGACGGGCGGGCATGCACCCGCGCGGCTCCGCGCCAGCACATTAGGGGGCGGCGGCGGCTATTCCGGGCATTACGGGAACGGCACGGGCCCGCCGGCTGCCCACCTCACCCGATCAGGGGACAATCCGATCCTGCGATTCACGGTCGACCGGTCCGTTCCGGGTCCCGGCGGAGTCGGTTGCTTCGGTGACTTCGGTGGCTCCGGTGGCCTCGGTGGTGCCGGTGGTGTCGGCAGCTTCGGTGGCGCCGGACGGGCGGGGCTCCGTGTCCGCTGAGGGGTGCGGCCCCTACCGGGAAGGCCAGGGCGGTGGCGGGAGCTGCTCACCGCCGCACTCCGCGTGGAACTCGTCGACGGCTGCCTGCCCCTCGACCACGATCTCGCCCAACCGCTCCCGCTCGGCGGCCAGCCGTTCCTCGACGGCGGCGATCGACTCGGGCGCCGCGTGCTCGGCCTGCAGCTCGGCCAGTTCCTTCTCCGTTGCGGTGGTGGTCCTGTCCAGGCTCCGGTAGTCCGCCGCCAGCCCCTCGATGAGGATTCGCTGGTTGGCGCAGTCCTTGATGGCCATCGCGGGACTCCCTGGGCCGGAGGCCTCCGGCCCGGGCGGTCGGAGCGTCCACCGACACTCTGCGCCGACGCCTCCGGGTCCGCAGCCAGGCCAGGCCATTCGGCTGCCCGGTACCGCAGAACGGCGGGTCGGTACCGGGTTCGGGCGGGCCGAACGCCGGGCTTGGCGGAGGGCTGGGGACAGGACCGGGCACAGGGCCCGCGGGGGTCAGGACTCCGGGCGGAGCATGGGCGGGTTGAGGACGGTCGCACCGCCGGCGGTGAACAGCTGGGCCGGGCGACCGCCCTGACGGGTCGTCGTGCCGCCCGAGGGCAGCAGGAAGCCGGGGGTGCCGGTGACCTTGCGGTGGAAGTTCCGCGGGTCCAGCACCACTCCCCAGACCGCCTCGTAGACCCGGCGCAGCTCACCGACGGTGAACTCGGCCGGGCAGAAAGCGGTGGCGAGGGAGGAGTACTCGATCTTGGAGCGGGCGCGTTCCACACCGTCGGCGAGGATCAGGCCGTGGTCGAAGGCGAGCGGGACGCCGTCGGCCGGGTTCTCCCCGAGGAGTTCGCCGACCGGGGCCCAGCGGGCGCCGCTGGCGTCGCCGCCGGCCCGGGGCGTCGGCAGGTCGGGGGCGAGCACTAGGTAGGCGACGCTGACCACGCGCATCCGGGGGTCGCGCTGCGGGTGGCCGTAGGTGGCGAGCTGCTCGAGGTGGGCGCCGGCCGCACCGGGGCCGACCGCGTCCTGGCCGGGGGCTGTGTGGGCGCGCAGGCCGGTCTCCTCGGCCAGCTCACGGGAGGCGGCCTCGGCCAGGCCCTCGTCCGGGCGGACGAAGCCGCCGGGCAGCGCCCAGTACCCCTGGAACGGCGGCTCGCCTCGTCTGACCAGCAGGGCGCAGAGCGAGTGGTCGCGCACCGTCAGCACCACGAGGTCAACCGTGACAGCGAACGGGGGGAAGGCCGACGGATCGTAGCGCGACATGGCGACGATCATAGTCGTCTCTCTGACGATAAGCACAGGCCCGTGCGTGGCCGCTCCTGGCCGGTGGCCCCCGCCCGACCCGGCGCGGTTCGTGTACGGGCCGCGCCGGGCCGGGAGCGGACGGGCCCGGTGCCGGTGACCCGGTGTCACCGGCGCCGGGCCCGGACGGGCGGTGGCGGGCGGCGGCGGGCTCAGCGGGCGACGAGTTGCAGATCCTCGGACGCCTCCTCCACCATCGCCACGCCGATCCTGCTCACCCGGACGGAGAAGGGCTCGCCCGCCACCCGCAGACCGGTCAGCTCCAGCTCGCCGAGCGGTGCGGTGCTGGCCGGGCGGACCAGCACCCGGCCGCCCGGGACGTCGGGCCGGACCCCGGCGAGGGCGAACACCGCGTGCACGGCACCGGCTGCGGAGACCGCCGCCGGGCGGCAGGCGGCCGGGTGCGGCACCGGCGGGCAGCCGGGGGTGCGCTGCTCCCCCGCGTACATCTCCGGCAGGCGCCCCTCGAAGTGGGCGCTCGCGGCGAGCAGGCCCTCCAGCAGGGTGCCGGCCTCGTTCTCGTGACCGGCCTCGGCCAGGCCGGCGACCGCCAGCGCCGTCTCGTGGACCCGCACCGCGCCGCCGCGGTGGCCCAGCGGGTTGAAGCGGAGGGACTTGGCGCTCAGAGTGCGCAGGCCCCAGCCGCTGTCCAGCTCCGGCGCGACCAGGCGCTGGGCGAGCAGCCGGGTCTGCTCGCGGTCCAGCAGGCTCTCGTGCCGGCCGCCGTCGACGGCGAGCCCGGTGTCCAGCAGGTGCACCAGGGAGGAGGCGACGGCGGGCAGCGGCTGGCCGCCCGGGGCCAGCCCGGCCGCGGGGCGGCCGCCGGAGAGGTCGTCGACCCAGAACCGCTCGCGGAAGCGCCGGCGCAGCCCGGCGGCCCAGCCGCGCCAGTCCTCGGCGTCCGGTCGACCGAAGGCCTCCAGCAGCTCGGCCCCGTGCAGGGCGGCGCGGTGGGCCTGCGCCTGGACCTCGGCGCGGGCGGCGACCGGGTGGGCGGAGCGCTCCTCGGCCGGGCGGCTCAGGTCGGTGACGAAGCCGTCGACCAGACCCTCCCGCAGGGCGACCAGGGCCCGCTCGGCGGTCGGCAGCAGCTCGGCGACCTCCGCCGGGGGCAGGCCCCAGCGCCAGGCCTCGGCCAGCACGGTGACGAACAGCAGGGTGGCCTCGGTGGCCGTGCAGGTGGGTGGCAGCTCGGGACCGCCGTGGCGCAGGGCGCCGGGCAGCAGGCCCTCGGTGCGGCCCGGGGCGGGGGCGAGCTGCTGGCGGCGGGCCAGCGCCCGGAGGGTGCCGGCCGCCAGCCGGGTGCCGAGCGGCAGGGTCAGGCGGGCGGCCCAGAGCGCGTCGGCCGGGGCGAGGCCGAAGCGCCAGGGCGCTCCGGAGGCCGGGTAGAGGTCGGTCGGGCGGTCCGGGTCGGCGAACAGCAGCCCGCCGAGGGCGTCCAGCGAGCGGGAGACCAGTGGGGCGGCCCGGGTGTCGTCGCTGCGGACCTCCGGCTCGGACCAGGGCAGTGGCGCGCCGGTGCCGCGGCCGCCCGGCGGGCGCGGGCCGCCGGCGGCGGTCTCCAGCTCGGTGTGCAGCTCGACCGACCAGCGGGCGCCCGGCTGGACCTCCAGGTCCCAGCGGAGCACGCCGGCGCCGGCCAGGACGGCGTGCGGGGAGGGCTGGGCGCTGACCACGGCGCTGTGCACCGGGCCCGTCCAGCGCAGTCCGGCGGACTGCACCTGCCCCGGCAGGTCGGGCTGGCGGTGCCCGGCCGCGATCTCGGCGACCGGGCCGAGGTCGGTGCCGAGGGCTATCTCCAGTGGCAGCCGGGCGGGCCGGGGGCCGGTGTTGCGCACGACCACGGTCTCCACGCCGTCCGCGTGCCGCAGCCGCTCGACGGTGAGTGCCGGATCCGGGTCGAGGTCGCCGGGGATGCGGACGGCGCCGAGGAAACGGGCCTGGGCGGTGCTGGTCAGGGTGCCCTGGAGCGGCAGCGGCTCCATGCCGCCCAGCCGCAGCTCCATCCGGGCGAGCACCCGGACGCCGTTGCGGTAGAAGCCGTGCAGGCCGTGGCCGCGCAGCTGGCCGTCGGGGCCGGAGGCGGCCATCGCCGGGGCGTTGACGCAGATCACCGCATGGTGGACGGCGGGCGGCTGCGGCCGCGGCGGGGCCGCGGCTCGGCCCGGGCCGAGCGGTGCGCCCGCGGGCCCGGCCGCCGGGGCCTGGTCGTGGCGGCCCACCGGCCTGGGCGGCGCGCCGACCACGCTCTCGGCCGGCATGGCCTGTGGTGGCCTCATGGCGGTCACCGGACTCTCCTCCCCTCGGCGGTCCGGTGGCCGGGTCAGGCCGGTGGGCCGCGAGCATGCTCGATCGCGTGCTGATGATGCCGGGCCGGCGGGGCCGTCCCGTCGGCGGGTGTGCCGTTTCTGGCCGTACCCGGTGACGGGTCGTGCCATGCGGTGCTCGGTACCGGGCCGGTACCGGCGCGCCGCGCCTTCGTTCCCGGGGCCCCTCGCCGTGGCCCGGCACGCCGTCAGGTCCGGCGGCCCGGTCGGCCGGTGACGCCCTTCCCCCGCGGCCCGCACCCGCCGTGACGCTCGGCCCCCTGGTGGCCACCGGTCATGGTGCCGCACGCGGCCGCCGACGGCTGCCGGTGTCCGGGCGCTCTGGTCCGCACCGCCCGGTGATCGGCCCGCCCGAACCGGGCGGAGACCCCCGGAGTGAACGCCGCGCACCGCCACCAGGTCACGCCCCGCCGCTGCGCCGCTGGTCGGGACGGTTCTGCCGGGCGGCCGTACAGCTTCCGTCGGAACGTCACCGGGGCCTCGGCGCGGGCGCGTCACCGTCCGCGATCCGGGGCCGGCACTCGTCTTGCGGGCCGCCGTCGGGCCCGCTCGGGGCGGTCGTCGGCCGGGGTCGGCCGACCGGTCGGACGGACGGGGCGGTCGAACCGGTGCTCGACCGCCGCCAGGATACGGTGCGGGGGTCGCGGCCCCCGCACCCGGTGACCCCGTGAACCGCGACGCCATCGCTGTGACCAGCAGAGACCGAGGAGTTGCATGTCCACCATCAGCCGGCTGCCCGGGATTGTCACGACCGACCACGTGTTCCAGCTGCCGCTCGACCACGCCGCCCCGCAGGGCGAGCAGATCGAGGTGTACGCCCGCGAGGTGGTCGCCGCCGGCCGCGAGCGGGCCGACCTGCCCTGGCTGGTCTACCTCCAGGGCGGGCCGGGCGGCAAGGCCGCCCGGCCGCTCGGCCGGGACTCCTGGCTGGAGCGCGCCCTGGACGACTACCGGGTGCTCCTGCTCGACCAGCGCGGCACCGGGCGGTCCACCCCCGCGACCCGGCAGACCCTCGCCCGGCGCGGTGGTCCGCAGGAGCAGGCGGACTACCTGGCCCACTTCCGCGCGGACTCGATCGTCCGGGACGCCGAGCTGATCCGCGAGCGGCTGCTCGGCGCCGACCGGCGCTGGAGCGTGCTGGGCCAGAGCTTCGGAGGCTTCTGCACCCTCACCTACCTCTCCATCGCCCCCGAGGGCCTGACCGAGGCCTTCATCACCGGTGGCCTCTCCGGTCTCGGCAGCTCGGCCGACGACGTCTACCGCGCCGCCTACCCGCGGGTGGTCGGCAAGAACGAGGGCCACTACGCCCGGTTCCCGCAGGACGTCCAGGCGGTGCGCCGGATCGCGGCCCACCTCGCCGACTCCCCCGCGACCCTGCCGGACGGCGGGCTGCTCACCGTCGAGGCGTTCCAGGCGCTCGGCATGCTGCTCGGCGGCGGCAGCGGCTCCGGCACGCTGCACTACCTGCTGGAGGAGGCCTGGGTGGAGGGCGCGGCCGGGGCCGAGCTCTCCGACACCTTCCTGGCCGGCGCCCAGGCGCAGCTCTCCTTCGCGGGCGGCCCGCTCTACGCGGTGCTGCACGAGTCGATCTACGGCCAGCGGTCGGTGGACCAGGGCGGCACCGCCTGGGCGGCCGAGCGGGTCCGCAAGGAGTTCCCGCAGTTCGACGCCCGGGCCGCGCTGGAGTCCGACGCGCCGGTGCTGTTCACCGGGGAGATGATCTACCCCTGGATGTTCGACACCGACCCGGCGCTGCGCCCGCTGAAGGAGACCGCGGACCTGCTCGCTGCCCGCACCGACTGGCCCAACCTGTACGACCGGGTGCGGCTGGCCACCAACACCGTGCCGGTCGTGGCGGCCGTGTACCACGACGACATGTACGTGGACACCGCCGACTCGCTGGAGACCGCCCGCGCGGTGCGCGGCCTGCGGACCTGGATCACCAACGAGTGGGAGCACGACGGCCTTCGGATGAGCGGCGGCACGGTGCTGGACCGCCTGATCAAGATGGCGCACGGCGAGGCGTAGCGGCCCTCGGGCCGGCGCCGCGGCACGGAGCGGCTCAGTGCGCACGGTGGCCTCCTCCCGCCGCCCGCCGGACGCCCCGGCAGCGGTGGTGGCCGGTCCGGGCGGCGGCGGGCACGCAGGCCGCCGCCCGGCCGAGCCGCAGGCCCCGGGCGAACCGCTCCCCGGCCACCCTGGCGTGCCCGGGCGCCACGGCCCGTCCGGGCGCCGACAGCAGGGCGACCGCCCCGGCACCACCGCCGTCCTGCTCCGGGCCTCCCGAGCCGTCCGGGGCGCCCTGACCCGGATCCGTCGGTACCGACGCCGTGGACGAGCCCTTCCGGCGACCGCCACGCCGGTGCCGCCGCGCGCCGGCCGACCGCCCGGGCCGCTCACCGGGGGCCTCGCCGGCGCCCGGGGCGGCGGGCCCGGGACCCGCGTCGTCGCGGAGGGGCGCCCCCTGGGCGGGCGGCGGCGCCTCGGCGTTCGGCGCTCCGCCCGCCGGAGGCCGCAGTTCCTCGCCCGGGGCCGTGGCGTCCCCGGACTCCTCGCGCCGCCGGCGCTGGGCCTCGACGGCGGCCAGCAGCCCCTGGGGCGTCATGCCGTCGTTGAGCGACTCGTAGAGCAGCTCGGCCAGCAGGTAGCCCGGGGCGAGCCGCAGGACGTGCCCGAGCACGACCCGGGCCGTCGCCGTGTCCCCGGCGACCCAGGACGTCCAGGCCAGCAGGGTGAGCGGGGCCACCGCACAGCCCTCGTACGGCGGCACGGCCCGCCGGGCGAGGAAGCGCCAGAGCCGCTCGGCCGGGGCCAGTTCGTCGGGCCTGGCGTACTCGACGCCGCGGTCCCGCACCAGGCGGTCCCGCAGGGCGAGCAGCAGCTGGGCCGTCCGGTCCGCGTCGAGTTCCCTGGCTCCGGCCCGGAACTCGGCGAAGGCCTGGTCGAGCAGGGCGAGGCGCTGCTCCCTGGCGAGGGCGTCCACGGCCTCAGCCCGGGCGAGCGCCTCGCGCTGGGCGGCGTCCGCCGGCGGACCGACCGGGTCCAGCCCGCCGATGATGGCCTTGCGGCTGCCGCGCGGCACCAGGCCGGCCACCGTCGCGGCGGCGGCCGCCGGACCGGGCTCCGGGCTGCGCCGCACCGGATTGCCCGCCGCGTCGCAGCACCCGTCGCCGCGGCAGAGGAAGGACCACCAGCGGCCGTCCGAGACGCACAGCGCCTCCTTGACGGCCACGCCCCGGCGCCCGAAGGCCGCCCGGAGGGCCTCCGCCAGCGGCCGCAGCCCGTCCACCACCGGCGGGGCGTGGGCCGTACCGCGGTCCTGGCAGAGGTAGAGGAGCACCTGGAGCGGCCGGGCGCCGTGCCGCTCGGAGAGGGCGACCAGCAGGGCGGCCGTCTCCTCCGCCGCGGCCGGCCACTGCGCGGGCGACCGCGGCAGGTCCGCCCGGATCACCCCGCCCTGGTGCAGGCCGGGGCCGTGGAGCCCCACCGCGACGATGCTGTCGTCGGGGTAGAAGCCCAGGAAGTACGGAAGCAGCTCGGCCATGTCGGCCGGGCCGCGCATGACGACCTGCCGGTGGTCGGAGGCCGGTCCGAGGGACAGAATGACGTGTTCGTTGTTCATCGCGTTCATGGCCGCAAGAGTGGACGCAATCCGCGAACGATGTCGGAACCGACTTTTTTCCTGTGGATAACTCCGCCCCCGAATTTTCCCTCACTCATTCGGAGCAGGCGACACTCCCTCCCGCGAGTGGATTTTGACCGCCGTTCAGCGGATCAGCGGATGAAATACACCCCGCCTTCCCCCGTCTCCGCTCCCCGGCATTCGTCGCTTGTCGGCGGTACGGGGTTACATGGACGCCATGCAGCAGCCCGACATCCACACCACCGCCACCGCCGACCGCACCGAGGTCCGGGCGCGGGCCGAGGCCGTCCTGCGCGAGCTCGCCGGCCCCGGAGCCACCCTGCGCGAGGACCAGTGGACGGCCATCGAGGCCCTCGTGGTCGACCACCGCCGCGCCCTGGTCGTCCAGCGCACCGGCTGGGGGAAGTCCGCCGTCTACTTCATCGCCACCGCCCTGCTCCGGGCCCGCGGCGCCGGGCCGACGGTGATCGTCTCGCCGCTGCTCGCCCTGATGCGCAACCAGGTCGAGTCGGCCGCCCGGGCCGGCATCCACGCCCGCACGATCAACTCGGCCAACACCGACGAGTGGACCGCGATCCAGGAGGAGGTCGCCGACGGGAAGGTCGACATCCTGCTGGTCAGCCCCGAGCGGCTGAACAACCCGGACTTCCGCGACCAGGTGCTGCCCGAGCTCGCCGCCTCCACCGGCCTGCTTGTGGTCGACGAGGCCCACTGCATCTCGGACTGGGGGCACGACTTCCGCCCCGACTACCGCCGGCTGCGCACCATGCTCGCGGACCTGCCGCCCGGCGTCCCGGTGCTGGCCACCACCGCCACCGCCAACGCCCGGGTCACCGCGGACGTCGCCGAGCAGCTCGGCACCGGTACCACCGACGAGCACGCCCTGGTGCTGCGCGGGCCGCTCGACCGGGAGAGCCTCACCCTGGGCGTGCTCTCCCTGCCCGACCCGGCGCACCGCCTCGCCTGGCTGGCCGACCACCTCGACCGGCTCCCCGGCTCGGGCATCGTCTACACCCTGACGGTGGCCGCCGCCGAGGAGGTGACGGCCTTCCTGCGCGAACGCGGCTTCCCGGTGGCCTCCTACTCCGGCCGCACCGAGGACGCCGAGCGCCGCACCGCCGAGGCCGACCTGCTGGCCAACCGGGTCAAGGCGCTGGTCGCCACCTCCGCGCTCGGCATGGGCTTCGACAAGCCCGACCTCGGCTTCGTGGTGCACCTCGGCTCGCCCAGCTCGCCGATCGCCTACTACCAGCAGGTCGGCCGGGCCGGGCGCGGAGTGGACCGGGCCGAGGTACTGCTGCTGCCCGGGCGCGAGGACGAGGCGATCTGGCGCTACTTCGCCTCGCTGGCCTTCCCCCCGGAGGATCAGGTGCGCCGCACCATCGACGCGCTGGCCGAGGCCGGCCGGCCGCTCTCCACCGCCGCTCTGGAGCCCCGGGTGGACCTGCGCCGGGCCCGGCTGGAGACCATGCTCAAGGTGCTCGACGTGGACGGCGCCGTCCGCCGGGTCAAGGGCGGCTGGACGGCCACCGGCCAGAGCTGGGAGTACGACACCGCCCGCTACGCCAAGGTCGCCGCCTCCCGGGAGGCGGAGCAGCGGGCGATGCGCGACTATGCGGCGGGCACCGGCTGCCGGATGGAGTTCCTGCGCCGCCAGCTGGACGACGAGGAGGCCGCGCCGTGCGGCCGGTGCGACAACTGCGCGGGGCCGCTGCACACCCCGGACGTCTCCGCCGAAGCGCTGGCCGCCGCCCGGGCCGCGCTCGGCCGCCCGGGCGTGAGCTTCGAGCCCCGACGGCTCTGGCCGACCGGGATGGACGCACTCGGGGTGCCGCTCAAGGGCCGGATCCCGGCGGGCGAGCAGGCGGAGACCGGCCGTGCGCTCGGCCGACTGTCCGACATCGGCTGGGGCAATCGGCTGCGCGCCCTGCTCGCCGAGCAGGCGCCGGACGTGCCGGTGCCCGGCGAGGCGGTGGACGCCCTGGTGGCGGTGCTCGCCGACTGGGCCCGCGGTCCGGGCGGTTGGGCCGGGCCCGCGACCACGGAGGGAGCTCGGCTGGACCGGCCGGTCGGCGTGGTGACGATGGCCTCCTCCGCCAGGCCCCGGCTGGTCGGCAGCCTGGGCGCGCGGATCGCCGAGATCGGGCGACTGCCGCTGCTCGGCCGGATCGAGTACGCCGGCGGGCTGCCCCCGCACGGCGCCCGCAGCAACAGCGCCCAGCGGCTGCACTCGCTGGCCGGCGCGCTGGTCCTGCCACCGGAGGTCGAGCAGGCGGTGGCGGCCGCCGGTGGGCCGGTGCTGCTGGTGGACGACCTCGTCGACTCGGGGTGGACGGTCACCGTGGCCGCCCGGCTGCTGCGCCGGGCGGGGGCGAGCGCGGTGCTGCCGCTGGTGCTGGCCGTGCAGGGGTGACCCGACGCCGGAAAACCGGCGAAGGAGCCCTCTCGTTCACTCGAATGGCCCAACAGAAAGGATCAAGCGAAGCGATTTCGATCACACCGGTCGAACGGCCCGAGAAAGGAGTGACCACCGTGCCGATGACGGCTCACCCTGCCCTCCGAGCGTTGTGGATCAAGGCTCGGCGGCACCTCCACGGCGTTCGGGCGACCGTGGAACATATCCGGCAGACCATGGGCTATCGGATGGCGTTCATCATTTCATCGTTGCCGCTCCGCCCCCGATGCCCCGAGAATTGGGGGGTACCCGAAATCCGGTCCGCTGGACCCGCCCTTCGGCGTACCCAGGCACCCGCCTGCCCACGGGCCAGGAAGGAGGATCGTGATCAACGGTATCGGCCGAGGTCAGAATCCCTTCTCCGGGAGCCCGGAACCCAGACGGGTGCTGGACCTGGAGACCTGGACCGCCTCGGGGATCCCGTTGCTGCGCGACCCGCGCGAGTTCGTCGTGGAACTGCACCAGCGCCACCTGCCCCAGCCGGGCACCGTCGTGGTCGCCGTCCTGGACGCGCTCCACCACCTCGCCGCCTCGGCCTCGTTCACCCCCTGGACGCACGACACCGACGGATGGCAGCACCGCAATGCGCTGCTGGCGAACCTGCGCCGGATCATCCCGCACGACCTGCGACTGCCCGAGCCGACCCGGACGGCCCTACTGCTGCGCTGCCGCGACGGCGCACCCGGCTGGACGGCGCAGGACGGCGCCTGGATGTGGGCGCTGCGGGACGCGTCCGCACTGCACGGACTGCGCTGCGGGGCGTACATCGGACTCACCCCGGCGGGCTGGCAGGTCCTCGGGGACGGTCGGGGCGGGCGCAAGCCGCACTCGGGCTCCTGGGCCGAGGGGCCGGTGCACACCGTGACGGAACTGCCGCCGCGTTCGGCGCTGGAGGCCCCGCGCGGCCAGCGGACCCGCCTGCTGGCGGCCGACCAGGCCAAGCGCGGCGAGGACACGGCGCGCTCCCCGCAGTCCGAGCCCCCGTGGGCCGCGACGCGGGCCGCGGCGGCCGAACCGACCCGCCGTACCGGCACGCGCTGAGTCCGCGGCAGCCCTCGGCCGTCGGGCCGTCAACACCGGCCTTCGACAACGGCCGTCGGCACCGGCCGTCAGCCACCGGGGGCCGCGGGACGGACCTCGGGCCCGGCACCGTACGGCGGCGCCGGGCCCGAAGTGGACGGCTGTGGTCAGGCCTTGCCCGGGCGGCCCGGCGTGGTTCCGGCCGCGCCCTTCGCGGCCGGGCCGGCGTCGCCGCAGACCACCAGCAGCACGGTCGCGTGGTCGAGCGCCCTGGCGTACGCCTCGGCGGCCCGGGCGGACGGTCCGCCGTTGACCACCAGGACGACCACCTCGCGACGGACCGGACGGGTCAGCGCGGCATCCGCGTAGAACACGTCCCCGCCCTCGGCGAGCTGCGCCCAGTAGCGCTCCTCGCCGAAGGACAGCTCGTGCTGCTGCCAGGGGTGCGCTTCGCCGACCGTCAGCACCAGGATGTCGCCCGGAGTGCGGCCGGACTCCAGCAGCAGGTCGACCGCGTCGTCGGCGCGCTCCACCGCCTGTGCCGGAGTGGCGGCGATCCGCTGGACCTCCACCCGCGGTTCGGCGGGGGCCGGGCGGCGCGGTGCCGGCCCGGGCTTGGGGACCAGTTGCGGCGGGCCCGGACGGGCGGCGCGCGGCGGGGCCGGGCGCGGGGGCGCCGGACGGGGTCCGGGCACCGGAGCCGGGGCGACGACGGTGGTGGGTGCGGTGGCGGGGGCTTGTGCGTCCGACTCGCGGAGGAAGGGAACGCCGGGGCCCGGGAGGCTCTCGTGAATCTCCGGCTCCTCGGGGAAGACAGGCATACCCGGATATCTATCAAATGCCGGTCGGACGCGCACGGGCACCCCACCCCTTGGGCACCGACCTCCTGCCGCCCCCTCCCGGGGCAATTCCAGACGGACCGTCAGAAACCGAGCGTCAACTGTTCGTCGGCGGACCCCTGGCCGTCGCCCGCACCCTCGCGAACGCGCTTGAGATGGCGCCACTTCGGCAGTCCGTCCATGTACGCCCAGGAGAGCCGGTGGTGCTCGGTGGGGCCGAACTCCTCCAGCGCGGCACGGTGCACCGGGGACGGGTAGCCGGCGTTGTCGGCGAAGCCGTAGTCCGGGTACCCCTCGCCCAGTTCGGCCATCAGGCCGTCGCGGTGGACTTTGGCGAGCACCGAGGCGGCGGAGACGCAGATGCAGGACTGGTCGCCCTTGATCACCGTGCGCACCCGCCAGGGTCCGCCGAGGTAGTCGTGCTTGCCGTCCAGGATCACCGCGTCGGGTTCGACCGGCAGCGCCTCCAGCGCGCGGACGGCGGCCAGCCGCAGCGCCGCCGTCATGCCGAGCTCGTCGCACTCCTGCGGGGTGGCCTGCCCGAGCGCGTACGCGGTGACCCAGTCGGCGAGGACGGGTGCGAGCGCGCGGCGGCGCAGCTCGGTGAGCAGCTTGGAGTCGGTCAGCCCTTCCGGCGCCTTGCGCAGACCGGTGACGGCCGCGCCCACGGTGACCGGCCCGGCCCAGGCGCCGCGCCCGACCTCGTCGAGACCGACGACGATCTTGGCGCCGGCCCGGCGGAGCGAGCGTTCGACGGAGTGCGTCGGGGGGACGATGGGCATGGCGTAATCCGTTCAGCGGGGGCAGCCTCCAGCCTAAGCCCGCTCATGACCGCCGAATCCGCCTCCCGGGAGGGAGGGGTCCGGGGGAGGCACCGGGTCCGGCAGTGCCCGGGCCCGGCACCGACCGCCTCAGGCCCGGATCATCGGCTCCAGCACCTCGTCCACCAGCCGACCGGCGAACCCCGGCCCCATGTTCTCCAGCCCGCGGATCTTGACCTGGTAGAGCAGCACCGCCGGAATGACGTCGGCCACCAGCGGGGTGGCCGCACCGGGCCGGACGTCGCCGCGCTCGGCACCGCGACGCAGGATCTCCAGGATGGTCCGCGCGGTCGGCTCGATGACCCGGTCGGTGATGAAGGCCTTGAAGACCTCGGCCCGCTCCTGGTCGATCTCGCCCATCAGCGCATTGAGCGCGGAGCCCGTCGGGGAGGCCATCGCCTGCGTGAACCCCTCGACGAGCCGGTGGAGTTCGTCACGCGCGGACCCGAGGTCGGGGGTGTCGTAAGGGCGTGGAAGAGTGGCGTCCAGGGCGTCGATGACGAGTTCGTCCTTGGACGCCCAGCGCCGGTAGAGCGCGGCCTTCCCGGTCCGCGCCGCGCCGGCGACCCCTTCCATGGTGAGCCGCGCGTATCCGCCGGAGGTGAGCTGGTCGAGGGCGGCCTCGAAGATCGCGTTCTCCAGTTCCTTCCCCCGGCGCCGCGCCGGTCGCGTCAGCGCCTGGCGGGCGGCCCGCACCGGACAGAAGCCCGGTTCGCCACCCGGCACCGAGCCCGACCCGGCGCCCGACCCCCCTGGCGCCACCCCGACGCCCTCCTCCCCCGGTCGAACGGCCCCGGACCGGACAGCCCCGGACCGCACGGCCTCAGGCCGGAGGACCTCGGGCCGAACAGCCGCCTCTCCGGGCGCCGGCCCCGCCGAACCACCCGGCGACCGACCGGACCGGTCCGCCACCAGGCGTCGCACCAACCGCTCCATCGCCACCACCCTTAAGGAACGCTTGCGTTCACAATCACGGCCAGGATATCGTCCCGCTTAGTGAACGATCCCGTTCCTTCTCGGCCTGCGCAAGGGCGCAGTGCCATGCCCGGACCGGCGACTCCGCCGGCCCCGCACCACCGAGCACATAGCCAGCAGGGGGCACATTCGTGGCTATCTCCGACACGCTCAGCAAGAACCCACCACCGCGGACGAACCAGGGGCGGGGCAAGGGCATCACCCTGACCGTCATCGCCGCCACCCAGCTCATGGTGGTCCTCGACGCGACCATCGTGAACATCGCACTGCCGCACATCAGGGACGCCCTGGGCTTCTCGACCACCGACCTGTCGTGGGTCATCAACGCCTACACCCTGACCTTCGGCGGGCTGCTGCTGCTCGGCGGTCGCGCGGGTGACATCCTCGGCCGCCGAAGGGTGTTCATCTTCGGCACCCTGCTGTTCGGCCTGGCCTCACTGCTCGGTGGTTTCGCGCAGGACAGCAGCCTGCTGCTGGCCGCCCGCGCGCTCCAGGGCATCGGCGGCGCGATCTGTTCCCCGACCGCCTTCGCCCTGATCGCCACCAACTTCGACGAGGGACCGGAACGCAACCGCGCGTTCGGCGTGTTCTCGGCGGTGGCGGGTTCCGGCGCCGCGATCGGCCTGCTGGCCGGCGGTCTGCTCACCGAGTACCTGAACTGGCGCTGGGTGTTCTTCGTCAACGTGCCGATCGCCATCCTGATCGCGATCGCCGCGCCGCGCCACATCGCCGAGTCCGAGCGCCACCCGGGCCGCTTCGACCTCCCCGGCGCCCTCACCTCGACGCTCGGCCTGGTCGGCCTGGTCTACGGGTTCATCCGGGCCGCCTCGGACGGCTGGTCGGACGGCATCACGCTCGGCTCCTTCGCGGCCGGCGCGATCCTGCTCGCCGCCTTCCTCGTGGTCGAGAGCCGCACCGACCAGCCGATCACCCCGATGCACCTGTTCGCCAACCGCAACCGCACCGGCGGCCTGGTGATGATGCTCTGCCTGGCGGCGGCCATGTTCGGCATCTTCTTCTACGTCGTGCTGTTCGTGCAGGGCCCGCTCGGCTACAGCCCGCTGAAGGCCGGCGTCTCCTTCCTCCCGATCAGCGTCGCGATCATCATCTCCGCGCAGATCGCCTCCAACCTCCAGGCCAAGTACGGCCCGAAGCCCTTCATGGCGGGCGGCGCACTGCTGGTCACCGTCGGCCTCACCTGGCTGACCCAGATGAGCAAGGACAGCGGCTACCTGGACGGGGTCCTCGGCCCCACGGTGGTGTTCGGCTTCGGCATGGGTCTGATCTTCGTCCCGGTGATGCTGCTCGCGGTCGCGGGCGTCCCGGGCGAGGAGACCGGCGCCGCCTCCGGCCTGCTCAACTCGATGCAGCAGATCGGCGGTTCGCTCGGCCTGTCGATCCTGACCACGGTCTTCGCGCACTACGCCACGGCCGAAGCCGCCGTGCAGCTGCCGAAGTTCATGGAGAGCGCGAAGCCTGAGCAGCTGGCCTACCTCCAGCAGCACCACGAGTTCCCGCAGGGCACCGACGCCGCGAACACCGTGCTCACCCAGGGCATTTCGCACGGCTTCATCGTGGGCGCCGCGCTCGCGGCGGTCGCCCTGCTCGTCGCGGTCTTCGTGATCAAGGCCAAGGCCAGCGACCTGCCGAGCGGCTCCTCCGCCGTCGCGATGCACTGACACCGTCACCGTCACCGTGCGCCGACGCCGCCACCGCGCGCCGACGCCGTAGGTGACGGACCGGCGCCGCACGACGCCAAGGGCCGGCCGGGAGCAGCACGCTCCCGGCCGGCCCTACCGCTGTCCGCGGCCCCCGCCTCCACCCTCGGGCGGCTTACCAGGCCTCGTACGCCAGCCCCGCCTGATCGCAGGCCGTACGGCCGACCGTCGTCGAGTCGACCCGCGGCCGCTCCGCCAGGATCTCCCGGGCCCGGGTGGCCGCGAGGTTGGTCGCGTACCAGGGCTTCGACTCCGCTCCCAGGCCCTGCCCGATCAGCTGCAGCGCACAGCTCCGCTGCGGCTCGGGGAGCCGGTCCAGGGCAGGCACCGCGTCCGCCGAGAGCCCGCGGACGTTGCGCAGGTCGATGGCCGCAGTGCGCGGGTCGTCCCGCAGCGCCTGCTCGTACCGGGTGACGTTCTGCTCGGCGACGATCGCGTCCGGGCCCATCAGGCCGTAGACCGCGACGGTGAGCATCCCGCTGAGGACGACGACGCGCGGCAGCCAACCGGCGCGGCGGGTCAGCCCGGCGGCGATCAGCAGCAGGAAGACGGCACCCAGCCAGACCTCGACCACCAGCACCCAGAGCCGCAGCCTGGTGAGCCCGGAGGCGTCCACGTAGAACCACATCCGGCCGAGCGCCGAGGCGACCACGGCCAGCGCCAGCAGGCAGAGCAGCCCGAGCAGGATCCGCGCCACCCGGCGGTCGGCCACGGTGGTGCGCGGCGCCCAGCGGTTGGCGACCGCCACTACGACCAGCGTCAGCACGGTGATCACGCTCAGCTGCCAGAAGCCCTGCCGGGCGTACTCAGAGCGGCTCATCCCCGTGTTGCTCAGCACGGCGTCCGCGCCGCCGAGCACCACCACGGCCTGGATGACCGCGAAGACACCGAACATCAGGTTCAGCGCGATCAGCGGAAGCGCCCACTCCAGCCGCCGCCGCTCCCGGCCCGGCCGGATCACCGTACGGTCCCAGCGGCGCGGGCCGGCGGCCATATGCGCGAAGCCCAGCACGGTCACCGTTCCGAGCACGAACAACGCGCCGCGCCCCGGGAGCTGGTCGAGGTCGAGATCCGGGCTGAGACCGCCCAGCAGATCCGCCATGGCGGCGTCGGCGCTGGCGAACAGCAGGCCGAAGACGGTCAGCAGGGCGGCGGCGACCCCGAGCGCCTTGAGCACCGGGACGATCCGGTCGCGGCCGGGCAGCGGCCGCCGGTCCATGCTCTCCCAGACCCAGACCACCGAGGACACCAGCTGCCACACGATGCCGGGCAGCGGGAACAGCACACCCGGCCAGCGACGGCCGCCGTGCAGCGCCAGCGAGGCCAGCGCCAGCGCACCGACCACGGCCGGCACCGCGGGCCAGCCGGCGTCCCACCGGGCCGGGACGGCGAGCAGGGCGAGGGCGAGCAGGCTCCACACCGCCGTCCAGGGTCGGATCCGGCGCCCGGCCGTCCGGGCGGCGATCCCCGCCCCGACGGCGGTGGCGGCGCCGAGCAGCAGCAGGTTGGGCCCCAGGCCGTCGTAGAGCAGCCAGGCCGTCAGCAGGCCGGTGAGCAGGGCCGCCAGGAGGATCTTGGGGGTGGCCCCCGCCCGGCGCTCGGGGGCGCTGGGGCCCAGCCACGCGGGGGGCGAGGGCACGGCCACGCCGGGCGCCCGGCCCGGGCCCGGCCTGCTCTGCGGGTGGGTGCCCGTCGGGCGGTACGGACCGTACGGGTCGAACGCGTCGTACGGGTTGGACAACTGGGTCGGACCCGGCGCGACTGGATCGGGCGACCTGGTCGGGTCGGGTGACTCAGTCGATCCCGGCGTGACCGGATCGGGCGACTCGGTCAGGTCAGGTGCCCCAGTCAGGTCAGGAGACTCGGTCAGCCCCGGCGCGACTGGATCGGGCGACCCGGTCAGGTCGGGCGACTCAGTCAAGTCGGACGACCCAGTCGCCCCCGGCGCGATCAAGTCGGGTGACCCAGTCAAGTCAGGTGACCCAGTCGGATCGAGCGACTCAGTCGACCCCGGCAAGGTCGAGTCGGCCGACTCGGTCGGACCGGGCGAATCGGACGGGGCAGGCGTGGACGGGCCTGGCATGAGTCCCCCTCAGTGGTCGGCAGGCATGCGGACGCCACCCGTCGGGCGGTCCGCGGACCGGCGCGCTCAGCGCCCGGCCGCTGCCGACTGTAGACCATTCTGAACAAGTTCAAAAATCGGTTTCGAACGCGTTCAGAACGCCCTCACCACCACAGGACTCCCCTGGCTACCCCTTCACCGATCCGGCCAGCAGCCCCCGGACGAAGTAGCGCTGGAGGCTGAAGAAGACGATCAGCGGAACGATGATCGACAGGAACGCCCCGGCCGTGAGCAGCTCCCAGCGCCCGCCGAGGGAGCCGGACAGCTGCGCCAGTCGCACCGTCATCGGCGCCACCTCCGGCGTGCCGCCCGCGAAGGTCAGCGCCACCAGCAGGTCGTTCCAGACCCACAGGAACTGGAAGATCGCGAACGAGGCCAGCGCCGGGGTGCACAGCGGCAGCACGATCGAGCGGAAGATCTTGAAGTGCGAGGCGCCGTCCACCACCGCGGCCTCCATCAGGTCGCGCGGCAGCTGGGCGATGAAGTTGTGCAGCAGGAACACCGCCAGCGGCAGCGCGAACATGGTGTGCGCCAGCCAGACCGGCGCGTAGCTGCCCTTGAGGTCCACCGCCGGGATCAGCGTCAGCGAGCCCAGGTGCGCACCGCCGGCGAACAGCCGCAGCAGCGGGATGAGCGCCATCTGGAGCGGCACCACCTGGAGCGCGAACACCGTGAAGAAGACCGCGTCGCTCCCCCGGAACCGCACCCAGGCCAGCGCGTACGCCGCCATCGCCGCCAGTGCCAGCGGGAAGACCGTCGCCGGGACGCTGATCGCCAGCGAGTTGACCAGGAAGGGCATCAGGCCGGTGGAGGCGCCGGACCCGCCCTCGAACAGCACCGAGTGGTAGTTGCCGAGGCCGAGGTCCGGATGGAGGAAGGCGTTCCACCACCCGCTGGCCGTCACGTCCTGCTTGGGGCGCAGAGAAGTCACCAGCAGGCCCAGCGTCGGGATCGTCCAGAGGACCGTCATCGCGATCACGAACACCGAGGCCAGCGGACTGCTGAAAGCCTTCCGCACCGGCGGCACCGGCCGCACCGCCTTCACCGACCGCACCGACTTCGCCAGCCGCTCCCGGCCGCCCGTCCCGGTCACCGGACCTCACGCTCCTTCCGCAGCTGCACGATGTTGTAGGCCACCAGCGGCAGCACCGCGAGGAAGAGGAGCACCGCGAGGGCACTGCCCCGGCCGGAGTTGAACTGCACGAAGGATTGCGAGTACATCTCGTTGGCCAGCACCTGGGTGCCGAAGTTGCCGCCGGTCATGGTGCGGACGATGTCGAAGGCCTTCAGGGTGATGATCATGACGGTGGTCAGTACGACCATCACCGTGGTGCGGATCATCGGCACGGTGACGTACCAGAACAGCCGCACCCCGCTCGCGCCGTCCAGCCGGGCCGCCTCCACCACCTCGTCCGGGATCGCCTTGATCGCCGCCGACAGCACCACCATCGCGAAGCCGGTCTGCACCCAGACCATCACCGCCATCAGCAGGAAGGTGTTCAGCGGCTGCGAGAGCAGCCAGTTCGGCGGATCGTCCCAGCCCACGGCGACGGCGAGTTGGCTGAGCAGGCCGATCTGCGGCTGGCCCGGCCCGCGCGACTCGTAGACGAACTTGAAGATGATCGACGCGCCGACCAGCGAGATCGCCATCGGCATGAAGATCAGCGACTTGTACACCGACTGGCCGCGCATCCGGTCGACCAGCAGCGCCAGCACCAGCCCCAGCCCGGTCGCCACGAGCGGCGCGACCACCAGCCAGAGCAGCGTGTTGACCAGCACCTTCTGCACCGAGTCGGAGGTGAGGGCCCAGCCGAAGTTCTCACCGCCGACGAACCGGGTGCCGTCGTCGTTCTGGAGGCTGAGGTAGACCGTGCGGACCAGCGGCACGACCAGGCCGACGGCCAGCAGCAGCACCGCCGGGCCGAGGAACACCGCGACCGCCAGCGGTCGGGCCAGGCGGCCCCGGGCCCGACCGGCGGCCAGGAAGACCACCAGCAGGATGCCCAGGAAGCCCGCGACGGCGCCGAAGGTGTTGCCGAACTTGACCGCCGCGTCGTTCCAGGAGCCGGCCGCGAGATTCTCGGCGACCAGCCTCCCGGCGGCCGATTCGGCGACGGGTGACGGGAATCCGGTTACGGACATGGCTGCGCTTCCCTTCGGGTGTGGTGGGAAGGGGGGCGGGCGGTGCGGGTGGGTGGCCCCGCACCGCCCTCGACAGGTGGTCCTCGGTGTGCCCGACCCCCGGGAACCGGCTCCTCGGTGTCGGCCCCGGAGGCCGGCGCCGGGCCCAGGACCGAAACCGGGGCCAGGGCCAACTCCGGGGCCAACTCCGACTCCAACTCCGGCTTCGGCTCCGAGAGCAGCCCCGGAACCAGCCCCGGAACCGAGCAGGACGGACGGCCCGGCTACTGCGGCCAGGCGGCGTCGATGTCGGCGGCGGTCTTCTGGATCGACTGCCCCTCGGCGAACCAGGCGGTCAGCGACTTCCACTCCTGCCCGGCGCCCACGGCGGCCGGCATCAGGTCGGAGCCGTCGAATCGGAAGGTGGCCGACGGGTCCGTCAGCGCCTCGGCCGACAGCTTGTCAATCGGGTCGGTGTAGAGGCTCTTGTCCACGCCCTGGTTGGCCGAGACCCAGCCGCTCGCGGTCTTCACCCGGCTGCTCGCCCAGTCCGAGCTGGACAGGTAGTTCTGCACCGCCTGCACCTCGGGCCGCCCGGAGAAGGCCGCCAGGAACTCGCCGCCGCCCTCGACCGGGTTGGCGACCGACGGGTTCACCGCGGGCAGGTGGAAGGCGAAGACGTCCCCGTCCGGGCCGACCTTGGTGCCCTTGGGCCACTGCGCCTCGTAGAAGGAGGCCTGCTGGAGCATCAGGCACTTGCCGCTCAGGATCGGCGTGCCCGCGTCCTGGAAGGTGGTGGTGGCGATCGACTTCACGTCACCGAAGCCCGCGTTGACCCAGGCCGGGTTCTGCATCCAGTCGGCGACCGTCTTCATCGCGGTGGTGATCTTCTGGTCGGAGAACTTCACCTGGTGGCCGACCCACTGGTCGTACACCTCGCCGCCGTACGAGCCGAGCACCACCTCCTCCAGCCAGTCGGTGGCCGGCCAGCCGGTGGCCGTCCCGGAGGCGATGCCGCCGCACCACGGCTTGGCGCCGCCGGCCTTGGCGATCCGGTCGCTGAGCGCCATCAGGCCGGTCCAGGTCTTGGGCACGTCGTAGCCGGCCGCCGTGAAGGCCTTCGGCGAGTACCAGACCAGGGACTTCATGTTGGCGCTCATCGGGGCCGCGTAGTAGGTGCCGTTGACCGAGCCGTACGTCTTCCAGATCGGGCTCCACTTGTCCTGGTTGGCAACGGTCTGGGCGGGCGGCTTCACCACCTTGCCGCTCTTCACCATCTGCGCCAGCAGGCCCGGTTGCGGGATGATCGCGAAGTCCGGGGCGTTGCCGCCGGAGACCCGGACCGGCAGCTGGGACTCGAAGTCGTTCGAGCCCTCGTAGCTGATCCTGATCCCGGTGCACTTGCTGAACTCGGCCCAGGACTTCTCCAGGTTGTCCGACTCCGGGCTCAGGATCGAGGCGAACATCGTCACGGTGGTGCCCGAGTGTCCGGCGTACGGCTGGTACTTGGCGCAGTCGCCGGACAGCGAGGCGGCCGATCCGCCTCCGCCGCCACCCGAACCGCCGGAGCTGTTGGAGCAGGCCGCGGTCAGCGCCAGTGCCGCCACCAGGGCGGGCACGGCGGCCAGACGGCGGCGGGAACTCGGTTGCGGCGCGGTCGGGTTGAGGGTCAATGCGGTTCTCCTCGCCAGGGCATGCTGCCGACAGTGGGCTGAACGACATTGCGCTGTACCGGAGATGGGCCTACACGGGGATCGCGGACAGGTTCACGGGAACGGAATCGCGGAACGGATTCGCGGAGCGGGATCACGAGCGGGATCACGAGCGGACGGCGGCCGGACTGATCGAAGACGTTAACGCAGCCGCCGCCCCCCGCCAAGGTCCCCGTTCGACCTTCACAAGCCGGTGTCCCGACCGTGACCCGCGACCGGAAGCCGAAGGCCCCGACCGGACGTTCAGCCGGACGTCCAATTGGACATCCACCGTAAATCCAGCCGGGGCCTTGCGATATGACCGAACGTCAGAAGAGCCGCACCGGCAGCTCCAGCAGGCTGTTGACCACCAGCGAGGGGCTCGGCCGCAGGTCCGCGTCCGGCACCGCGAGCGACAGCCCCGGGAAGCGCTCGAACAGCGCGGGCAGCGCGACCCCCGCCTCCAGTCGGGCCAGCGGGGAGCCCGGGCAGACGTGCGGGCCGTGGCCGAAGGACAGGTGGCGGGACGGGTCCCGGGTGATGTCGAAGACCTCGGCGGTCACCCCGTGCTGGAGCGGGTCGCGGCCGATCGCGTTGTACGAGACCAGCACCGGTTCGCCGGCCGGGATCACCACCTCGCCGACCGGTATGGGCTCGGCGGCGAACCGGAACAGGAAGTTGCTGGTCGGCGGTGTCCAGCGGAGCGACTCCTCCACCACCGCGTCCCAGGACACCTGTCCCGAACGCACCAGTTCCAGCTGGTCCGGGTGGGCCAGCAGGGCCCGCACCGCGTTGCCGATCAGGTTCACCGTCGTCTCGTGGCCGGCCGCGATGATCACCCGCAGGGTGGCCGCCGCCTCCGCGTCGCTCAGCGCCCCGCCCTCCGTGTCGGCCGCCAGCAGCACGCTCGCCAGGTCCTCGCCGGGAGCCGAACGGCGCTGCGCCACCAGGCCGTTGACGAAGGCGTTCAGCCCGGCGACGGTCGCCTGGATGCCCTCCGGGTTCGGCTTGATGCCGAAGAACCGCTCGTACAGGTCGCGCAGCAGGCCGTGGTCCGACTCCGGTACGCCCAGCAGCGAGCAGATCACCGTCATCGGCAGCGGGAAGGCGAAGGCCGTCTTGAGGTCCACCAGCGGCTCGCCCGCCGCCAGGGTGTCCAGCAGCGCGTGGGTGATCTCCTCGACGCGCGGCCGCATCAGCTCCACCCGGCGCGGGGTGAAGGCCTGCGCGACCAGCGCCCGAAGCCGGCGGTGCTCGGCCCCGTCGGTGGTCACCATGCTCGGGCCGGGCACCGCCAGGCCGATCAGCGGCCAGGTCTTCGGGACCTCGCCGCGCTGGTAGGCCGCCCAGTGCGCGGCGTCCTTCACGAGCCGGGCGTCCGTGAGCAGGTCACGTGCGGCGGCGTGCCGCGTCACGGCCCAGGCGGCGACCCCGCCGGGCAGTTCGACCGGCACCACCGGGCCGGCGGCCCGCAGCAGGGCGCCCTCGGCCGCGTTGTCGCGGGCCAGCGGGTCGAGGGCGATTCGGGCCGGGGCAGCGGTCATCGACGTCTCTCTTTCGAAGCTCTGGAGAAGCTCTCTCGAAGCCTTTCGAAGCCATTCGAAAACAGCCGAAGCCTTTCGGAGGTTTCGAGGGCGTTCGAGGGGTTTCGCGGCTCTTTCGAACGGCGGGTGCGGATGGATCAGGCCGGATGGCCGGGGGTGAACGAGACCGGCAGCGCCACCAGCCCGCGCACCCAGGCCGACGGCCGCCACACCAGCGCGTGCTCGGCCACCGCCAGCCGCAGGTCCGGCAGCCGGTCGAGCAGCACCTCGATCGCGGTGGTGGCGATCACCTCGGCCGCCTCCTGTGCCGGGAACGGGCAGCCGTGCTCGCCGTACGAGTAGCTCAGGTGCGCCCGGTTGCCCTCCGCCGGGCGGCCGTCCGGCTGCCGGACGGCCGGGTCGGCGTTGGCCCCGGCGATGCCGAGCAGGACCATGTCCCCCTCGCCGATCCGCTGGCCGCCCACCTGGGTGTCGCGGACCGCCCAGCGTCCGGCGAAGATCTGGGTCGGGGTGTCCTCCCAGAGCGCCTCGTTCAACGCCTGGCTGATGCTGCGCCGGCCGCCGGCCAGCGAGGCCGCGAACCGCTCGTCGGTGAGCATCAGCCGCAGCGTGTTGGAGATCCAGTACGAGCTCGGCTGGTGGCCGGCGATCAGCAGCACCCGCAGGTCGCGCATCACCTCGTCGTGGGTCAGCCCGGCCGGGTGCGCCAGCATCCGCGAGGCGATGTCGGCGCCCGGGTGCTCGGCCTTCTCCTCGACCAGCGCGAGCATCAGCTCCAGCAGCCGTTGGGCGCCGGCCGGCGCGTCCGGGCCGCCGTCCAGCATGGCCAGCAGCGCCGCGATCAACTGCGGCGCCTGCTCCTCGTCCAGGCCGAGCACCCGGCACAGCACCAGCAGCGGCATCCGGTGCGCGTACTCGGCGACCAGGTCGGCCTCGCCGCGCCCGGCGAACTCGTCGATCAGGCCGTCGGCGATCTCCTCCGCGTGCTTGCGCAGCTCGTACGGGTCGATCCCGGCCAGCGCGTCGGTGACCGCGCGCGAACGCCGGACGTGCTCCTCGCCCTCGGCGTAGAGGATCGAGGGGACGGGGGCCATCATCGGCTTCAGCGGCCAGTCGGCGGGCAGCGTCGCCCAGGCGTGCCAGCGGCTGGAGTCGCGGCCGAACAGCTGCGGCCGGCCGGTCACCTGCTGCAGCTCGCGGTAGCCGATGACCAGCCAGGCGGGCACGCCGCCGGCCAGCTCGACCGGGGCGACCGGGCCGTGCGCGGCGCGCAGCTCGCGGTAGAGCTGGGACGGGTCGGTCTGGAAGCGCGGCCCGTACAGCGGCGTGGCGCCGGCGTGCGCCGGGCAGCCCGGGGGCGGGGTGGCGGCGGGCTCGGTCACGGGGTGCTCTCCTCGTAGATCGCGGTGCGGGGCCCGGCCGGGGCTGGCCGCGCGGCGGGGGCCGTCTCGTCCTCCCCGGCGGCAGCGGCCGGGACGGCTCCGTCGGCACCGGCCAGGACGGCTCCGTCGGCACCGGCCAGGGCGGCCTCGTCGGCCCCGGCCAAGGCGGCCAGGTGGTGGACCAGGGCGATCAGCACCCGCTTGCCGGACTCGCGGTCGCGCGCGTCGCAGTCCACCAGCGGCACCTCGGCCGGCAGGTCCAGCGCCTCGCGGACCTGCTCCAGGGTGTGGCCCGGCTCGCCGAAGTTGTTGCGGGCCACGATGAACGGCGTGCCGTGGTGCTCCAGCCGGTCGATGGCGTACCAGGAGTCCTCCAGGCGCCGGGTGTCCACCAGGACGACCGCGCCCAGGGCGCCGCTGAACAGGCGGTCCCAGAGGAACCAGAAACGTTCCTGCCCGGGCGCGCCGAACAGGTACAGCACCTGCCGCTCGGAAAGGGTGATCCGGCCGAAGTCGAAGGCGACCGTGGTGGAGCGCTTGCCCCAGGCGCCGGCCGGGTCGATGCCCTCGCCCGCCTTGGTCATCACCTCTTCGGTGTTCAGCGGACGGATCTCGCTGACCGAGCCGACCAGGGTGGTCTTGCCCACGCCGAAGCCGCCGACCACGACGATCTTCAGCGCGTTGTCGGCCGTCGCCCGCAGCGGGGTGCGCGCACCGGCGGGCCGGACGTCAGCAGCGGCCCGGACATCGGCAACGGGCCGGCCCTCCACGGCGGTCCGGACGCCGCCGACGGCCGAGACGTCAGAGCTGTTGAAGGCCATGCAGCACCTGCTTCAGCGTGTCGAGGTCGGGCAGCCGGGCCTTGTTCGGCGCGAACCGGGGGTGGCGGGCGGTGACCGCCCCGGACTCCAGCAGGTCGCCGAGCAGGATCTTCACCACCGAGACGGGCAGCGCCAGTTCCGCCGCCACCTCCACCACGGCGGTCGGGGCCTCGCACATCCGCAGGATCCGGGCGTGCTCCGACTGCATCCCGGGCGCCGGCTGCCGCTCGGCGACGATCAGGGTCACCAGGTCGAAGGCGTTCTCCGGGGAACGGCTGCGGCCCCGGGTGATGGTGTAGAGGCGGTCCGGGTCGTCGTCGCGCCCCGGAAGCACCGGCCCCGGACTCATGCGCCCACCTCGCTCCGCGCGGCGGGGGCGTCGACCCCCGCGACCCCCGCGACTCCTTCGACCGTCCGCTCGCTCCGCGCGCTCATATGACCGCGCTCTCTTGCGCGGCCTCGCCTTCCGCCGCCCGGGCGGGCGCGCTGAGGTGGACCCCGATCTGCTCGATCAGGCCGTGCATGTTGTGGCCGACCACGCCGACGTCCGCGTCGTCGTCCGTGACCACCGCCAGGTGCGCGCCCTCGCCGGCCGCCACGATGCACAGGATGCCGCCGTGGAACTCGGTCATCGACTGCCGCACGCCGCCGCTGCCGTCGCCGAACTCGATCGAGGCGCCGTGCGCCAGGCTCTGCAGACCGGAGGCGATGGCGGCCAGCTGGTCGGCCTGGTCGGTGCTCAGTCCGGCGGTGTGGCAGAGCTTGAGGCCGTCGGCGGAGAGCACCAGGGCGTGCCGGGTGCCGGGGGTCGCCGCCAGCAGGTTCTCCAACAGCCAGTCGAGGTCACGGTCGGTGGCACTGCTCATCAGGTGTCCTTCTCGGTGACGGGGGAAGCGTCGGGCGTGGTGTCGGGGGCTGTGGTCGGCACCCCGGAAGGGTCGGTGGCCGGCGGCCCGGCAGAGTCGGTGGCCGGAGCCCCGGCAGGGTCCGTGACCGGCGTCCCGGCGGGGCCCTCGGTCGGAGCCCCGGCGGCGGGCTGCCCGGCCGCCGCCGGACGGGCGGCAGCGGCCCGGCGGAACGCGCCGAACCGGCCGGCCGCACCCGCCGCGTCGGTGCCGGCGGGCTTCGCCGCCCGGTCCGTCGCGGGGGCGGCGGTGGCCAGCGTCTGTCCGCGGCGGCGCTGCGGCAGGCCGCTGTCGGTCGTCCGGACGGGCGCGGCCGGCAGCGCGGGCGCGGTGGCGGTCCGCGTCCCGGCCGCGGCCTGCGTCCCGACGCGGGTCCGCTGCGCGGAGGGAGCCGGAGGCAGGGAGGCCGGGGCGGGGCGCGCCGAGGTGAGCGCGGGGCGCGCGGTCTCCGCGGGCGACGCCTGCACCGGTACGGACACCTGGACGGGCGCCGGGGCCGCGGCCGGTGCCGGGTGGGTGACCAGCTGATGCGGGATCAGCATCACCACGCCGGTACCGCCGCGCGCCGAGGGCCGGAAGGAGATCTGCAGCCCGTGCTTGCGCGCCAGCACGCCGACCACCGCCAGCCCCAGGCGGGTACCCGCGGAGAGCGTGGTGAGGTCCAGCGGTTCGGCGGAGACGGCCCGTTCGGCCCGGCGCAGCCAACTGTCGCTCAGGCCCAGCCCGCTGTCCTCGACGGTGACCGCCAGCCCGGCGGGCACCTCCTCGACATAGACGTGCACCTCGGCCGGCGGGGCGGAGAAGTTGGTGGCGTTGTCCAGCAGTTCGGCCAGCGCGTGCATCACGCCCTCGGCCGCGTACCCGGCGACCGCGGCGGTGCTGGCGTTGTGCAGCCGCACCCGCTGGTAGGCGCCGATCCGGCCGAGCGCGCCGCGCAGCACCGACTCCACCGCGATCGGCTTGGCCCAACGGCGGCCCGAGCGGGCGCCGGTGAGCACGGCGATGCTGTCGGCCATCCGGCCCGCCTGGGCGGTCGAGTGGTCCAGGCTCAGCAGGTCGCCGAGGACCTCCTCGTCGTGCCGGTGCTGCATCTCGCGCAGCTCGGCGTGCATGCTCGTGGCCAGCGCCTGGACCCGCCCGGCAGCGGTCGCGCACACCGCGAGCGCGGCGGCCCGCAGCCGCTCGCCGCGGCCGATCTCCTCGCCGACGGCACGCAGCAGCGGGTACTGGGGGTGCTTGCGGTGGACGGCCAGCGCACTGTCCACCGCCGCGCCGGCCCGCAGCTTCGCCACCACCTCGGGCAGCACGCCCTCGGGGATCCGGGCCAGCTCGGCGCGCTCGGCCTCGACCCGGGTCCGCTCAGCCTCCGCCCCGGCCCGCTCGGCGTCGAGTTCGGCCCGCAGCCGGGCCAGCTCGGCGTGCGCGGTGGTGACGTCGGCCTCGGCCCGGGCCTGCCCGGCGCGGGCGGCGTCCCGCTCGGCGAACGCGGCGGCGGCGCGGTCGACGGCGGCCGTCTCGGCCTGCCGGGCCGTGCCCGCGGCGACCAGCGCCGCCCGGGTCTCCTCGTGCTGCGCGGCCAGCTCCTCGGCCAGCCCGCGGGAGCGCTCGACCCCGGCCGCCGCGAGGCCGACGGCGATCAGCCAGAGCACCGTGACGGCGCCCACCGCGAGGGCGGTGAGCGGCTGGTGCGCGCCGAGCGCCCGGGCGACGCCGACCGGCGCGGCGACCAGCGCCAGCAGCACGGCGGCCGCGGTCAGGGCGACGGTGCGCGGCGCGGGCCGGCGGCGCGATCGGCCGTCGGGGCTGGTGGCTTCTCTCATCGGTGCGGTCCTCGGCAACGTCGGCGGGCGGCGGCGCGGGCGGCGGGTCGGCGACGGTTGCGGCCGCCGACAGCTGGTCGGGCGCATACCAGTCCGCCCGGCGACGTAGCGAAACATCTCCGGGCGTCTGATCGGTTCACGCTTTCGGCCGATCATATCGATTCAGACATAGGCCTCAAGCGGCCAGTTGACGGCCAATCTCCTACCTTCACGCCGCCCACACCACACGACGACGCCCCGACGCCCACCCGAGCGCCACGCCTCACACCGTGGGCGCCCGCCCTGTGCCGGCGGCCGCCGACCTCAGCGGCCGCCGAACCGTCGCTCCAGTGCCTCCTCGAAGGTCCCCCGGCCCACCGCCCGATCCGGCGTCAGGTTGCCGCCCGCCCGCAGTCCGCGGCCGGTCGCTCCCGGGAGGGGCAGCGGCAGCAGCAACCGGCGCCTGCCCGCCGCCCGCAGGTAGGCCTCGGCCAGTTCCCGGTACGAACGCACCTGCGGGCCGCCGACCTCCGGGGCGAAGCCGGCGGGCTCCTCCCCCGCCAGGTCCGCGACCGCCGCGGCCACCTCCCGTACGTCCACCGGCTGGCACGCCACCCCGCTCAGCACCGGGAGGACCGGCAGCTTCACGGAGGCGTCGAAGACCTTCAGCACCAGGTCGTGGAACTGCGTCGCCCGCAGCACCGTCCAACCCAGCCCCGACTCCCGCACCACCCGCTCGCAGGCGAGCTTCGTCGCGTAGTACGCGAACGGCACCCGGTCGATCCCGACAATCGACACGTACACCAGGTGCCGCACCCCGGCCTCCCGGGCCCGGGCCACCAGCGTCCGGACCCCGGCCACGTCCGCCTTCTTCTGCGTGGTCGCGCAGTCCACCACCACCTCGACCCCGGCCATCGCCTCCGCAACCCCGGCCCCGCCGACCAGGTCCCCGACCACCCACTCGGCCCCGTCGCCCCCGTCCCGCACCCGCCGGCTCAGCCCCCGCACCGCCACCCCGCGCGCCACCAGCAGCCGCACCACCTCCCGCCCCAACGTCCCCGTCGCCCCGGTCACCAGCACCGTTCCCACCACCGCGCCACTCCTTCCCTGAGAAAACCCGTCACCCCCTACAGACCGGACACCGCCCCCGAACGTGACATCGGCACGCCGGACGCGCTCCGGGACGTCCGGCCCCGCCTGACCGCAGTCCGGATCCGGTGGCAGTTCGCACACACGGCCTCGCACTTGGCGATCTCCGCCGCGACCTCCGACCACGGCTTCCGCTCGGCGATCAGCTGCGACACGTTCGCCGACTTGGCGCCGCGCACGTGGTCCCAGTCGAGGCCCCGGGCCCATCCCCGCCAACCGCAGTCGGCGCAGCCCCGCGCCAGCTTCAACCGGTCGTTCCGCGCCTGGGCCTCCACCATCCGGGCCCAGGACGGAGGCAGCCGTTCCGTCGAACGCCCGCGCTGCCGCATCGTCCGCGCTCGATGGCAGCGGGCGCACCGGACCTCGCACTTGGCGAGCTCGGCCAGCAGCCGGTCCTTGGCGACGCACAGCTGCACGAGGCGGGATATCGTCCCCGCCTTCTGCGTCGGGTCCAGGTGGTCAGGGTCCAGGGCCCGTACATCGGCGTACCCGCAGTCGACGCAGCCGCCGCTCTTCCACTCCGTCACCACGGCCTGAAGCCTGGCCCGCGACCGGCGCAGATCGTGCCCGGCACCGAGCTTCGCGCGCCGAGCGCGCTGCCGCTCCAGTGCGGCGGCCCGGACCTCCGGCCGTTCCCACTTCTTCCGCCGGGCCCGGTTCGCGGCCTCGCGGGCCTCCGGCCTCGCCGCCCTCGCCCGGACGGCCTGCTTGCACTCGCTCTGCAGACCGCTCGGCCTGCTCGCGTTCCTTGGGAAATCAGCGGCCGGGTGGTGGTCCCGGCACGCCGGGCACCAGATCGGGGTCTCCGGTGTGATCTCCGCCGCCGGTGGCCGTCGTGGTGCCCGCTTCGCTGCTCCTGTCGCCATGCGCGCAGCAAAGCAACCCCGACCGACAGAAAAGGCGGGGCGAGGACGTGAAGTCCTCGCCCCGCCTCAGGTTTTCACCTCATCGGGTGAAACCGGGGTCGGGCGCGGTCAGCTGCAGCCGCTGGTGGAGCCGCAGCCCTCGCAGAGGTAGCAGCTGCCGGCGCGGCGCATCTTGGTGCCGCAGGAGAAGCAGAGCGGGGCGTCGGCGTTGAGGCCGAGCTGGATCTCCATCAGCTCCGTGGAGTTGTGGGCCTGCTTCGGGGTCGCCTTGGGTGCCTCGACGACGACGGGGGCCGGGGCCGGGGCCGGGACGGCGGCCGGCTTGGCGGCGACGGGGGCGGACTGGGCGAGCGACTCGGTGTCGAGCTCCTCGGCCTCCAGCGGCTCGTACGAGCCCGTCTCCAGGTGGCGCTGGCGCTCCTCGACGGAGTGGATGCCGAGCGCCGAGCGGGTCTCGAACGGCAGGAAGTCGAGCGCCAGGCGGCGGAAGATGTAGTCGACGATCGACTGCGCCATCCGCACGTCCGGGTCGTCGGTCAGGCCGGCCGGCTCGAAGCGCATGTTGGTGAACTTCGAGACGTAGGTCTCCAGCGGCACGCCGTACTGGAGGCCGACCGAGACGGCGATGGAGAAGGCGTCCATCATGCCCGCGAGGGTCGAGCCCTGCTTGGACATCTTCAGGAAGACCTCGCCCAGGCCGTCGTCCGGGTAGGAGTTGGCGGTCATGTAGCCCTCGGCGCCACCGACCGTGAAGGAGGTGGTGATGCCCGGACGGCCCTTGGGCAGGCGCTTGCGGACCGGGCGGTACTCGACGACCTTCTCGACCACGGCGGCCGGGGTGACCGGGGCGGCCGCCTCGGTCTTCTCCTCGGAGTCCTTCTTCTTGGCCGAGAGCGGCTGGCCGACCTTCGAGTTTTCGCGGTAGATGGCGAGCGCCTTGACGCCCATCTTCCACGCCTCGAAGTAGATCTCCTCGACGTCCTCGACGGTCGCGGCGGCCGGCATGTTCACGGTCTTGGAGATGGCGCCGGAGATCCAGGGCTGGATCGCGGCCATCATCCGCACGTGCCCCATCGGCGAGATGGAGCGCTCGCCCATCGCGCAGTCGAACACCTCGTAGTGCTCCGGCTTCAGGCCCGGGGCGTCCACCACGTTGCCGTGCTCGGCGATGTGGGCGACGACCGCCTCGATCTGCTCGTCCTGGTAGCCGAGGCGCTTGAGGGCGCGCGGGACGGTGCCGTTGACGATCTGCATCGAGCCGCCGCCGACCAGCTTCTTGAACTTGACCAGGGCCAGGTCGGGCTCGACGCCGGTGGTGTCGCAGTCCATCATCAGGCCGATGGTGCCGGTCGGGGCGAGCACCGAGGCCTGGGCGTTGCGGAAGCCGTTCTGGGCGCCGAGGCGGAGCACGTCCTGCCAGGACTTGTTGGCGGCCAGCCAGACCGGGGCGTCCAGGTCGTCGTGGGAGACGGCGTCCAGCGAGGCGTCGGCGTGCTGCTTCATGACCTGCTGGTGCGGGGCCGCGTTGCGGGCGTAGCCGTCGTACGGGCCGACCACGCCGGCGAGTTCGGCGCCGCGGCGGTAGGCGGTGCCGGTCATCAGCGAGGTGATGGCGCCGGCCAGGGCGCGGCCGCCCTCGCTGTCGTAGGCGTGGCCGGTGGCCATCAGCAGGGCGCCGAGGTTGGCGTAGCCGATGCCGAGCTGGCGGTAGGCGCGGGTGGTCTCGCCGATCTTCTCGGTGGGGAAGTCCGCGAAGCAGATGGAGATGTCCATCGCGGTGATGACCAGCTCGACGACCTTGGCGAAGGTCGCCGCGTCGAAGGAGTCGTCGTCGCGGAGGAACTTCATCAGGTTCAGCGAGGCGAGGTTGCAGCTGGAGTTGTCCAGGTGCATGTACTCGGAGCAGGGGTTGGACGCGTTGATGCGGCCGGACTCCGGGCAGGTGTGCCAGTGGTTGATCGTGGTGTCGTACTGGATGCCGGGGTCGGCGCAGGCCCAGGCGGCCTCGGCCATCTTGCGGAACAGCTTCTTCGCGTCGACGGTCTCGATGACCTCGCCGGTCATCCGGGCGCGCAGGCCGAATTCGGTGCCGTTCTCGACGGCGGTCATGAATTCGTCGTTGACGCGGACCGAGTTGTTGGCGTTCTGGTACTGGACGGAGGTGATGTCGTCCCCACCGAGGTCCATGTCGAAGCCCGCGTCGCGCAGGGCGCGGATCTTCTCCTCCTCCTTCACCTTGGTCTCGATGAAGGCCTCGACGTCCGGGTGGTCCACGTCGAGCACGACCATCTTGGCCGCGCGGCGGGTGGCGCCACCGGACTTGATGGTGCCGGCCGAGGCGTCGGCGCCGCGCATGAAGGAGACCGGGCCGGAGGCGTTGCCGCCGGAGGAGAGCAGTTCCTTGGAGGAGCGGATCCGGGAGAGGTTCAGGCCGGCGCCGGAGCCGCCCTTGAAGATCATTCCCTCTTCCTTGTACCAGTCGAGGATCGAGTCCATGGAGTCGTCGACGGACAGGATGAAGCAGGCGCTGACCTGCTGGGGCTGCTTGGTGCCGACGTTGAACCAGACCGGCGAGTTGAAGCTGAACACCTGGTGGAGGAGGGCGTGGGTCAGCTCGTGCTCGAAGATCTCGGCGTCGTCCTTGGAGGCGAAGTAGCCGTGCTTCTCGCCGGCGGCGCGGTAGGTGAGCACCACGCGGTCGATGATCTGCTTGAGGCTCCACTCGCGCTGGGGGGTGCCGACGGCGCCGCGGAAGTACTTGGACGTGACGATGTTGACGGCGTTGACCGACCAGAAGTCGGGGAACTCGACGCCGCGCTGCTCGAAGTTGATCGAGCCGTCACGCCAGTTGGTCATGACGACGTCCCGCCGCTCCCAGCGGACCTCGTCGTACGGGTGCACGCCAGGAGTGGTGTAGATGCGCTCCATCCGGAGACCGCCCTTCGGGGCCTTGGCGCCCTTGGCCGCGGCCTTCTCGGACTTCGACCCGCGTGCGGAACCGCTCGTGGTGTCTGTCACTTCTCGCTCCTCCTCCTGGGCAAACGCCCGAAGTGCCCTGAAAAGTCCGGGCACTGCTGGTTCGTTCTTCCGGTGTGCGGGCAGGCAGGAACCCTGCCTGCTTACGCACGGTTTGTAGTGTTCTGTGCCCCGTTTTCGGGCACGCGTGGGCCCCGCGGGGCCGTGGTGGTGCGGGTGGCTGGGCCCGCGAGGGGCCCGGCGCCTCCTAGGGCGCGGCGGCGGACACGGACACGCAGGTGTCGTCCGCCTCGGGGGTGCGGGGCCGTTCTGCGCGGAGCTCCGCGATGGCGGCCTCGAAGTCTTCCAGTCCGTCGTACGCCTGGTACACGGAGGCGAAGCGCAGGTAGGCGACCACGTCGAGTTCCTTGAGCGGGCCGAGTATGGCCAGCCCCACGTCGTGGGTGGTCAGCTCGGCGCTGCCGCTGGCGCGCACGCACTCCTCGACCCGCTGGCCGAGCTGGGCGAGCGCGTCCTCGGTGACCGGGCGGCCCTGGCAGGCCTTGCGGACGCCGGTGATGACCTTCTGCCGGGAGAACGGCTCGGTGACGCCGCTGCGCTTGATGACCATCAGCGCGGCCGTCTCCACCGTGGTGAAGCGGCGTCCGCAGTCCGGGCACTGCCGACGACGGCGGATGCAGCTGCCGTCCTCGGTGGTCCGGCTGTCGACAACACGGCTGTCGGAGTGCCGGCAGAAGGGGCAGTGCACCTCGGGGTCCCTCCCTGGCAGAACGTTCGGACCTGTTGAGTCTATGCGATGCGCCCCCGGCCTCGGCAAGCTGATCATGCGGGGCGACCACTAGTACTGGGCACGGAGAGGACTGTAGCCACTACATCTAGGAGTCTGGGGGAGGTGAGCGCCTTGGCGTGTCGATGTCGCGAGGGGCCCGATTAGACTGCCGGGGGCGAGTTTCGCTCGAACATTTACTCGATGTACAACAAAGCCTTGATCGAGTCAGTCAACTCCCGAATAATTCACTCGAACGTGTGTTTGGCGCAACCTTTCGATAGGAGGCGCGTTGGGCTGGAAAAGGGGAGAGGACAGCCGTCGAGAGGGGCCGCCGTGAACACGATCGAAAGCAACACCATCCCGGTGCAGGAACACTCCCAGTTCAAGGTGGGGCAGCGCACCACGAATCAGCAGGGTGTGGACAGCAGCATGGACCGTAGCGAAGACCACCGCCTCTCCGGCGCGGCCCTTTCCGGGGCGACCCGCGTTCCCGACCAGCCGATCGAACACTCCACCGCCATGGACGACTCCCACACCTCCCCCGCCCGGGCGATGCCAGGTCGCCCCCCCGGCATCCGCACCGACGAGGCCGGCCTCACCGAGCGCCAGCGCCGGGTGATCGAGGTCATCCGGGATTCCGTCCAGCGCCGCGGCTACCCGCCGTCCATGCGCGAGATCGGCCAGGCCGTGGGCCTGTCCAGCACCTCCTCGGTCGCCCACCAGCTGATGGCCCTGGAGCGCAAGGGCTTCCTGCGCCGGGATCCGCACCGCCCGCGCGCCTACGAGGTCCGCGGCGTCGAGGTGGCCCGTCCGAACACCGCCGAGACGGCCGGCCGGCCCTCCACCTCCTACGTCCCGCTGGTCGGCCGGATCGCCGCCGGCGGGCCGATCCTGGCCGAGCAGACGGTCGAGGACGTCTTCCCGCTGCCCCGCCAGCTGGTCGGCGAGGGCGAGCTGTTCGCGCTCACCGTGCGCGGCGACTCGATGATCGAGGCGGCCATCTGTGACGGCGACTGGGTCACCGTGCGCCGCCAGCCGGTCGCCGAGAACGGCGACATCGTGGCCGCGATGATCGACGGCGAGGCCACCGTGAAGCGGCTCAAGCGCGAGGACGGCCGGATCTGGCTGATGCCGCACAACCCGGCGTACGAGCCGATCAACGGCGACAACGCGACCATCCTGGGCAAGGTCGTCGCGGTCCTGCGCCGCCTCTGAGCGCACCCACGCCGCCCCTGGGCGGCCCCGTGCGCCTCTGAGCGCACCCGCGCCGCCTCGGCGCGCGCAGCAACACGCACCAGCACGCACCGCACCACCACACACACCGGGAAGGGGCTCCTCCGCACAGTGCGGGGAGCCCCTCCGGCGTTCCACGGGCCGGGCGGCCGGGGCCCTCAGCCCCGCTTCACCACCAGCCGCACCGGCGCCGCCGAGGCGTCGATCGACGCCAGCGAGCGGCGCACCTGGTTGCGGTCCGTGGTGTACCAGAACTCCGGCATCGAGGAGCGGAAGAAGCTCCCGTACCGCTTGGTCTCCACCCGCGGGTCCAGCACCGCGACCACGCCCCGGTCGTCGGCCGCGCGCACCAGCCGGCCCGCGCCCTGCGCCATCAGCAGCGCCGCGTGGGTCGCCGCGACGGCCATGAAGCCGTTCCCGCCGCGCTGTTCGACGTCCTTCTGGCGGGCGCTCATCAGCGGGTCGTCCGGCCGGGGGAACGGGATCCGGTCCATCACGACCAGCTGGCAGGCCGAGCCGGGCACGTCCACGCCCTGCCAGAGCGAGAGCGTGCCGAACAGGCAGGTCGTCGCGTCCGAGGCGAACTCCCGGATCAGCTCGCCGAGGGTGTCCTCGCCCTGGAGCAGGACGCGGTGGTCCAGCCGCTCGCGCATCGCCTCGGCGGCCGTCTGGGCGCCGCGCATCGAGGAGAACAGGCCCAGCGTGCGCCCGCCGGCCGCGCCGATCAGCTCGGCCAACTCGTCCAGCATGTCGGGCCGTTCGGGATCGCGCCCGGGGTCGGCCAGGTGCTTGGCGACGTACAGGATGCCCTGCTTGGGGTACTTGAACGGCGAGCCGACGTCGATCCCGCGCCAGTGCGGCACCGCGTCCTCGCCGAAGCCCGCGTCGGCGTCCGGGTTGTCCCCGGCGGTGCGGACGTCCGGCAGCCGCGTCTCGGAGGGCAGGCCGACCGAGGCGGCGACGCCGTTGAAGTCCCCGCCGAGCTTGAGCGTGGCCGAGGTGAGGACGACCGAGCGCTCCTTGTACAGCCCCTCGCGCAGCAGCCCGGAGACGCTCAGCGGGGCGACCCGCAGCGAGGCGGTGCCCAGCCCGTAGCGGTCGCTGCGCTCGATCCAGACCACGTCGTACTCGGAGTCCTCCAGCAGCCGCTCGGCCGTCTCGTGCAGCGCCTCGGCCGAGGCCATCGCCTGCTTGCGGACGGCGTCCTCGTCGCTGAGCCCCTTGTCCCTGGTCTCGCCGAGCGAGGTGATCACCTGGCGGGAGGCGTCCCGGATCGCGGTGACCGCGTACGCGAGGTACTCGGGCAGCTCCTCGACCCGGCCGGGCTGGGCGGTCTCCATCAGGCCGTGGTAGTTCTCGGCGGCGGCCTGGAGCGCGTCCACCGCCTTCTCGTTGGCCAGCCGCGCGGCCCGCTTCACCGCCCGGTTGACGGCGCCGACGGTCAGCTCGGCGGTGGCGGCGCCGGTGACCCGGTTGACCAGCTCGTGCGCCTCGTCCACGATCAGCAGCCCGTGCTCGGGCAGCACCGGCGCGCCCTCGATCGCGTCGATCGCGAGCATCGCGTGGTTGGTGACCACGACGTCCGCCAGCTTGGCCCGCTCCCGCGCCTTCTCCGCGAAGCACTCCTGGCCGTACGGGCAGCGGGTGGCGCCCAGGCACTCCTTGGAGGTGACAGAGAGCTGGGCCCAGGCCTTGTCGGAGACGCCGGGGCTGAGGTCGTCGCGGTCCCCGGTGTCGGTCTCGTCGGCCCAGTCGCGCAGCCGCAGCACGTCCTTCCCGAGCTTCCCGGTGGGCCCGCCGAGCGCGTCCACCGGGTCGAACAGGCCCTCGCCCTCGTCGCTCGGGGTGCCTTCGTTGGCCCGGTGCAGGCAGAGGTAGTTGGAGCGGCCCTTGAGCATCGCGAACAGCGGGCGGCGGCGCAGCACCGGGTGCATCGCCTCGACGGTGCGCGGCAAGTCCCGCTCCACCAGCTGGCGTTGCAGCGCCAGGGTGGCGGTGGCGACCACCACCCGGTCGCCGTGGGCGAGCGCGGGCACCAGGTAGGCCAGGGACTTCCCGGTGCCGGTGCCGGCCTGGACGAGCAGGTGCTCGGCGTGGTCGACGGCGTCGGCGACGGCCTCGGCCATCCGGACCTGGCCGGGGCGCTCCACACCGCCGACGGCCGCCACCGCGGCGTGCAGCAGTTCGGGGATCCGCGAGCGCGGGACGGCGACGGCTTCCTCGGCCTCGTCGCCGAGGACTGCCGCCCGCTGGGATTCGGAGTCGTGGGATTCGGAGTCGTTCGTCATGACCCTCTCAGCCTACGGGGCGGGGGTGACAATCCGGTCCCGTTGCCCGGGCATCCGCACGTCCACGGCGACCAGCGCGTTCGGCACCGTCCCGTACCGGGCGGCGTGCGGGCGGTGCGGGCGGTCCTGGTAGCCGTCCATCAGCAGCCGGTTGCGGTTGAGGCAGAGCCGGTCGATCCGGGGGCGGAACAGGTCGAACAGCTCGAAGCGCTCGCGCAGCTCGGGGAAGCGGTCCTGGTAGCGCAGCACCTCGGCGCGCAGCAGGGCCCAGAACTCGGTCTCGGGCAGTCCGGTCTGCGCCTCCAGCAGCGGGGCGAGGAAGCGGAAGACGCCGATGAACAGCCCGGAGTGGATGAACTGGCAGAGCCCCTGCGGGCTCTCCCGCAGCAGCACCTCGGCCACCTCGTCGGGCAGGCCGCGCAGTTCGGGCAGGTCCTGGGCGCTGAGGTTGACGTCGTCCACGAAGTCCTTGACCGCGAGCCGGACCGGCGCGTCGGTGGGGTCGAAGACCACGATGGCGTTCTCGCCGTGCGGGGAGAAGACCAGCCCGTAGCGGTAGAGGAAGTGCAGCAGCGGCGGCATCATCGCGGCGAACAGCCGGGCGGTCCAGTCGCCGGGGAGCAGGCCGGAGCGGTCGATCAGCTCGGCGGCGAGCGCCCGCCCGTCGGAGCCGGTCTGCAGCAGCGAGGCCAGGGTGCGGGCTCGCTCGCCGCCGTCCAGGAAGGGGCCGAGCGGCTGGCGCCAGATCGCGCCGAGCAGCTCCTTGTACTGGTACGGCGCCTCGGGCAGCTCGCGGTAGAGCGGGTGGTCGACGGTGACGGAGGCGATCTCGCCGAGCAGGATCACCCGGCACTCGTCGCGCAGGTACGGGTCGGTGTCGCGCAGGCCGAGCAGCCAGGCGGTGACGGCGGGCGCGGCCAGCGTGCGCTCGACCGGCAGGCCGCGCCAGACCAGGGTGTTGAGGATGGACAGCGGCAGCTTGACGGTGCAGCGCTCGGGGTGGGCGGTGTTGAAGAAGGAGCGGATGGACTGCTGGGGCAGCCGTGGGTCGCCGTCCGAGGGCAGCGGGACGATCTCGCCGGAGGCGATCCAGGGCGCGAACAGCGGCAGGACCGTCTCGTCCCACTGCCAGGGGTGGACGGGCAGCAGCAGGTAGTCCGCGGCGTCCGGGCCGAGCGCGGCGCGCAGCGCGTCCACGTCGTCGAGCTCGCGGGCGTACAGCTGCTCGGGCCGCTCCAGGCCGGGCACGCCGCGGTACTCGGCGAGCCGGCGGTGCACGGCGATCCACGGCAGCGGGCGCGGGCTGCGGGCCTCCGGGGCCCAGCGGGCGGCGTCGGCGGCGGAGAAGCCGATCCGGCCCTTGTTGGGGACGATCCAGGGGTGGCCGGTCTGCCGGCCCTCCAGCGCGGCGTGGTCGAGGTCGGCGAGTTCGGCGGCGGTCAGCGCGGTGGCGAGCTGGCGGGCGTCGGCGGTGAGGGTGGCGGAGAGCTCGCGGATCAGGTGGCCGGTGGTCTCGCCGCGCAGGCCGAGGGTCTGCCGGGCGTACGGGAGGAAGCGCAGCGGGTCCAGGCCGTCCGGGCGGGAGCAGCGGACGGACTCCGGGTCGACCTGCCAGCTGTCGTAGGAGCCGCGCCGGGCGGTGAAGCGGTACTCGGCCTCGGGCAGCTCCAGCCGGTACTCGCCGGGCTCGTCGCCGGGGACGGGTCGGAGCAGTTCCTCGTAGGCGAACTCGCCCAGCATCTTGGCCAGCAGGGCGCGGCCGGCCCGCTGCCAGTGCCCGGCGGTGAGGTGCGGGGGCAGGTGGAGCGGCGGTTCAGCGGCCGACGGTTGCGGCACGGGTCAACTCCTGGGGGCGGGGGACGGCGGGGGTGGGCTGTTCCACGGGACCGGCGGGGGTGGGCTGTTCTACGGGACCGGCGGAGGTGGGCTGGTCGGCGGGCCCGGCGGGGCCGGGCGGCGCGAAGCCGGTCCAGGCGGTGCGGCCGGGCAGCCGGTGGACGGTGCGCCCGGTGACGGCGTTGAGGATCACGGCGGCCCGGTGGGCGCCGAGTCCGAGGTCGGGGGTGCCGACGCCGTGGGTGTGCAGTTCGGCGTTCTGGACGTACAGCCCGCCGGTGAGTCCGGGCCGGGTGGCGACCCGGTGGTCCGGGTCGACCCGGTAGCGCCCGGCCTCGTCCCAGTCGATCAGTTCGGCGAGCGGTTCGAGCGCGGCCGGGCGGGCCGCCCGGTAGCCGGTGGCGAGCACCACGGCGTCGGTGCGCAGCAGGTGTTCGGCGCCGGAGTCGGTGTGCCGGCAGTGCAGTTCGAGGCCGCCGCAGGGGCCGGGGCGGGCGGCGTCGACGGCGGTGCCGGGGGTGATCTCGACCGGGGCGGCGTCGATCGGGCGGCCGATGGTGCGCTCGTAGAGGTGGTCGTGGATCTCGGCGAGGGTCTCGGCGCTGGCGGCCTTGTGCAGCTGCCACTGGGCGGTGACCAGCGCGTCCCGGACGGCCGCGGGCAGGCCGTGGAAGTAGCGGGTGTAGTCGGGGGTGAAGTGCTCCAGGCCGAGCTTGGAGTACTCCATGGGGGCGAGCGCCCTGGTCCGGGTGAGCCAGCGCAGCCGGACGTCGTCGCCCTCGTGGCGCCGGAGCAGGTCGAGGAAGACCTCGGCGCCGGACTGCCCGCTGCCGACGACGGTGATGTCGCGGGTGCCGGCCAGGTCGGCACGGCGGTCCAGGTACTCGGCGGAGTGGAAGGCCCGCGGGTGGCCGGCCAGCGCGGCGAAGGCCTCGGGCAGTACCGGCCGGGTGCCGACGCCGAGGGCGAGGTTGCGGGCCCTGACCTCGGAGCGCCGGCCGGTCGCGGTGTCGGTCAGTTCGGCGCGGTACCAGGGCGCCTCCCAGTGCAGGGCGGTGACCTCGGTGCCGAAGCGGCAGTTGGCCAGCCGCTCGGCGGCCCAGCGGCAGTAGTGGTCGTACTCGCGGCGCGGCAGCTGGAAGCGCTCGGCGAAGTAGAACGGGAACAGCCGGTCCTGGTCGCGCAGGTAGTTGAGGAAGGACCACGGGCTGGTCGGGTCGACCAGGGAGACCAGGTCGGCGAGGAACGGCACCTGCATCCGGGCCCCGTCGACCAGCATCCCGGGGTGCCAGCGGAACTCCGGGCGCTGGTCGCAGAAGAGCGTGCGCAGGCCGGGGACGGGTTCGGCGAGTGCGGCGAGCGAGAGGTTGAACGGGCCGATGCCGACGCCGAGCAGGTCGTACGGAGGGGGTGTCGAGGTGTCCACAGGGTCGTCCTAGGCGGGGAGTTGGGCCTGCGCGGCGGGCCCGTCGGCCCGGTCGCGGACCATCAGGGCGGCGCGCTTGTCGGGCAGGTCGAGTTCGGCGGCGGCCCGGAATCCGGCCCGTTCGAAGGCCCGGACGGACCGCCGGTTGCGGACGTCCGGCTCGGCCACCACCCGTTCGCAGCGCGGATTCCGGCGGAGAATCAATTCTGCGAGGGCGGCCAGCAGGACGGCGCCCAGGCCGCGGCCGCGGCTGGCGGCGGGGCCGAGCAGCAGGTGCACGCCGGTGTCGTACGGCCGGGCCGGGTAGTGCGCGGCGAGCGGGTCGAGGTCGGCGCGGTAGACCTCCCAGTAGCTCATCGGCTCGCCGTCGAGCAGTCCGAGGCACGGGAGGCTGCGGCCGTCGCCGTCCAGTTGGGCCCGGACGTGCCGTTCGGTGACCTCCGGCGGCCCGGCGAGCTCCCAGAAGGCGTCGACCTCGGGGTCGTTCATCCACCCGGCGAGCAGCGCCAGGTCGGCGGGCAGCCGGACCGGGCCGAGCCGGAACTCGCCGACCGGGGTGGGGACGGCGCCCCACCCGGACAGGCCGTCCGGCACCCGGCACCCGTCGTCCGTCATCAGGCACCCCCCACCGGGTTGGGGATGTCCACGTACACGGACTGGCTGGCGACCGGGCCGACCAGTTCGTCCATGCCGTTGACCCGGGTGAGCAGGTTGGCCTTGCAGGGCAGCGCGGGCGCGTCCAGCAGCAGCGCGGGCAGCGCCGAGCCGGTGGCGGCGGCCCGGGGGCCGGCCAGGAACCGGCGCAGCGCGGCCAGCAGCACCGTCTCGTCGGCGAGCCGCTGGGAGCCGAGGGCGCCGATCAGGCCGAGCACGTGGTTGATGCCGAGGTAGTAGGCGAAGTGGTGGTCGATCACGTCGTCCGGCAGGAAGGTGTCGCTGTCCGCGCCGAGTCCGGGCAGCCGGGCGGCGAGCCGCGCGGCGGCGCTCTCCCGGTAGTAGTAGCCCTGGTTGTCGCGGTAGCGGCCGCCGCAGGGCCAGCCCTCGGCGTCCAGCAGGACGAGGCTGTTCTGCTGGTGCGCCTCCAGGGCGATGCCGCCCCGGCCGTCCAGCCAGAGGATCGGCAGCACGACCGCGTCCAGGTAGCGCAGGAACCATTCGGCGGCCACCGTCGGCAGCGGGCGGGCGCAGCGGACGGCCAGGGCCCGCAGGGTGTCGCCGAGCCGGGAGGGCACGGTGTCGCCGGTGCCGAGCGGCTGTTCGGCGACCAGGCCGGCGACGCACAGCGCCCGGTCGGTGGGCGCGAAGGGCTGGGCGCGCAGCACGGTGTCCAGGCCGCCCGGGTCGCCGAGGGCGGGGTGGTCGACGCCGATCCAGGCCGGGTCGCGGACGATGTCGAAGCCGGGGTGGGCGGCCCGCCACTCGGCGGCCAGCCCGCTCTCCAGCAGCCGGTGCATCTCCAGGCCGCGGTGCAGTTCCTTGCGCAGGTTCTCCCGGCGGGAGTTGGTGATCCGCAGGCCGAGCGAGAGCTTGAGCATCCACGGGGTGCCGGGCCGGTAGACGGTGCGCACCGAGGAGGTGGGGTACCAGGGGTCGCCGGCCGGGCCGAGGTCGTGCAGCAGCCCGTCGGCGAGCAGGGCGGCGACGGCCGGGCGGTGGGCGAGTTCGCGGGCCTGCCAGGGGTGCAGCGGGACGGCGGCGGTGCCGGGCGGCAGCGGCACGGCGCCGTCGAGCAGGCCGGCGGTGAGCCGTTCGGCGCTCTCGGCGACGGCGGAGCCGGCCGCGAGCAGTTCGCGGTCGACGGCGTACCAGTGCAGTTGGAAGGAGCCGTGCAGTTCGGGCGAGTAGGCGGCGCTCTGGGCCGGGCCGAGGCCGTCGCGGCTCTTCGGCGTGGGGTGCAGCGGGTGGCCGAGCAGCAGGGACTGCTCGGCGGCGAGGAAGTGCGAGCGCTCCGGCCCGCCGGGTACGGCGGCGGTGCGGCGGTGGGCGAGGATCTCGGCGGTGCGCACGACCGAGTCGCCGACCCTGGCGGCCAGGTCGGCGACCTGCCCGGGGTCGGGCCGTTCGGCGGCCGCGGCGGCGAGCAGCGCGGCGGCGGTGACGGCGTCGACGGGGGCCTCGCGGACGTCCCCGGCCGGGCCGGTCTCCCCGACCGCGAGGGTGGCGGGTCCGAAGCGGTGCCAGCCGCCGGGCGACCAGTAGCGGACCGGGGCGGTGAGCCGGGCGGCCCCGCCGAGGACGGCGATCCGCAGCCGGCCGTCCGGGCCGGGCCGGGCTCCGGTCTCCCGGGTCCAGCAGCGCAGCAGGGCCTCCAGTCCGGCCTGTTCGGCGGCGACGGCCGGGTCGGGGTGCAGCAGGAGGTCGTGCCCGTGGGCCCGCTCCACGGTGGGCGACGGTACGGGCGGGGCGACGGTGAGGGCGGCGGTGCTCAAGGCTGCTCCTTGGGGCGCGTGGGGGTGCGGACGCGCACTGTGGTGGAGGGGTCGGCGGGCGCTCGCACCGTCGCGTCAGGTAAGGGTTACCTATCCCTGACGGGTGATCACAAGGAGGACTCACTCGTCAGGGTGAAGATCGGGGATTGTCCACCAACGGGGCCCGATGCCCTGCTGCGTCGGCGGACCGGGCGGGCCCGGATCACGGATCGGTGACCTCCGGCCCGCACCGCAACCCGGGGGGCGGGCAGCGCCGTCCTCGTCCGCGATGGAAGACTCCATGGCGGCGAACCGCCGCACCGCGAACCGGCCGGACACGCACCACCGCGGTGCGCAACCGCCGGCCGTGACACCACCGGGCGGCCCGGCACCGACCGGCACCGACCGACCGAGCACAGGGGGAAGCGCACAGATGCCCACGATCCACCGGTCAGCCCTGGCCGCCGCCCTGGCCGCGGGCACCCTGCTCGCCGTGACCGCCTGCGGGCCGGACGGCCCGGCGGGCGGCGGGACGAGCCCCGCACCGCCGCCCTCCACCGAGTCGACCCAGGCCGCGGGTTCGGGCGGCGTGATCGGCGGGATCCCGCTCCCGTCCGGGCTGCCGACCAGCCTGCTGGAGGGACTGCCCAGGAGCTGGGACGACCTGAAGAAGTGGAAGTACGAGGACTGGGACAAGTGGGCGTCCAAGCACGTCTTCAACAACCCGGTGGTGAAGGACTTCTGGGACCCGGACAAGATGGGTGACTCCAAGCCCGCCGACCCGGCCCCGCCCACCGCCAAGCCCGCCCCCGCCACGCCCAAGCCGGCCACCGACGACGGCGTGACCGACCCCGATCCCGCGGCGGTCAAGGCCGTGACGGTGCCCCGCCCGTACCTGAAGCAGCCCTCCGGCAAGGTGTTCTTCTCCGCCCAGGGCGGCCGCGGCAACTGCTCGGCGACGGTGATCGCCGACCCCCAGCACCCGGGCAAGAGCAACCTGGTCTGGACGGCCGGGCACTGCGTGCACGAGGGCAAGGGCGGGAACTTCTACAAGGACCTGGTCTTCGTGCCCGCCTACAACAACTCCGGCGCCTCCAGCGGCGGCAAGCGGGCCCCGCTGTCCGAGCTGGCCCCGCTCGGCACCTGGTGGGCCGACCAGGTCACCACCTCGCCGCAGTGGATGGTCGAGGGCGGCGGCACCGGCGACGCCGCCAACCAGTACGACTTCGCGGTGATGCGCGTGCACAACCAGAACGACACCGGCAAGTCCCTGGAGGAGACGGTCGGTTCGGCCGTCCCGGTCTGGTTCGACGCGCCGCGCGACCAGCTCAAGGTCTCGGCCGTCGGCTACCCGCTCGCCAAGCCGTTCGACGGCCAGGAGCTGTACAAGTGCGACGGCGGCAAGCCCACCCGGCTCTCCTTCGACGCCAAGCGCCCGACCATGCTGACCATCGGCTGCACCATGACCCAGGGCGCCAGCGGCGGCGGCTGGTTCGCCACCATGCCGGACGGCCGGACCGCGCTGGTCAGCAACACCTCGATCGGCACCCAGGAGCACACCTCGCTGAGCGGCCCGTACCTGGAGGCGGTCGCCCGGCAGGCGCTGGACTGGATCTCCAAGAAGTAGCCGCCGCCGACGGGGGGCGGTAGGGAACCACCAGCACAGCACGGGGGGACGAGCCAGCATGCCGAGAACCACCAGCCGTCGGCGCCGGGCCGCGACGGGCGGCGCCGCGCTGCTCGCCGCGCTCGCGCTGGGCGCGGCCGGGTGCGGCCCGGACGGCCCCGCCCGGCCCGCCACCGCGCCCCTCGCCCTGCCCAGGTCGTCGCCCACCAGCCCGGGCGACCTGAGCGGCTGGAAGGTGGACGACTGGGCCCGCTACGTCGCCGAGAGCGCCTTCGCCAACGACGCGGCGCCCGGCGCCTGGACGGCGGCCCGGATGGACGCCGCCAGGCCCCGGCCCACCCCGGAGTACTCGCTGACCGCCCCCGCGGCGGCCGGCGTCGAGCGGGACGCCCCGCCCGCCGCCGTCCCGGCCAAGCCGCAGCCGCACCCGTACGGACCGGTCGGCTCGGTGGTCGGCCGGCTCTTCGCGACCACGCCGCAGGGCGACGTGTCCTGCTCCGCCACCGTGGTCTCCGATCCGGTCAACCCGGGCCGCAGCAACCTCGTCTACACCGCCGCGCACTGCCTGCACGACGGCAAGGGCGGCGGATGGCTGAAGAACCCGGTCTTCGTGCCCGGCTTCAACCGGGACGGCCAGGCGGTCCACGGCAAGGCGAACGCCGACCGGCTGGTCGCCCCGTACGGCCGGTGGACGGCGGTGCGCGCGCTGGTCTCGCCGACCTGGCTCCAGGAGAGCGGCGTCGGGGCCCACCACCAGTACGACTACGGCGTCCTGCGGGTGCGCGGCGAGGACGGCTCCGGGAGGTCCCTGGAGGAGACGGTCGGCGGCTCGGTGCCGATCTGGTTCAACGCCCCGCGCGACCAGATCACCGGGACCGCCGCCTACGGCTACCCGGCCGAGCGGCCGTTCGACGGCCTGGAGCTCGAGCACTGCGACTCCCCGCTCGCCCCCGGGCTGCTCTCCTTCGACCGGGACCGCCCGCCGATGTACGTGATCGGCTGCACCATGACGGCGGGCGCCGCCGGCGGCGGCTGGTTCGTCATCCGGGACGGCAAGCCCAACCTGGTCAGCGTCGGCGCGGTCGGCAACCGCAACCCGGCCGGCTACCAGGCCGGCCCCTCCCTCCAGGACCAGGCGAAGCAGGCCTTCGACTACTTCGCCAAGAACGTCCGGTAGCACCGCCGGAAACACGGAGGGGCCCCGGGACGGCGATCCGTCCCGGGGCCCCTCCGTGCGCTTCGGGCTCAGCCCTGCAGGGCCACCGCGAAGTACTCCAGCTCGGCGGCCAGCTCGGCCGGCACCTTGGCGTGCAGCAGGGTGCCCTCGCCGGTGTGCTCGGTGGAGAGCAGCTCGCCCTCGGCGTGCACCCGGGAGACCAGCGCGCCCTGGGTGTAGGGCACCAGGGCCCGCACCTCGACCGCCGGACGCGGCAGCTCGTCGTCGATCAGCCGCAGCAGCTCCTCGATGCCGGCGCCGCTGCGGGCCGACACCACGATGGCGTGCGGCTCGCGGCGCAGCAGGCGCTGGAGCACGTGCGGATCGGCGGCGTCCGCCTTGTTGATCACCACGACCTCCGGCACGTTCTGCGCGTCGACCGAGACGATGACCTCGCGGACGGCGGCCAGCTGCGTCTCCGGCTCGGGGTGCGAGCCGTCCACCACGTGCAGGATGAGGTCCGCGTCGGCGACCTCCTCCATGGTCGAGCGGAAGGCCTCGACCAGGTGGTGCGGCAGGTGCCGGACGAAGCCGACGGTGTCGGCCAGGGTGTAGAGCCGCCCGGTCGGGGTCTCGGCCCGGCGCACCGTCGGGTCCAGGGTGGCGAACAGCGAGTTCTCCACCAGGACGCCGGCGCCGGTGAGCCGGTTGAGCAGGGAGGACTTGCCGGCGTTGGTGTACCCGGCGATGGCCACGGACGGCACCTGGTGGCGCCTGCGCTCCTGGCGCTTGGTGTCGCGGCCCTTCTTCATGTCGGCGATCTCCTTGCGGAGCTTCGCCATCTTCTCGCGGATCCGGCGCCGGTCGGTCTCGATCTTGGTCTCACCGGGACCGCGGGTGGCCATGCCGCCGCCCGAGGAGCCGGAGCCACCGCCACCCATCTGCCGGGACAGCGACTGACCCCAGCCGCGCAGCCGCGGCAGCATGTACTGCATCTGCGCGAGCGAGACCTGCGCCTTGCCCTCCCGGGACTTGGCGTGCTGGGCGAAGATGTCCAGGATCAGGGCCGTCCGGTCGACGACCTTGACCTTGACCACGTCCTCCAGGTGGATCAGCTGGCCCGGGGTGAGCTCACCGTCGCAGACCACGGTGTCGGCGCCGGTGGCGGCGACGATGTCGCGCAGCTCCTTCGCCTTGCCGGAGCCGATGTAGGTGGCCGCGTCGGGCTTGTCACGGCGCTGGATGACGCCGTCCAGCACCTGGGAGCCGGCCGTCTCGGCGAGCGCGGCGAGCTCGGCCATCGAGTTCTCCGCCTCCTCCAGCGTGCCGTCCGTCCAGACGCCGACGAGCACCACGCGCTCCAGGCGGAGCTGGCGGTACTCGACCTCGGTGACGTCTTCGAGTTCGGTGGAGAGGCCGGCGACACGGCGCAGGGCGGCTCGCTCGCTGCGGTCGTACTGGTCGCCGTCGTAGTGGTGGCCGCGGTCCTCGTCGATGGCCGCGAGGTCCTCGTCCATGAGGGCTTCCGCCCGCAGACCGTCGAGGCGGCGCGGAGCGTCGGCGTGGTCGCGGGTGTCGAACGTGGAGGTCATTCTGTCCTTTGGCTGGCTGGTACGGGTGGCCTTCGGGGACCGCGGTGGCGGTCCCGTACGGAGTCTGCCCAGCTGCCGCCCCGGCTACCGTCCGGGCGGGGTGAGCTACCCCTCAGGTCCCCGGGTGCCCCCGGGCTCCTGTGCCCGGAGAACGCCGTGGACCGGCCGTGAATTCCCCATGATGGTCGCACGCCCGGCGCGGGCCGGTCATCCCCATTTTCCCCGGGACGGCGGCCCCTACGAACCCTCCGGGGCCTGCGGCCGGCTCACGTCGTACACCCCGGAGACCTTGAGCATCGCCCGCATCAGCCCGGGCAGCGCGGCCGGCTCGGGCAGTTCGACGGTGTAGGTGTGCCGGACCCGGGACTCCTGCGGCGGCTCGACCTCGGCCGAGACGATGCCGACGCCCGCGCCGGAGATCGCCGCGGTGAGGTCGGCGAGCAGCCGGGGCCGGTTCAGCGCCTCGGCCCGCAGGGTGGCCCGGTGCCCGGCGGCCGGCGCGCCCTCCGACTGCCAGCGGACCTCCAGCTCGGCCCGCCCGTCCGCGCGCATCCGCTCCCCCGCCGGGCAGCCGGTGCGGTGCACCGCGACCGCGCCGCCGCGGATCGGGTAGCCGGCCACCTCGTCCGGCGGCACCGGGGTGCAGCAGCGGGCCAGCCGGACCGACGCCCCGGGCCGGCCGGCCACCGCGACCGGGGCCGCCCGCCGCTCGGCGGCCGGGCGCCCGGGCGGGGCGGGCTGGCCGCCGGCCGGGCCGGTGCGGACCACCGGCTGCCGGGCCGGGGGATCGGCCAGCCAGCGCTCGATGGCCAGCCGGGCGGCGGGGGTGCGGGCGTGCGCCAGCCACTCGGGGGCGGGCCCGGAGGGCGGTCCGCCGCCGGCCGGGAGGGTCTCGGTGAGCACCGCGATCTGGTCGCCGTCCTCCAGCACGGTGGACAGCGCGGTGAGCCGCCCGTTGACCCGCGCGCCGATACATCGGTGGCCGGTCTCCTCGCCGAGCAGGTAGGCCGCGTCCACGCAGGTGGCGCCGGCCCGCAGCTGAAGCGTTTCGCCGCTCTCCGTCACCACGGTGATCTCGCGGTCGCCGGCCAGGTCGGCGGTGAGCGCGGACCAGAAGGCGTCCGGGTCGGGCGTCTCCTGCTGCCACTCCAGCAGCCGGCTGAGCCAGCCCGGGCGGGCCGGGTCGGTGCGGTCCAGCTCGTCGGCGTCCTGGACGGCGCCGGCCGGGGACGGGTCCCCGAGCGCGACCACCCCGGTCTCGGCCACCTCGTGCATCCGCCGGGTGCGGACCAGCACCTCGACCACCGCGCCGCCGCTCAGCGCCACGGCGGTGTGCAGGGACTGGTAGAGGTTGAACTTGGGCGCGGCCACGAAGTCCTTGAACTCCCCGGGCAGCGGCGTCCAGCAGGTGTGCAGCTCGCCGAGCACGGCGTAGCAGTCGGCGTTCTCCTCGACCACCACCAGCAGCCGCCCGAAGTCGGCCGGCCGCGGCCCCTGCGGCCGGCCGTCCGGCCCGGGCACGGCGGCCCGCCGGAGCAGCACCCGGTGCAGCGAGACGCAGTGCCGGGGCCGGACGGTCACCTCGGCGGCCACCCCGCCCTCGGCCAGCTGGCGGGCCAGCTGCCGGGCGAAGGGCTCCAGCAGGGTGTCCGGCTCGGCCTCGTGACCGGTCATCAGGGCGCGGGTGCGGGCGTGCTCCTCGGGGTGCAGGGTGGCGAAGACGATGTCCTCCAGCTCCGCCTTGAGCACCTGGATGCCGAGCCGCTCGGCCAGCGGGATCAGCACGTCCCGGGTGACCTTGGCGATCCGCGCCTGGCTGGCCGGCTTCATGTGCCGGATGGTGCGCATGTTGTGCAGCCGGTCGGCGAGCTTGATCACCATCACCCGGACGTCGTCCCCGGTGGCGACCAGCATCTTGCGGAAGGTCTCGGCCTCGGCGGCGGCCCCGAAGTCGACCTTCTCCAGCTTCGTCACCCCGTCGACCAGGTAGGCGACTTCCGGCCCGAACCCGGCGCCCACCTGGTCCAGCGTCAACTCGGTGTCCTCGACGGTGTCGTGGAGCAGCGAGGCGACCAGGGTGGTCGTCCCGGCGCCGAGTTGGGCCAGGATCATGGTGACGGCCAGCGGGTGGGTGATGTACGGCTCGCCGCTCTTGCGCTTCTGGCCGCGGTGGCTGGCCTCGGCGAGCCGGTAGGCCCGGGCGAGCAGGCCGAGGTCGGCCTGCGGATGGTGCCGGCGGTGGACCCGGACGAGCGGTTCCAGGGCGTCCGGCACGGGCGGCCGGCCGGTGGCGAGCAGGGCGGCCCGCCCGGCCCGGCCGAGGGCGGCCAGGCCGAGCTCCCCGAGGGGCCGCCTGGCCCCTCCCTGCCGTACGGTCGTCGGCTGCCCCAGGGGCTGCCCGGCTTCGATGGTCATCGGCACCTCCGGCAACGGTCGCCGGGCGCCGCCCCGTCCGAGGGGGTGATCTCGACACCCCTCCCCATGGGGTGATCGACCCGGTGGTCCATGCTACCGAGCAGAGCACGTTCCGCGACGCCCTGATTCCCGTCCGCGACCGGTATCACCCGATCGGGGGGATTCATCACCGAACGAATTGGGCAAACCGGGCTGCCGGCCCCCGGGCCTGTCGCCCCGCGGACGCGGGTTCGAAGACGAGCCCTACCGGAGACGGGCCCCACCGGAGACGGGCCCTAACGGACCGACTCCCACCAGCTCCCGTCCAGCCGGCCCTCGGCCACGATCACCGCCGGCCCGGCCATCTCCACCCGGCCGTCCGGGTGCTCGGTGATGACCAGCCGGCCGCCCAGCACGTCCACGGTGTACGAGACCGCCTCGCCGGTGACCGCCGGGTCGGCGCCGTCCCGGCGGATGGCCGCCACCGCCACCGCGCAGGCGCCGGTGCCGCAGGAGCGGGTCTCGCCCGAGCCGCGCTCGTGCACCCGCATCGCGACGTGCCGCGGCCCGCGGTCCACCACGAACTCGACGTTGACGCCCTCCGGGTAGGCGTCCGCCGGGCTGGTGAGCGGCGCGGTGTACAGGTCCCCGGCGTGGTCCAGGCTCTCCACGAAGGCCACCGCGTGCGGGTTGCCCATGTTGACGTTCAGGGCCGGCCAGCGCCGCTCGCCGACCGCGACCTCGATGCCGTCCGGCCCGGGCAGCCGGGCCCGGCCCATGTCGATGGTGACGTCGCCGGGCGTGCCGTCCGCGGCGGCCCCGGCGACCTTCGCGGTGAGCACCCCGGAGCGGGTGGCGACGGCCAGTTCGCCCGGCTCGGCCAGTCCGGCCTCGACTAGGAAGCGGGCGAAGACCCGCAGGCCGTTGCCGCACATCTCGGCGATGCTGCCGTCCGAGTTGCGGTAGTCCATGAACCACTCGGCCCGGTCGGCCATCGCCGCGGCGGCCGGGTCGGCGGCGGCGCGCACCACGCGCAGCAGCCCGTCCCCGCCGATGCCGGCCCGCCGGTCGCACAGCGCGGCGACGGTCTCGGGACCGATCTCCAGCGCGCCGTCCGGGTCCGGGACGATGACGAAGTCGTTCTGGGTGCCGTGGCCCTTGAAGAAGGGGATGCCGACCTGCTGGGGGGAGGATGCGCTCACCCCTCCGATGGTACTGAGCCGCCGGGAGGCGCTCAGCGCAGGTAGGCGACCCGCCAGACCGCGAGCGCGCAGGCGGCCAGCGCGATCAGGGTGTAGACCGCGATCGCCTTCCAGCCGGCCCGCTGCCCGGAGCCCCGTCGCGGCAGCCCCGGCCACGTGTAGCCGGCGTGCCGGGCGGCCATCGCGCCCCAGCCCATCGAGGCGGCGGTGAACAGCAGCCCGAGCATCCCGACCATGGTGGCGCGCGCCCCGGCCGAGCCGAAGGCGAGCGGGAAGGCGAACATCAGCGAGCCGAGGGTGCCCAGCAGGGCGATCGGCAGCGTCTGCCACCAGCGCAGCCGGCGCAGCGGGCGGATCTCCCGTTCGTGCACCGCGCCGCCGGGCGGGGTGCGGGTGTCCAGGGCGGGCACCGCGGCCGCGTAGGAGGTCGGCGCCTCCAGGCCGGTCAGCACGGGCAGGTCGCCCATCGTCGACTCGTCGAACTCCTCGGCCGGTACGGTGACGCTCCCGCCCTGGCCGGATTCGGGGCCGGTACCCGTCGACACACGGCCTCCCCTGACAGTTCGACACGAGCGGACTCGCGGCCGGGCACGGCCGGCCCGTTCGGTCGACCCCTACGGCATCGATGATGGCATGTCCAGAGGGGCGTTCCGGGCCTGACCGGGGTCGACGGGTGATCCGTGGCCATCACGTGATCGGCCCGTGACCGCCGGTTCGTCCTGCACGGTCGCCTGCGCGCGCAGGTGCACCGCCGGATTGGCCGGAAACCCTTCCTACGCGGCCGGAACTCCCTGACGGTCGATCAGTTCCAGGGAGCGTTCCAGCAGCTCGACGGGGTCGGTGCCGGCCGGCCGGGAGAGCCAGTGGATCCGGTCGTCGCGGCGGAACCAGGACTCCTGGCGGCGGGCGAAGCGCTTGGTGGCCCGGACGGTCTCGGCCCGGGCCTCGTCCTCGGTGTACCCGCCGGCGAAGTGGTCGAGCACCTGCTGGTAGCCGAGCGCCCGGGAGGCGGTCCTGCCCTCCCGCAGTCCGACCTTCTCCAGCTCCCGCACCTCGTCCAGCAGTCCGGCCTCCCACATCCGGTCGACCCGCAGCGCGATCCGCTCGTCCAGCTCGGGGCGCGGCACGGCGACGCCGATCTGCACCGCCTCGTAGACGGCGGTGTTGCTCGGCAGGTTGGCGGTGAACGGCTGCCCGGTGATCTCGATGACCTCCAGGGCGCGGACGATCCGCCGCCCGTTGCCGGTGAGGATCGCCTCTGCGGCCGCCGGGTCCAGCTCGGCCAGCCGCCGGTGCAGCGCGTACGGGCCGGCGTGCTCCAGCTCGGCCTCGAGCCGGGCCCGCACCGCCGCGTCGGTGCCCGGGAACTCCATCTCGTCGATCGCCGCCCGGACGTACAGCCCGGAGCCGCCGACCAGGACGGGCGTGCGGCCGGCGGCGAGCAGCCGGTCGATCTCGGTCCGGGCCAGCCGCTGGTACTCGGCGACGCTGGCGGCCTCGGTGACGTCCCAGACGTCCATCAGGTGGTGCGGCACTCCCCCGCGCTCCTCCATCGTGAGCTTGGCGGTGCCGATGTCCATGCCCCGGTACAGCTGCATCGAGTCGGTGTTGATCACCTCGCCGTCGAGACTGCGGGCGATGGCGACGGCCAGGTCGGACTTGCCGGCGGCGGTCGCGCCGACGATCGAGATGACGCACGGGGTACGGGAGCTGCTCACCGCTCCAGTCTCGCAAAACGGCCGGGCGCCCGCGGACCGGGCTGCCACCCGCCCGCGACTGCGCGAGGATATGACTGTTTCCCGGACACTTTCCGGCCGTTTCCCCGGTTGGGTCGGTTTGCGAACGCTTTGCCGAGCCCGGTCGTTGTGCGGGGAACAGCGGATGAAGGAGATCGCCATGGGTCTGATGGACAACCTCAAGGGCAAGGCCGAGGAGCTCAAGGACAAGGCCAGCGAGTTCGCCGGCAAGCACAGCGACCAGATCGAGAAGGCCGTGGACAAGGCCGGCGGCGCGATCGACAAGGCGACCAAGGGCAAGTACAGCGACAAGATCGAGCACGGCGCCGGCAAGGCCAAGGGCGCGGTCGGCGACTTCGCCCACAAGCCGAAGCCCGGCGACGAGGAGCAGCCCCCGCAGGCCCCGCGGTCCTGAACCGCAGGCCTGCCCCGCCGACTTGCTAGGACCAGGACGCCACGAAGTACCCGACCCCGTACGGCGCGTCCTGGTAGCCCAGCCGCCCGGTGAGGCCGGCGCCCTGCGCGGCGCCGGCCAGCACCTGCCAGGGCGCCCGGCCGTCGGCCTTGAGCTCGGCGGCCAGGCCCGGGTCCAGTGCGGCCAGGGCGGGCAGGTCGGCCGTGCCCAGGGCGGCGGCCAGCGCGGTGTCGAAGCCCTCGGCCCGCTCGTCCAGGTAGCCGGGCGCCTTCACCGAGCGGCAGGCGCTGCCGTCGCCGAGCACCAGCAGGGCGACCCGGTCGGCGAGCCCGGCCAGGCCCTGGCCGAGGCCGAGCATCCGGTCGGCGGGGGCGTCGGCGGGCACCGCGCAGGCGTGCGTGGGCAGGCCCACCCCGGCGCGCTCCAGCAGCCAGGCGCCGACGGTCAGCGAGGGGGCCAGCTCCGGCCCCTCGACCCGCTCGCCGGGCAGCTTGGCGACCAGCGGCACCCCGTAGCGGTGGAAGGAGCCGGCCCCGCCCTCGGTCCACACCTCGGCCGCCGGCCCGGTGCCGACCACCACGACCAGCTGCGGTCCGGCCGCGACCAGCGCCGCGAGCGCCTCGTCGCAGGCCGCGCGCAGGCCGTCCAGCTCGGGCGCGGCCCCGGCGGCGACCTCGGGGACGAGCAGCGGCGGACAGGGGCACACGGCGGCGGCTACCAGCATGCGGATCACTCTAGCCAACGACGACGGCGGCCCGGCGGGAGTGGATCCTCCCGTCAGGCCGCCGTACCGGGCACGGTGTCAGTCGCCGCAGCAGGCCCCGCCCGCCGGCGCGGCCAGTGGCAGCTCCGCCGGGGCGCCGATCTTCGGCAGGCCGAGCAGCACGCCGGCCGGCTTGGCGGCGGGCGCGGCCTGGCGCTTCTCCCAGGCGTCGCCGGCCCGGGTGCGGCGCACCGCGAGCGCGGGGCCCTCGGCGAGCAGGTGGTGCGGGGCGGCGTAGGTGATCTCGACGGTCACCGTGTCGCCGGGGCGCACCGGCTCCTCCGGCTTCGTGAAGTGCACGAGCCGGTTGTCGGGGGCGCGGCCGGAGAGCCGCCGGGTCTGGTCGTCCTTCTTGCCCTCGCCCTCGGCGACCAGGATCTCCAGGGTCCGCCCGACCTGCTTCTTGTTCTCCTCCCAGGAGATCTCCTCCTGGAGGGCGATCAGCCGGTCGTAGCGGGCCTGCACGACCTCCTTCGGCACCTGGTCCGCCATCTCCGCGGCGGGGGTGCCGGGGCGCTTGGAGTACTGGAAGGTGAAGGCGTTGGTGAAGCGGGCCTCGCGGACGACGTGCATCGTCTCCTCGAAGTCCTCCTCGGTCTCGCCGGGGAAGCCCACGATGATGTCGGTGGAGATCGCCGCGTCGGGCATCGCCTCGCGGACCTTCCGGATGATCCCGAGGAAACGCTCCTGCCGGTAGGAGCGGCGCATCGCCTTGAGGACGCGGTCCGAGCCGGACTGCAGCGGCATGTGCAGCTGGTGCATCACGTTCGGGGTCTCGGCCATCGCGGCGATCACGTCGTCGGTGAAGTCGCGCGGGTGCGGCGAGGTGAAGCGGATCCGCTCCAGGCCCTCGATCTGGCCGGCGGCGCGCAGCAGCCTGGAGAAGGCCTCGCGGTCGCCCAGGTCGGAGCCGTAGGCGTTGACGTTCTGGCCGAGCAGGGTCACCTCGATGACGCCCTCGCCCACCAGCGCCTCGATCTCGGCGAGGACGTCGCCGGGACGGCGGTCCTCCTCCTTGCCGCGCAGCGCGGGGACGATGCAGAAGGTGCAGGTGTTGTTGCAGCCGACCGAGATGGCGACCCAGGCGGCGTACGCGGATTCGCGGCGGGTCGGCAGGGTGGAGGGGAAGGTCTCCAGCGACTCCAGGATCTCGACCTGGGCCTTGCGCTCGACCGCGGCCCGCTCCAGCAGCGCCGGCAGGTGGCCGATGTTGTGGGTGCCGAAGACCACGTCGACCCAGGGGGCGCGCTTGACGATGGTCTCGCGGTCCTTCTGGGCCAGGCAGCCGCCGACGGCGATCTGCATGCCCTTGTGGCGGGTCTTGACCGGCGCGAGCTGGCCGAGGTTGCCGTACAGCTTGTTGTCGGCGTTCTCGCGCACCGCGCAGGTGTTGAACACCACCAGGTCCGGGTCGCCCTCGGGCCCGGCCTTGACGTACCCCGCGTCCTCCAGCAGGCCGGACAGCCGCTCGGAGTCGTGGACGTTCATCTGACAGCCGTGCGTGACGACCTTGTAGCTCTTCAATCCGCTCTCACCGCTCACCAGACCAGGGTACGGGCAGCGGCGAAGGGCTTTTCCCGGAGCTTCCACCACCCGTTCCCCTCCCGTTCGGCCGGAGCGCCTGGCAGTATCCCTGCATGACCCCCACCACTCCGTACCGTCCCGGCGCCGCCGTCCGTGCCGCGGCCCGCAGCCCGTTGTGGCGGACGGTGCTGGTGCTGGTGCTGCTGGTGGCCGGGTTCGGCGGCTGGTGGCTGTCGGCGGGCCGCTCGCCCGGGTACCCGCGCGGCGAGGTCCGCTTCGCCACCGGGGTGCAGCGCGGCGTCTACGACCGGTACGGGCAGCTGCTCCAGGGCCACGTCTCGCGGGCGATGCCGGGGGTGCGGCTGGCCCTGGACAACTCCGAGGGCTCGGTCGACAACATCGGCCGGGTGATCGACGGCCGGGACACCTTCGCGATCGCCACCGCCGACGCGGTCGCCGACTACCACGAGCCCGGCAAGGAGAAGCTGCGGGCGATCGCCCGGCTGTACGACGACTACCTGCAGCTGGTCGTCCCGGCCTCCTCCCCGGTGCGGCGCACCGCCGACCTCAAGGGCCTGAAGGTCGGGGTCGGGCTGCCGCAGTCCGGGGTGAACCTGGTGACCAGGCGGCTGCTGACCGCCGCCGGGCTGGACCCGGACCACGACATCGTCCCGGTGTCGAAGGGCGTCGGCGAGGCGGCCGACGACCTGCGCGCGGGCACCCTGGACGCCTTCTTCTGGTCCGGCGGCCTGCCCACCAGCGCGCTCACCGACCTCTCCGAGCACGTCCGGATCCGGATCGTGCCGCTGAGCGACCTCGCCGAGGCCCTGCACAAGGCCGAGGGCGGCGGCACCGACGCCTACCGGGCGGCCACCATGCCCAAGGGCACCTACCCGAACGCCGAACCGAAGGACGCGGTCGCCACGGTGGCCGTGCCCAACCTGCTGATCACCCGGGACGACGTGGACCCGGGCCTGGTCGAGGGCATGACCCGCGCGGTGATCGACAGCCGGGACCAGATCGGCGCCCAGGTGCACGCGGCCCAGCTGGTCGACCTGCGCACCGCCGTCTACACCGACCCGCTCCCGCTGCACACCGGCGCGGCGCGCTACTACCGCTCGGTGAAGCCGTAGGCCCCGCCCCGGCGGCTACTTCTCCGGCTTCTCCGGCCGGGGCACCGCCAGCGTCACCGCGAGCCCGGTCGGCTTGACCGGCGCGAAGCCGAGCGTGCCGCCGCCGGCCGCCAGCAGGGTGCGGGCGATGGACAGCCCGAGCCCCGAACCGTCCACGTTCTGGTGCCGCGGGCTGCGCCAGAACCGGTCCCCGGCCCGGGACAGCTCGTCCTCGGTGAGGCCGGGCCCGGCGTCGGTGACGGTCACCGCGACCTCGTCCCGGCGCACCGCGACCCGCAGCCGCACCTCGCTGCCGGGCGGGCCGAACTTGAGCGCGTTGTCGACCACGGCGTCCAGGGCCGAGCCGAAGCCGATCGGGTCGGCCATCCCGATCGCCAGCGCCGGGCCGTCCCAGCGCAGCGTGATCCCGCGCTGCTCGGCCGCCGGCCGCCAGGCGTCGACCCGGGCCAGGGTGAGCTCGGCGAGGTCGGTGCGCTCCGGTTCGGGGCGGGCGTGCTCGGCGGTGGCCAGCCCGAGCAGGTCGTCCAGCACCCGGGCCAGCCGGACGCCCTCCTCCCGTACGCCGCTGAGCTCCTCCTCGTGGCCCTCGGGCAGTTCCAGGCCGAGCAGTTCGACCCGCAGCAGCAGGGCCGACAGCGGGTTGCGCAGCTGGTGCGAGGCGTCCGCGACGAAGGCCTTCTGCTGGTCCATGGCGAGCACCACGTGGTCCGCCATCTCGTTGAACGAGCGGGCCAGCCGCTGGAGTTCGGGCGGTCCGCCGCCGGGGGCGACCCGGGCGGCCATCCGGCCGGTGGCGATGTCGTGGGTGGCCCGGTCCAGAGTGCGCACCGGGCGCAGCACCCACTCGGTGAGCCGGACGGCGAGCAGCACGGCGACGATCATCGCGGCGGCCTCGCCCGCGACGATCACCAGCCACTTGTGCAGCACCCGGGTGCGCAGCGCCTCGGTCGGGGACTCGCTCAGCACCACCGCGACCACGTCGCCGTCGCGCACCACCGGGGCGGCGACGATGATCGTCCGGTCCGGCGTCCACGGCCAGACCTGCGGCGGGTTGTGGCTGCGCCGCCCGTCCAGCGCCTCCTGGAAGGCCTGGGCGCCCCAGCCCTCGCCGGGCACCCGCCAGTCCTCCGGGGCGGCGGCGATCGCCACCCCGTCGCGCTGGAAGATGCCCAGGCGGACGCCGTACAGGTCGTGGTAGCGGCGGACCTCGGAGAGGATCGCGCGCTGCCGGCTGAGGTCGCCCGGGGCGGGTTCCGGTTCGCCCTTGCGGGCGGAGTCGGCGGCGCCGGAGGTGGGCAGGTCCTGGGCGAGGCGGGCGGCGTCGTCGAGCCGGTCGACGACGACCTTGGTCTGCTCGGCCGCCGCGACCGCCGCCGCGAGCGGCAGCCCCAGGGCGGCCAGGACGCAGAGCATGAGGGCGATCAGGATGCCGAGCAGGCGGGTGCGCACGTGCGGTCAGTGCTCCGCGGGAGCGGGGGCGGACGGGGCGGGGGCGGCGGGCGCCGGACAGTCGGGGATCAGCCGGTAGCCGACCCCGCGCACGGCCTCGACCAGGCCGGGCAGCGCCAGCTTGTTGCGCAGCGAGCCGATGTGCACCTCCAGGGTGCGCCCGTTGCCCTCCCAGCCGCTGCGCCAGACCTCGCTGAAGATCTGCTCGCGCCGGTAGACCACGCCCGGGCTCTGGGCGAGCAGCGCCAGTAGGTCGAACTCCTTGCGGGTGAGCGGCACGTCGCGGCCGTCCACGCTGACCCGGCGGCGCTCCCGGTCGATCCGGATGCCGCGGGACTCCAGCGGGCCGCGCTGCTGCGGCACGGTGTCGGGCGCGGGCACCGGCACCGCGGCGGGGGCGGCGCCGCGGCGGGCCACGGCGTGGATGCGGGCGAGCAGCTCGCCCATGTCGTACGGCTTGGTGACGTAGTCGTCGGCGCCCAGGTTGAGGCCGTGGATCCGGGAGCGGACGTCGGCGCGGGCGGTGACCATGATCACCGGGACGCCGCTGCCGGCCCTGATCCGGCTGCACACCTCGAAGCCGTCGCGGTCGGGCAGCCCGAGGTCGAGCAGCACCACGCGGTACGGCTCGTTGCCGTCCGGCACCAGGGCGTCCAGCGCCTCGTGCCCGCTGCGGGCGTGCCGGACCTGGAAGCCGTGCCGGCCCAGCACCGCGACCAGCGCGGCGGCCACGCGTTCGTCGTCCTCGACGAGCAGAAGTCGCATCCTGTTCTCCTCCTTCCCCCACCTGATCACCAGTGATCACCGGGCCGATCGGTCAGGTCCCGGTCCTGCGCAGTATGAGCCAGTGAACGGCCCGACGCCAGGTTCGACCGCGCACCGGGCCCGTGGGGGACGGGGAGCACCGGAGCGGATTCCCGCTGTGACATGCCCCGTCGGCGCCCGCGCGAACAGCGCGTGGGCGACGCGTGGCCGTTTCGTGATCCTCAAGTTCCGCTCAGATCGGCTGACGGCGAACGGTCACGGCTCCTAAGGTCGGCCCACCGGGGGCTGCGGCTCCGCCGGCCGCGGCCCCCGGATTCGCACCACCACTGCCTCCCAAGGGAGTTGAGACTTCTCGGGCAGGCGTTATTCGACGACAGAGGGAGCAGGCGCGATGACCGAGAGCCCGGTCGAGGACTCAACCACCGCAGCCGCCCCCCTGGTCGTGCTGAGCAAGGTCAACAAGCACTACGGCGCGCTGCACGTGCTGCAGGACATCGACCTCAGGATCGCCCAGGGCGAGGTGGTCGTACTGATCGGCCCGTCCGGATCGGGCAAGTCGACGCTCTGCCGGACGATCAACCGGCTGGAGACGATCGACTCCGGCACGATCACCATCGACGGCCGGCCGCTGCCCGACGAGGGCAAGGAGCTGGCCCGGCTGCGCGCCGAGGTCGGCATGGTGTTCCAGAGCTTCAACCTGTTCGCGCACAAGACCGTGCTGGAGAACGTGGTCATCGGCCAGGTGAAGGTGCGCAAGGTGCCCCGCCCGCAGGCCGAGAAGACCGCCCGGGAGCTGCTGGAGCGGGTCGGCGTCGGCGCGCAGGCGGACAAGTTCCCGGCCCAGCTCTCCGGCGGCCAGCAGCAGCGCGTGGCGATCGCCCGGGCGCTGGCGATGAAGCCCAAGGTGATGCTCTTCGACGAGCCCACCTCGGCGCTGGACCCGGAGATGGTCAACGAGGTGCTGGAGGTCATGCGCCAACTGGCCGCGGACGGCATGACGATGGTCGTGGTCACCCACGAGATGGGCTTCGCGCGCTCCGCCGCCAACCGGGTGCTGTTCATGGCCGACGGGAAGATCGTCGAGCAGAACACCCCGGACGCCTTCTTCACCGCGCCGCGCTCCGACCGCGCCAAGGACTTCCTCTCGAAGATCCTCCACCACTGACGCTTCGAGACCAGCGGGGCCGCCCCCGGCATCGTCACCGGTGCCGGCCGGTCCCGCCGTGCAACGCCTTCCAGACGCCAGAGCCCGGTTGACACCGCGGCCCACCCCCAGGAGAACCCTCATGAGGACGTCCCGCACCCTCGCCGTCGCGCTCTGTGCCGTCGCGCTCACCGCCACCGCCGCCTGCGGCAAGGACGGCACCCCCGGCACCACCGCCGCGAGCAGCGGCGGCAGCGCCGCCCCGGCGCTGCCGACCTACACGGTCAAGACCGACGTCAAGGTCGACTCCGCGGTCCTCGCCGAGGCCAGGAAGCGCGGCCAGCTGATCATCGGCGCCAAGGCCGACCAGCCGAACCTCGGCTGGGAGGACGTCGCCAGCGGCGACCGCAGCGGCTTCGACATCGAGATCGCCAAGATGATCGCCGCCGACCTCGGCTTCACCCCGCAGCAGATCAAGTGGCAGACCCTGGTCTCCTCGCAGCGCGAGCCGGCCATCGCCAAGGGCCAGATCGACTTCTACGTCGGCACCTACAGCATCAACGACGAGCGCAAGAAGAGCGTCTCCTTCGCCGGCCCGTACTACATCGCCGGCCAGGACCTGCTGGTGAAGGCCGACAACACCACGATCACCGGCGCGGAGAGCACCGGCGGCAAGAACGTCTGCACCGCCACCGGCTCGACCTCGATCAAGAACATCCAGCAGTACAACCCGAAGGTCACGCAGTTCGACACCTACTCGGCCTGCGTCGAGAAGCTGATGTCCGGCGAGGTCGACGCGGTCACCACCGACGACGCGATCCTCAAGGGCTACGCCTCCAAGTACGCCCCCAAGCTCAAGGTGGTCGGCAAGCCGTTCACCAAGGAGAACTACGGCGTCGGCCTCAACAAGGACGACAAGGCGCTGCGCGACGCCATCAGCGACGCCCTCAAGGCCCACGAGGACAACGGCGACTGGAAGAAGGCCTACGACGCGACCCTGGGCGCCTCCGGCTCCGCCGCGCCGGACGTCCCGGCCCTCGAGCGCTACTGACCCGCCCGCCGTACGTCGACTTCCCGACCATGAACTGAGAGGAGGGCCGCCGGATGGGGTTCCTGTTCGAGGACGACAACTTCGCGTTGTTCCGCGACGGCTTCCTACAGACGATCGAGGTGAGCGCGCTCAGCGCTCTGCTCGCCCTGCTGCTGGGCACCCTGCTGGCGGCCTTCCGGGTCTCCCCGGTGCCGGTCCTGCGCGCCTTCGGCACCGCCTGGGTCACGCTCTTCCGCAACACCCCGCTGACCCTGCTGTTCTTCGCCGTCACCTTCGGCCTGCCGCCGCTGGGCGTGCACTTCAGCCACCTGGTGTTCGCGGTGCTGGCGCTCGGCGGGTACACCGCCTCGTTCGTCTGCGAGGTGATCCGCTCCGGCATCAACACCGTGCCGCTCGGCCAGGCGGAGGCCGCCCGCAGCCTGGGCATGTCCTTCGGCCAGACCCTCACCCTGGTCGTCCTGCCGCAGGCCGCCCGGACCGTCCTGGGCCCGATGAGCAGCGTGTTCATCGCCCTGCCCAGGAACTCGGCGATCGCCGGCGCGTTCAGCGTCTCCGAGCTGTACAGCGCCCAGCAGACCTTCTCCGAGCGCGGCTTCTCGATCTTCGCCATCTTCTTCTGGGTGGCCTGCGCCTACCTGCTGATCAGCGCGACGATCGCCACGTTCTTCCGCTTCCTGGAATCCCGACTGGCGGTGGCCCGATGAGTGTTCTGAACCGCCAGGCTTCGGCCAGCGTCCTCTACGACGCCCCCGGCCCGAAGGCCCGCACCCGGTACCGCGCGTTCGGCGTCCTCTCGGTGCTCGGCATCGCCGGTCTCCTCTGGTACGTCTTCACCGCGCTGAACGACAACGGCCAGTTCGACCCCGACCTGTGGGACCCGTTCCAGTACAACTTCGTCCAGCAGATGATCCTGGACGGCCTGCTGGCCACCCTGAAGGCCTTCGGGCTGGCGGCGGTCTTCTCGCTCGCCCTGGGCGCCCTGCTGGCGGCCGGTCAGCTCTCCGACCACAAGCCGGTCCGCTGGTTCTGCACGGCCTTCACCCAGTTCTTCCGGGCGATGCCGCTGCTGATCCTGATCGTCGGGCTCTACTACGCCTTCTTCGCCAAGGAGTCGATGTGGGCGCTGGTGCTCGGCCTCACCCTCTACAACGGGGCGGTCCAGGCCGAGATCATCCGCAGCGGCGTCAACGCCGTCCCGCGCGGCCAGGGCGAGGCGGCGTACGGGCTCGGCATGCGCAAGACCCAGGTGATGACGTCGATCCTGGTGCCACAGGCCGTCCGTTCGATGCTGCCCTCGATGATCGGCCAGCTGGTCGTCACCCTCAAGGACACCTCGCTCGGTCTGATCATCACCTACCAGGAGCTGCTGTTCATCGGCAAGAAGATCGCCAGCCAGCCGATGAACGCCGCGGGCTTCCCCTACATCCCCGTGGTGCTGGTGATCGGACCGATCTACATCGCGATGTGCCTCCTGTTGACCGCGCTCGCACGCTGGATCGAAGCACGCGGCCGTCGCGGCGCGAACCGGCGCACTTCAGCTTCTGCTTGACGGACACGCAGGCGAACTGTTGCATTGCTCTTCGTGACACCTCCCGGGAGCATCCACGCGGCATATGCGGCAGCGGTAACTGACGCCGGCCGATCGGCCGGTTCGTGCCCGGAGGTTCCCTCATGGACCCGGTGATCGTGGTCGGGGCCGGACCGGTCGGTCTGGCCCTGGCCCTCGCCCTGGCCCGGCACGAGGTCCCCACCATCGTCCTGGACGAGGGCTCCGGCCTCTGCCCGGAAGGCCCGCGCAGCCTCGTCCTCGGCGCCGACACCGCCGCCTTCCTGACCCGGATCGGCTACCCGCGGGCCGTCTCGGACTCCGCGCTGTGGGACTCCTTCGCCGTCTGGCGCCGCCGCCAGGAGGTGCTGCGGATCGACCTCACCGACTCGCCCACCTACCACCTGCCCCAGCACCGCCTCCAGCGCGGGCTGCGCGACGCCCTGACCGGCACCCCGCTGATCAGGCTGGTCCCGCTCAACCGGGTCGTCGAACTCGAACAGGACCGGGACGGCGTCAGCCTCCGCACCACGGGCACCCAGGACGGCTCCGCCACCTGGTGGCGCGGCAGCCACCTGGTCGGCTGCGACGGCGCCAGATCCACCGTCCGCAAGCTCCTGAAGATCCGCTTCCCCGGCCGCCCGGCGGTCGACCGCAACGCCATCGCCACCGTCCGGGTCGACCTGCCCTTCGACGGCGCCCGGCTGCACCGCGAGCCCCCGTGGCGGGGCGACCGCGAGGCCTCCGCCCGTCCGCTGCCGGACGGCGTCTGGCGGCTCGACTGGCGGCTGCCCCCCGGCCGCCCCGCCGCCACCGAGACCGTCGACCCGCACGCCACCTGGCCCGGCATCGTCACCGGCGACACCCTGCTCACCCGGGTCACCTCCACCCTCACCGGCTGGTGCGGCGAACTGCCCCGCTTCGAACTGCTGGCCGCCGCCGACCACACCGCCCAGCAGCGGCTCGCCGCCCGCTTCCGCAGCGGCCGCTGCTTCCTGGCCGGCGACGCCGCCCACCTGCACGGCGCGCTGGGCATGCAGAACCTCGCGGACGGGCTGCGCGACGCCGACAACCTCGCCTGGCGGCTCGCCCTCGCCTGGCACCTCCACTCCGGCGGCCCGCAGCCCGGCGGCTCCCTGCTGGACGGCTACGAGGCCGAGCGGCGCGGGGCGGTCGGCGCCCGGCTGCGCGCGGTCGACCAGTCCATGCCGCTGCTGCGCCCGCTGCGCGGCTGGCAGCAGACCCGGCGCTCGCTGCTGGTCGGCGGCTTCCGCAAGCACGCCCCGCTGCTCGCCGACGGCCAGCTCGGCACCGGCCGGTTCGGCGGCGCGCCCGCCTACCCGGCGGCGCCCTCCGGCGTCCCGGCCCGGGTCCCGGTGCAGCGCGGCGCGCGCGGCACCACCTCGCTCAGCGAGCTGCTGCCCGCCACCGCCCCCGGCGTACTCGTCCCGGACCTGCCGGTGCTCGCCGACGACGGCACCCCCGACCACCTGCACGCCCGGCTCGGCACCACCTTCCTGCTGCTGCTGGTCGCCCCCGGCACCGCCGTCTGGTCCTCCGAGCACTGGCTCGGCGCCGGCCTGATGCCCCGCCTCGCCGAGGTCGCCGCCGCGCTGCCCGTCCCCGCCGAGGTGCTGGTCACCGAGGACTACCCGGGCGCCGGGCCGCACACCGTCCTGCTGATCCGCCCGGACGGCCACCTGGTCGGCACCACCCAGGGGGCCGTCGCCGAGGACCTGCTCGCCCTCGCCGACCGCGCCCGCGGCGGCCCGGCCACGCTCGGCCCGGCGCCCGACCCGGCCGAGCAGCCCTCGCCCCAGCAGGTGGACTCCCCGAGCTGAGGCCTCCGGGCCGCGGCGGGCCACGGTCTCAGCCGGCCACCGCCGTGGCCCGGCTCTCGCGGACCACCGTCACCCGGATCTGGCCCGGGTACGTCAGCTCGGTGGAGACCTGGCGGGCGACCTCACGGGCGATCAGCTCCGCACCGAGGTCGTCCACCGCGTCCGGACGGACCATCACCCGCACCTCGCGGCCCGCCTGCATCGCGAACACCTCGGCCACGCCCTCGTGCGAACGCGCGATCTCCTCCAGCCGCGCCAGCCGCCGGACGTACAGCTCCAGCGACTCCTTGCGCGCACCCGGCCGGCCGCCCGAGCAGCCGTCCGCGGCCTGGGTCAGCACGGCCGTCACGGTGCGCGGATCGACCTCGTTGTGGTGGGCGGCGATCGCGTGCACCACCTCGGCGGACTCGCCGTACCGCCGGGCGAGCTCCGCGCCGACCGCGGCGTGGCTGCCCTCCGACTCGTGGGTGAGCGCCTTGCCGATGTCGTGCAGCAGCGCCGCGCGCCGCACCGGCTCCGGGTCCACCCCGAGCTCGGCGGCCATCATCCCGGCCAGGTGCGCGGACTCCAGCAGGTGCCCGAGCACGTTCTGCCCGTACGACGCCCGGTAGCGCAACGAGCCCAGGGTGCGGACGAGTTCGGGGTGCACCCCGTCGACCCGGGCCTCCAGCAGGGCGTCCTCGCCGGCCCGGACGCAGCTCTGCCCGACCTCCTCGCGGCTGCGCTCGTACAGGCTCTCGATCCGGGTCGGGTGGATCCGCCCGTCCTCGACCAACTGCTCCAGGGTGAGCCGGGCGGTCTCCCGGCGGACCGGGTCGAAGCAGGACAGCTGCACCGACTCGGGGGTGTCGTCGACGATCAGGTTCACGCCGGTGACCGCCTCGAACGCGCGGATGTTGCGGCCCTCGCGGCCGATGATCCGGCCCTTCATGTCCTCGTTCGGCAGCCGCAGGACGGTGACGGCGCTCTCCGCGGTCTGCTCCGTCGCCAGCCGCTGGACCGCCCCGGCGACGATGTCCCGGGCCCGGCGCTCGCCCTCCTCCCGGGCCTCGCGCTCGATCTCCCGGACGGTGACCGCGGCCTCCCGCCGGGCCGAGTCCTCGGCCTCCCGCAGGAGTTCGGCGCGGGCCTGCTCGGCGGAGAGCCCGGCGGCCCGCTCCAACGCCGCCGCCCGCCGGGCGACCAGCGCCTCGGCCTCGCCCCGGGACTGCTCCAACTCGGCGGAGCGCTCGGCCAGTTCGTCCTCCCGGCGGCGCAGCCTGCGCAGCTCCTCGGCCATGTCCTCCTCGCGGCGGGCCAGTTCGGTCCGCTGCCGGGCGGACTGCTCCTCGGCCCACCGGCGGGCCTGCTCGGCCTCGGCCAGCGCGCCGCGCCGGGCCGCCCGGAGCCGCCTGATCGCCAGCCCGGCGGCGGCCACGACCACCAGCAGCAGGAGCACGGCCGATCCGGCGACCGGCACCAGTGAGCCGCCCGGGCCGGTGCCCGCCGAGATCCCCATTCCCGCCCACTCCCCCGTCGCCGCGCGCGCCGCCGTCCGGAGGCGCCCCGGGCACTGAAGGCGAGGCTAGGTGGGGGTCACGGGAGGGTCAAGAGTTGACCTGGTCCACTCCAAGACACCTACAGAACTGCCACTACTCCCGACCCGACGGTTCACTCCACTCCTCTTCCAGCGCGCTGCGCACCACCCGGAACGCCAGTCCTTCGGAGTAGCCGCGCCGGGCCAGCATCCCGACCAGCCGCCGGGTGCGCACCTGGGTGTCCAGCCCCCGGGTGGACCGCAGCTTGCGCTCGACCAGCGCCCGGGCCGCGTCCGTCTCGTCGTCGTGGTCGAGCTGGGCGACGGCCTGCTCGACCAGGTCCGCGGCGACGCCCTTGGTGCGCAGCTCCTGGGCCAGCGCCCGCCGGGACAGGCCCCGGACGGCGTGCCGGGACTCCACCCAGGCCGCGGCGAAGGCCGCGTCGTCGATCAGCCCGACCTCTTCGAGCCGGGTGAGCACCGCGTCGGCGGCCTCCTCCGGGATCTCCCGCTTGCGCAGGGCGTCGGCGAGCTGCTTGCGGGTCTTGGCGGCGCCGGTCAGCAGCCGCAGGCAGATGTCCCGGGCGCGGGTCTCCGGGTCGGCCGACTCCTCGGCCTGCTTCCGGGAGGTACGGCCGGAGCCCTCCTCCCCGGGCAGCCCGGTGCCGGAGCGGCCCCGGCGCCCGTCGCGACGGGAGGCCAAGGCGGCCACACCCCCGTGACCGGCCGCCTCGCCGCCGCCGCGGCCGCTCTCCACGGCCGTCGGTGTCGAAGCGGGCCCGGCCGCTTCGGTTTGCTCGGCCTCCAGGGCCGAGCGCCGCCGCCGGCGGCCGGTGGGCAGCTCGGAGGCGGAGACCAGGCCGAGCGCCTCGACCGGGGTTTCCGCCGGCTCCGGCCCGGGCGCCGCGCCGCGCACCGCCCGGGTCGGAGCCAGGTCGAACTCCGGCTCGGCGCCGGATGCCCACTGCGCGGTGGACGGACGGCCGCGCCGGGAGCGCGAGGCCCGGGGCTTCGCGGCCACCGGCTCGGGCTCCTCCGCGACGGCTGCGAACCAGTCCGGCGGCCCGTGCTCGTCCTCCTCCGCGACCGCGGCGAACCAGTCCGGCGGCCCGTAGTCGTCGTCCTCCGGGCCCGCCGGGCCGCCGCCCACCGTGTCGTACTGCGTCAACGGCTCAGGCCTTGGCCGCCGCCGTCTTCTTCGCCGCGGCCGTCTTGGTGGCGGTCGCGGTGATCGGCTTGGCCGCGCCGTCGGCGGCGGCCTCGGCACTCTCCTCGGCCGGCTCCTCCACCTTCGGGCCGATGCCGAGCTTGCCCTTGATCTTCCGCTCGATCTCGTCGGCGAGCTGCGGGTTGTCCCGCAGGAAGTTGCGGGCGTTCTCCTTGCCCTGGCCGAGCTGGTCGCCCTCGTAGGTGTACCAGGCGCCCGACTTGCGGATGAAGCCGTGCTCCACGCCCATGTCGATCAGGCCGCCCTCGCGGCTGATGCCCACGCCGTAGAGGATGTCGAACTCGGCCTGCTTGAACGGCGCGGCGACCTTGTTCTTGACCACCTTGACGCGGGTGCGGTTGCCGACCGCCTCGGTGCCGTCCTTCAGGGTCTCGATCCGGCGGATGTCGAGGCGGACCGAGGCGTAGAACTTCAGCGCCCGGCCACCGGTCGTGGTCTCCGGCGAGCCGAACATCACGCCGATCTTCTCGCGCAGCTGGTTGATGAAGATCGCGGTGGTGTTCGACTGGTTCAGCGCACCGGCGATCTTGCGCAGCGCCTGGCTCATCAGCCGGGCCTGCAGACCGACGTGCGAGTCGCCCATCTCGCCCTCGATCTCGGCGCGCGGCACGAGCGCCGCGACCGAGTCGATGATCACCAGGTCGATCGCGCCGGAGCGGATCAGCATGTCGGTGATCTCCAGCGCCTGCTCACCGGTGTCCGGCTGGCTGACCAGCAGGGCGTCGGTGTCCACGCCGAGCTTCTTGGCGTACTCCGGGTCGAGCGCGTGCTCCGCGTCGACGAACGCGACCGTGCCGCCGGCCTTCTGGGCGTTGGCGGCCAGGTGCAGGGTCAGGGTGGTCTTGCCGGAGGACTCGGGGCCGTAGATCTCGACCACGCGGCCACGCGGGATGCCGCCGACCCCGAGGGCGACGTCCAGGGCGGTGGACCCGGTGGAGATCACCTCGACCGGCTCGTTGGCCTTCTCGCCGAGGCGCATCACCGAGCCCTTGCCGAACTGCCGCTCGATCTGGGCGAGCGCGGTCTCAAGGGCCTTCTCGCGATCCGTACCTGCCATGGCTTTTTCCCTCGGGTTCTGTGCTGTGCGCTTCATCGTCCTCGACGCTAGCGCGTCCCACTGACAAACGGGCCCGGCCGGGCTCCGCCTGTGGAAAACTCCACGCCGGAGAGTACAAAGAACATCTGTTCGATTCAAGCGTCGCACGTCCGGGCCCCGCCGCCCCCGGGGACACCCCGGGAGCGGCGCCCCGGGTCACTCCCCGCGCCTCGCCCCGTCCCCGCCGACCATCCGGCGCAGCCGCCGGGCCGCCTCCCGGCGCAGCTCCCGCCGGGCCCGCCGCTGCTCGCCCCGGTCGATCCGCGGGTCGGTGGCCACCTCGTACCGCCGTACGTACGTCCCCACGAAGCCCTGGAGCGTCGCCGCCGCCGGGATCGCGATCACCGCGCCGACCGCGCCGAGCAGCGCCGCGCCCGCGATCACCGAGCCGAAGGCCACCGCCGGGTGCACGTCCACCGTCCGCGCGGTGATCCTCGGCTGCAGCAGGTAGTTCTCGATCTGCTGGTACACCACGACGAAGACCAGCACCCAGAGCGCGTCCACGGGCTTCACCGTCAGCGCCACCAGCACCGGCAGCGTCCCGGCCAGGTAGGTCCCGAGGGTCGGCACGAACTGCGACATGACGCCGACCCAGACCGCCAGCGCCGCCGCGTACGGCAGGCCGAGCAGTTCGAACATCACCCAGTGCCCGGCGGCCGACACCACCGCGAGCAGCGCCCGGGAGTACAGGTAGCCGCCGGTCTTGGCGAGCGCGATCTCCCAGGCCCGCAGCACCTCGGCCTGCTTGGCGGGCGGCAGCATCGAACAGACCGTCCGGCGCACCCGCGGGCCCTCGGCGGTGAAGTAGAAGGTGAACAGCCCGACCGTGAAGGCCTTGAAGAGCCCGCCGATCACGGTGGACGAGACGCCCCAGGCGTTGTCGGCGGCCTGCTGGACGTAGGTCTCGATGGTGCCGGAATCCTTGAGCAACCGATTCTGCAACTCGCCCAGCGAGAGGTCCTGGTGGAAGGTCCGGTTGATCCAGTCGATCAGGTTGTCGACCAGGTGCGGCAGGTCCCCCGCGAGCTTCGCCACCTGGTCGACCAGCAGCGTGCCGAGCGCGGCGAGGAAGCCCACCACCGCGACCCCGACCGCCACGAACACCAGGAAGGTCCCGACCCCCCGGCGCACCCCCCGCGCGGCCATCCGGTCCACGGCCGGCTCCAGCGCCAGCGACAGGAAGAACGACACCAGCAGCATCACGAACAGGTCGATCAGCTGCCGGAACGCCCAGTCCGCGAACTGGAAGGCCCCCACCAGCACCAGGAACAGCACCATCGCCCGCGGCAGCCAACGCGGCATCCCGCCGCCCCACAGACCCCCACCCGCCGGAGCGCCCTCGGCGTCCCGGTCCGAATTCTTCTGTTCCGCGCTATTTGTCACCCGAACAGTCTGTCCCATGCCCCCGAGGGGCCGGCAGTCAGCGCAGCACCCCGGAGACGCCCTGGGTGTCGCAGACCACCCGCCAGACCTCCTTGGCCTCCCAGCCCGCCTCCAGCGCCTGCCGCACCGTCCGCCCGCCCAGCTCGCTCATCACGTGGTCGGTCGCGAACGACTCCGCGTACGCCTCCCCGAAGTGCGCGTACATCCGTCGCCAGAACTCCGTCAGCCTCATGCCCCAAGTATCCCGGACCGGGCCCGCCACTCCCCGGCCGTCAGCGCGTACTCGACCTCGCCGTGCTCGCTGCCCGGGATCTTCTCCGGGTAGTCCTCGTGGAACGTGCGGACGTACGACAGCCCGCTCTTCTCCATCACCCGCCGCGAGCCCGCGTTCACCTCCATGGTGTACGCCACCACCCGCTCCACCCCCAGCTCCGCGAACCCGAGCCGGACCAGAGCCCGCGCCCCCTCCGTCGCATAGCCGCGCCCCCACGCGGCCTGCCGCAAGCGGTACCCGAGCTCGACCTCCCCGCGCTCCCCCTCCCGCGTCGGCCGGAACTCGAACCACCCCAGGAACGCCCCGCCCGCCCGCTCCTCGGCCGCCCACCAGCCGAGGTCGCCGTAGCGCCGGTAGTGCTCCAGGTAGCGCGGCAGCAGCTCCCCCTCGACCCACTCCCGCGGACTCGGCTTCCCCCCGGTGAGGAAGCGCATCACCGCAGGGTCCCCGTCCAGCTCCACGAGCCGGTCCGCGTCCGCCGTCGTGAAGCGCCGCAGCACCAGCCGCTCGGTCGTCAGGAACACGGCCGCACCCGAATCACCCATGCCCCGATCCTCACCCCCGTCCCACCGCCCCGTCACCTGCTTTTCCCCGCCCCACCACCCGACGGGCGCGCGGGGCGCGGCCCGCGCCCCCGTCACCGGGGCAGCACCAGCAGCCCCGCCCCGAAGTACTGCCGTTCCCCGCAGCCCAGGAGCCCCGGGGGGCACCCCGGCGCCGCCGCCCCGGCCAGCAGCGCGGCCAACCCGTCCGCCCCCAGCTCCGGGTGCAGGGCCGCCGCCACCGCCACCGCCCCGGTCACGTGCGCGGCCGCCATCGAGGTCCCCGCCAGCGCCGCGTACCGCCCGTCCGGCCAGTCGGAGACGACCGCCCCCTGCGGCCCGCCGTCCGGGTCGCCGCCGGGCGCGGCCAGCGAGACCCGTCCGCGCCCGTAGTTGGAGTAGGCCGCCGGGTGCCCGTCCCGGTTCACCGCCGTGACGGTGACCACCCCGGGCAGCTCACCGGGCAGCCGTACGCACTCCGTGCCCAGGTGACGCAGGGGCGCCGGCCCCGAGACCCGGTCGTTGGGGCTCCGCTCGTCGGTCCGCGAGGCGCCGAGGTCCTGCCCGTCGTTGCCCGCCGAGGCGACCACCACCGCCCCCGCCCGACGGGCGTACCCGGCGGCCCGCCCGACGGCCGCGATCAGCGCGGCCTGGTCCGCGTCCCCGGGGCAGTTGTACTTCCACGGGTCGGCGAAGTAGCTGTTGTTGACCGCCTTCGCCCCGTGGTCGGCGGCCCAGAGCATGCCGCAGACGATGTTCTCCGCGTAGTACTGCCCGAGCGGCCCGAGCAGCCGGACGGCGGCGATCCGCACCCCGGGCGCCACCCCGGTGACGCCGTGGCCGTCCCGGGTGGCGCCGACGATCCCGGCGACGTGCGTGCCGTGGCCGCTCTCGACCACCCCGGGGTCGGGCCGCCAGGCGCCGGTGCGGGCGTCGGGCCGGCCGTCCGCGCAGGAGGCGGAGGCCTTCGGGTCGACGGCGGCCCGCAGGTCCGGGTGGGTGTCGTCGACCCCGGAGTCCAGCACCGCGACCAGCACCCCGCGCAGCGCGTCGGCGCTCGGTGCGGCACCGCCGGAGACCGCCGAGGCGTCCGCCGCCCCGCGGGCGGCACCGCCGAGCATGGCGAGGTTCCAGGCGCCCGCCTCCCCCGGGTCGGGCACCGTGACGGTCTCCCCGTCCATCCGGTCGCCGCCCGCCCGGCCACCGGCCCCGGCCCCCGCCGTGAAGTCCCCCGCCCCCGTCACCGCCCGCGGCGGCGCGACCACCGGCGCGGTCCTGGTCGCCCCGACGGCGGCGATCCCGGGCCGGGCCCGCACCCGGTCGGCGAACGGGCCGGTCGCGTACACCAGCACGGCCCCGATCTGCGGGTACTCCTGGACCACCTGCCCGCCCGCCGCCCGGCTCTCCGCCCCGGCCCGGGCGGCGCCGGCGGCGTCCTCGCCCTCGGCCAGCACCAGGTAGCTGAGGTACGCCCGCCCCGCCCCGGACACAGACGGGACGGCGCCGCCCACCACGAGCGCCATCAGCAGCATCGCAAGCAGCGCCCGGGCGGGCCCGCGGACCCGACGGCGTCGGGCGGGCCCGCCCGACGGGTGCGCCTGCGCCATCGCACGGTCTCCGCTCGTCGGTCCGGTGGGTCACGGGTGGATCACTCATCCGATTCCTCACCATATGAGCGGATTGTGGTTTCTGCTCCCCGGCTTGCACCCCTCCTCCGAACCTCCCGCCCACCCCCGCTTGTCGGTCCCACCCGGCACCATGGGGGCATGGCGCCCCAGCACCCGACCCCGCCCGCCGACGACCCCCTGGCCGGCTTCGCCCCGGCCACCCGGGCCTGGTTCACCGGTGCCTTCTCCGCCCCCACCGCCGCGCAGGCCGAGGCCTGGCAGGCCATCCAGCGGGGGACGGACGTCCTGGTGGTCGCCCCCACCGGCTCCGGCAAGACGCTGGCCGCCTTCCTCTCCGCCCTCGACCGGCTCAGCAGCACCCCTCCCCCCGCCGAGCCGAGGCACCGCTGCCGGGTCCTGTACGTCTCACCGCTCAAGGCCCTCGCGGTGGACGTCGAACGGAACCTGCGCGCCCCCCTGGCCGGCCTGCGCCAGGCCGCCGTCCGACTCGGCCTGCCCGAGCCCGAGGTCCAGGTCGCCATCCGCTCCGGCGACACCCCGGCCGCCGACCGCCGCCGCTTCGCGACCCACCCGCCGGACATCCTGATCACCACCCCCGAGTCGCTGTTCCTGCTGCTCACCTCCGCCTCCCGGGAGGCCCTGCGCGGCGTGGACACGGTGATCCTGGACGAGGTGCACGCGGTCGCCGGCACCAAGCGCGGCGCGCACCTCGCGCTCAGCCTGGAACGGCTGGACGAACTGCTGGACCGTCCGGCCCGCCGGATCGGCCTGTCCGCGACGGTCCGCCCGGTCGAGGAGGTGGCCCGCTTCCTGAGCCCGCGGCGCGGCGCCGCCGTGGTCCAGCCCGCCGCCGCCAAGGAGTTCGACCTCTCGGTGGTCGTCCCCGTCCCCGACCTGGACGACCTGCCCGCCGCCCCGGCCACCGGCGGCGCCGCCGGCACCGACCCGCAGCGGCAGGCGTCGATCTGGCCGCACGTCGAGGAGCGGATCGTCGACCTGGTCGAGGCGCACCGCTCGACCATCGTCTTCGCCAACTCCCGCCGGCTGGCCGAGCGGCTGTGCAACCGGCTGAACGAGATCGCCTACGAGCGCGCCACCGGCACCGCCGTCCCCGAGGCGCACGCCCCGGCCGAGCTGATGGGCGGCTCGGGCGCGGCCAAGGGCGCGCCCCCGGTCATCGCCCGGGCCCACCACGGCTCCGTCTCCAAGGAGCAACGGTCGCTCGTCGAGGAGGAGTTGAAGGCCGGCCGGCTGCCCGCCGTGGTCGCCACCTCCAGCCTGGAGCTGGGCATCGACATGGGCGCCGTCGAACTGGTCGTCCAGGTCGAGTCCCCGCCCTCGGTCGCCTCCGGCCTGCAGCGGGTCGGCCGGGCCGGCCACCAGGTCGGCGCCGTCTCCACCGGCGTCTTCTTCCCCAAGTACCGGGGAGACCTCGTCCAGTCCGCCGTGGTCACCGAGCGGATGCGGGCCGGCCGGATCGAGGCGCTGCGCATTCCGCGCAACCCGCTGGACGTGCTCGCCCAGCAGCTGGTCGCGATGACGGCCCTGGACACCTGGCCGGTGGACGACCTGCTCGCCGTGGTCCGCCGCGCCGCGCCCTTCGCGACCCTCCCGCAGTCCGCCTTCGACGCCGTGCTCGACATGCTGGCCGGCCGCTACCCCTCGGACGCCTTCGCCGAGCTGCGCCCCCGCCTGGTGTGGGACCGGGTGGCCGGCACCGTGACCGGCCGCCCCGGCGCCCAGCGGCTGGCCGTCACCTCCGGCGGCACCATCCCCGACCGCGGCCTGTTCGGCGTCTTCATCGCGGGCTCGGACCCCGAGAAGAAGGGTGGTGGTGGGCGACGGGTGGGCGAGCTCGACGAGGAGATGGTCTACGAGTCCCGCGTCGGCGACGTGTTCACCCTCGGCACCACCTCCTGGCGGATCGAGGAGATCACCCACGACAAGGTGCTGGTCACCCCCGCCCCCGGCGTCCCCGGCCGGCTCCCGTTCTGGAAGGGCGACACGCTCGGCCGCCCGCTCGAACTCGGCCGCGCCCTCGGCGCCTTCACCCGCGAACTGGGCGCCCTGCCACCCGAGGCCGCCACCGAGCGCCTCAAGCGGGCCGGCCTGGACGACTGGGCGGCGGCCAACCTGCTGGACTACCTGGCCGAGCAGCGCGCCGCCTGCGGCCACCTCCCCGACGACCGCACCATCGTGGTCGAACGCTTCCGGGACGAGCTCGGCGACTGGCGGATCGTCGTCCACTCCCCCTTCGGCGCCCAGGTCCACGCCCCCTGGGCGCTCGCCCTCGGCGCCCGCCTGCGCGAGCAGCACGGCCTGGACCCGCAGGTCATGCACGCCGACGACGGCATCGTGCTGCGCCTGCCCGACGCCGACCTGCTGAGCCTCGACTTCGACTTCGGCAGCCCCTCGGCGCAGTCGGACCAGGACGAGGCCCCGGTCGGCGCCGACGCCACCCTGTTCGACCCAAGCGAGATCGAGCAGCTGGTCACCGACCAGGTCGGCGGCTCCGCCCTGTTCGCCTCCCGCTTCCGGGAGTGCGCCGGCCGCGCCCTGCTGCTCCCCCGCCGCAGCCCCGGCCGCCGCACCCCGCTCTGGCAGCAGCGCCAGCGCGCCGCCCAACTGCTCGAAGTCGCCTCCGAGTACGGCTCGTTCCCGATCGTCCTGGAGGCCGTCCGGGAGTGCCTGCAGGACGTCTTCGACGTCCCCGGCCTGGTCGAGCTGATGGGCGATCTGGAGTCCCGCGCCGTCCGCCTGGTCGAGGTCACCACCCCCGAGCCCTCGCCCTTCGCCCGCTCGCTGCTGTTCGGCTACGTCGCCCAGTTCCTCTACGAGGGCGACTCCCCGCTCGCCGAGCGCCGCGCCGCCGCCCTCTCGCTCGACTCCCGGCTGCTGTCCGAACTCCTCGGCCAGGCCGAGCTGAGCGAGCTGCTCGACCCGCGGGTGCTCGCCGAACTGGAGGCCGAGCTCCAACGCCTCACCCCCGAGCGCCGGCTCAAGGACGCCGAGGGCGTCGCCGACGCCCTGCGCCTGCTCGGCCCGCTCTCCGAGGCCGAGTTGACCGTCCGCGGCGCCGAGCCGCTCTGGGCCCTGGAGCTGGAGGCCGCCCGCCGGGTGATCCAGGTCCGGATCGCCGGCGAGCGCCGCTGGGCCGCGATCGAGGACGCCGGACGGCTGCGCGACGCGCTGGGCACCCCGCTGCCGGTCGGCGTCCCGGAGGCCTTCACCGAGCCGGTCAAGGACCCGCTGGGCGATCTGATCGCCCGCCACGCCCGCACCCACGGCCCGTTCACCGCCGCCGAGGCCGCCGCCCGCTACGGCCTCGGCACCGCCGTGGTCACCGGCACCCTGCACCGCCTGACCGCCGCCGGCCGCCTGGTCCAGGGCCACTTCAGGCCCGCCGGGAGCCAGACCGACCCCGAGTGGCACACCGCCCCCGAGTGGTGCGACGCCGAGGTGCTGCGCCGGCTGCGCCGCCGCTCGCTCGCCGCCCTGCGCCACGAGGTCGAGCCGGTCCCGCCGCGCGCCCTGGCCGCCTTCCTGCCGCAGTGGCAGCACCTGGCCGGCCACCGGCTGCGCGGCCCGGACGGCCTGCTGCGGGTGGTCGAGCAGCTCCAGGGCACCGCCCTGCCCGCCTCCGCGCTGGAGAAGCTGATCCTCCCGGCCCGGCTCACCGACTACTCCCCCGGCCTGCTGGACGAGCTGATGGCGGCCGGCGAGATCGGCTGGTGCGGGGCCGGCGCCCTGCCCGGCAAGGACGGCTGGCTCAGCCTGCACCTCGCCGAGAACGCCCACCTGCTGCGCCCCGAGCCCGTCCCGCCCGCGCTCACCCCGGTGCACAGCGCGCTGCTGTCCGCGCTGGCCGGCGGCTACGGCCTGTTCTTCCGCCAACTCGTCCAGCAGCTCCCGGAGGAGACCGCCGAGCCGGAGGTCGTCGAGGCGCTCTGGGACCTGGTCTGGGCCGGTTTCGTCACCAACGACACCCTCGCCCCGCTGCGCGCCCTGCTCGGCTCCGGCCGGACGGCGGGCGCCACCGCCCACCGCGCGCCCCGGTCCACCCCGCGCGGCCGCTACGGCGGGGCCGGCCGCGCCTTCGGCCGGGTCGGCGGCGCCCTGCGCAGCGGCCCGCCGACGGTGGCCGGCCGCTGGTCGCTGCTGCCCGCCTTCGCCGCCGACCCGACGGTCCGGGCCACCGCCCAGGCACAGAACCTGCTGGACCGCCACGGCCTGCTCACCCGGGGCGCGGTGGCGGCCGAACGGGTGCCCGGCGGCTTCGCCGGGGTCTACCGGGTGCTCGCCGCGATGGAGGAGCGCGGCCGGGCCCGCCGGGGCTACTTCGTCGAGGGCCTGGGCGGCGCCCAGTTCGCCATGGAGGGCGCGGCCGACCGGCTGCGCTCGGTGAACCGCCGGTTGGAGCGGGCCCGGGCGGCCGAGTGGCCGGCCGCCCCGGCGGGCGAGCCGCCGCAGACGCTGGTGCTGGCCGCCGCCGATCCGGCCAACGCCTACGGCGCGGCGCTGCCCTGGCCCGACCCGCCGGCGGCCCCCGACGGCAAGGAGCCCACCGCCCACCGCCCGGGCCGCAAGGCGGGCGCCCTGGTGGTCCTGGTGGACGGCGAGCCGGCGCTGTACGTCGAGCGCGGCGGCAAGTCCCTGCTGGCCTGGCCGGAGGACGAGGCCACCCGGGCACTGGCGGCCGGGGCGCTCGCGGCCGCCGTCCGGGAGGGCGCGCTCGGCAGCGTCACGGTCGAACGGGCCAACGGCGAGCCCGCCCTGGGCTCGGCCCTCGGCCGCGCGCTGGAGGAGGCGGGCTTCCACGCCACCCCGCGCGGCCTGCGCCTGCGCCCCTGAACCACGGCGGCACCCGTAGGACGCCGGAGGCCGCGGGGTCGTCGACCCCGCGGCCTCCGGCCACGTCCATCACCCGATCGGCGGTGGCTGTACCTCCACCGGTCCCGCCGGCTCCGCGCGCGGGCGCCGGGCCGGTCCGGTCGCGTTCCAGTCGGCGTGGACCGGAATGAGACCGAGTCCCCAGCCGCCGGCCACGAGCAGCCCCAGCGCCGCACCGTCGGTCAGCTGTCCCCGGACCACCAGGAGCCACCAGGCGAGCCCGGCCGCCGAGGCCGCCAGCACCCACCGCACCGGACGCCGTACCCGGAGGAACAGCCGCGCCCGGGCCCGTATTCGGGCCATCGGGCGCGTCTGCGCGTCTGTTCGCACGACCGCCCTCCCTTCGCTCGCCCCGGGCAGGGGCGCCCGGGAGTCGAGGCCGGGATCAGGCGGCGACCACGTCCATCGCGGCGGCCTTGGGCGACATGTTCGCCCGGTCGGTGCCGGGGGCGGGCAGCGGAACCGGTTCGAGTACCGGCCTCAGCAGATCACCTTCGGAGAGGGTGGCCATCGCCGCAAGTTCAGCGAGCGACAGTTCGTCGCTGACCTCGCGCATGACCTCGGACATCCGGACGTCGAGTGCGTCGCAGATGGCGGAGAGCAGCTCCGAGGAGGCCTCCTTCTGTCCCCGCTCGACCTCGGAGAGGTATCCGAGCGAAACCCTGGCTGCCGCCGACACCTCGCGGAGTGTGCGGCCCTGGCGCTGGCGCTGCCGACGCAGTACATCGCCCAGTAGGCGACGAAGCAGGATCATCGGTGCCTCCCTCCTCGGACTGCGGATCGAGATGTCACGACCCCACCGTACCGCCTTGCCCGCTTCGCGTGCGGGGACCCTGGTCGTGTTCACTCTGGGCTGCAAGGCCGTCCCCCTCCTTGTTCCGGTGTCGCACCCGGGTTCGCGGGCCCCTCGTGGTACCCGTAGCGACCCACCCGGCCACCGTCACGCAACTCGTTCGCCACCTGGTTTCTGCCCAACCAGGGTGTTGGATGTAACACGATCCTCCCGCTGTCCCATACCCGCGCGCCCGCCCGGCGATCCCGGTCGGTGGAGGCCCTCCCCACGGGCCCCGGTCGCGCGAAACCGGCCGGCCGTACGAACCGGCCTACCGTGCGAACCGACCGACCAGCAGCTCCAGCGCGGCGGTCACCGCTTCGTGACGGATTGTGGCACGACCGCCCGACAGCAGGGGAGAACTGACCAGAGTTCCCCCCGGGCCGGCGACGGCCAGGTGTACGGTGCCCACCGGCTGCCCGTCCTGGGGGTCCGGCCCGGCCACCCCGGTCGTCGCGAGCCCGTACGTGGCCCCCAGCAGTGCGCGCACGCCCTCGGCCATCTGTCGGGCCACCACCGGGTGGACCGGCCCGTACACGTCCAGCAGGCCCTCGTCCACCCCGAGCACCGAGGCCTTCAGCTCGGTCGCGTACGCGGTGACCGAGCCCCGGAAGGTCGCGGACGCCCCGGGGACGTCCACCAGCGCGGCGGCCAGCAGCCCCCCGGTCAGCGACTCGGCGACGGCGAGCGTGCCGCCCTCGGCCCGCAGCGCGGCGTGCGCCCGCTCGGCCAGTGCGAAGTCCCGCGCCACCGCGTCCGGCGCCACCGCGTCCCGCACCGGCACGCCCCGCGCCGCCGCGCCGTGCTCCGCCACGTCCCGCTCCGACACCCGGTTCCCCCGTCGCTCAGCGGCCGGCCCGCGCCGCGGTCCGTCCCTCGCGGCGCAGGCGCAGCGCCTGCCCGATGTAGTCCAGCGCGGTGCCGACGGTCAGCAGTACCGCCAGCCCCATCAGGACCGCCCGCCCGGTGGCCAGCCAGCCGGTCAGGTCCAGTACGTACATGCCGACCGCGGTGCCCTGGGTCAGCGTCTTGAGCTTGCCGCCGCGGCTGGCCGGGATGACCCCGTAGCGGATCACCCAGAACCGCATCAGGGTGATGCCGAGCTCGCGGGCCAGGATCACCGCGGTGACCCACCAGGGCAGGTCGCCGAGCAGCGAGAGGCCGATCAGCGCCGAGCCCATGATCGCCTTGTCGGCGATCGGGTCGGCGATCTTCCCGAAGTCGGTGACCAGGCCCTTGCGCCGGGCCAGTTCACCGTCGAACAGGTCGGTGATCATCGCGATCGCGAACGAGGCCCAGGCGACCGAGCGCCACTTGGGGTCGTGCCCGCCGCCGGCGAACAGCAGCGCCACGAAGACCGGCACCAGCAGCACCCGGACCATCGTGAGCACGTTGGCGATGTTCCAGATCCCCGGGGTCGACGGCGCCGCGGCCACCGGTCTGCCCGGGTGGGCCGCGGCCGGGGCGCCGGGCCCCTTGGTCATTCCCCGGCTCCCGAGGCCTCGGCCCCCGACGTCCGGGGCAGTCGCACCTGCTCCAACGCCTCGGCGATCAGGTCGACGCCCTCGCTGGCGACCACCTTGGCCCGCCAGAACTGGCCGACCGCGGGGGCCTCGACGCCCTCCAGGGTGGTCAGGCCGTCGGTCTCCGGCGCCTGGTGGGCGGAGCGGCCCTCGACCACGCCGTCCTCGATCGACTCGATCAGCACCTCGACCTCGGTGCCGATCCGCTGCTCGGCCCGCTGGGCGGTCATCTCCTCGGCCAGCCGGCTCAGCCGGTCCACCCGGTCGGCGATCACGTCGTCGGCGAGCTTGCCGTCGTAGGTCGCGGCCTCGGTGCCGTCCTCGTCCGAGTAGCCGAAGACGCCGATCGCGTCCAGCCCGGCGTGGGTGACGAAGCGCTCCAGCTCGGCGAAGTCCTCCTCGGTCTCGCCGGGGAAGCCGACGATGAAGTTGGACCGGGCGCCGGCCTGCGGGGCCTTGCCGCGGATGGTGCCCAGCAGCTCCAGGAACTGGTCGGTGGAGCCGAAGCGGCGCATCCGGCGCAGCACGGCGGGCGCCGAGTGCTGGAAGGACAGGTCGAAGTAGGGCACCACGTCGGCGGTACCGGTCATCGAGTCGACCAGGCCCGGGCGCATCTCGGCCGGCTGGAGGTAGGAGACCCGGACCCGCTCGACGCCCTCGATCGCGGAGATCTCGCCGAGCAACGTCTCCAGCAGCCGGATGTCGCCGAGGTCCTTGCCGTACGAGGTGTTGTTCTCGCTCACCAGGACGATCTCGCGCACGCCCTGCCCGGCCAGCCACTGGGCCTCGTTGAGCACGTCGGAGGGGCGGCGGGAGATGAAGGAGCCGCGGAAGGCCGGGATGGCGCAGAAGGAGCAGCGCCGGTCGCAGCCGGAGGCGAGCTTGACGGAGGCCACCGGGCTGTCGTCCAGCCGCTTGCGCAGGGTGCGCGGGCCGGAGGCCGGGGCGAGGCCGTCGGGCAGGTCGGCGATGGGCTCGGCGGCGGCCTCGGTGCCGTGGCCGGGCAGGGCGACGGTCTCGGCGGCGCTCTGCCGCTCGGCGGGGCTGATCGGCAGCAGCTTGCGGCGGTCGCGCGGGAGGTGCGGGGCGTGGTGGCCGCCGGAGAGGATGGTCTGGAGGCGGTCGGAGATGTCCGCGTAGTCGTCGAAGCCGAGGACGCCGTCCGCCTCGGGGAGGGCGTCGGCGAGCTCCTTGCCGTACCGCTCGGCCATGCAGCCGACCGCGACGACGGCCTGGGTGCGGCCGTGCCCCTTGAGGTCGTTGGCCTCCAGCAGGGCGTCCACCGAGTCCTTCTTGGCGGCCTCGACGAAGCCGCAGGTGTTGACCACGGCGACGTCCGCTTCGGAGGCGTCGTCGACCAGCGACCAGCCGTCGGCCTCCAGTCGCCCGGCGAGTTCCTCGGAGTCCACCTCGTTGCGGGCGCATCCGAGCGTGACAAGGGCGACAGTACGGCGTTCAGGCATAGGCCCAAGATTAACGCGCGGGCTCCGGTGCCGTTCGCCCCGGAGGCCGCGCGCCTCGGATCAGCTGATCATCAGCGGGCCGGACGGCCCCTGTGGTCAGCCCGCCTGCGGGTCTCCGGGGGTGTACGTGACGTGCACCACCTGGCCGTCCTTGCCCAGGAGGCCGAGGTCCTTCCCGTTGACGTACGCGTGCACGGCCCCGCCGTTGCCGAGCACCAGCTTGATCTGCTTGGGGTCGGTGAAGGTCTGGTCCTGGCCGTTGCCGATGTTGTTCTGGAACAGCGACTTGCCGTTGCCGTCCATCGCCGAGACCCAGCTGGTGCCCTCGGCGACCAGCTTCACGGTGACCTTGTCGGCCGGGACGGCGGCGATCGCGGCGGCGCTCGGCACGGGCGCCGGCGGCTGGACGGCGGGGGTGGCGGCGGGGGCCACCGAGCCGGTGCCGGAGCCGCTGGGCAGCGGCGCGCTGGCCGAGCCGGTGGTGCCGTGCCCGCCCTTGCCGCTGACCAGGTTGAAGCCGATCAGCGCGACCACGGCGACGATCGCGGCGACCATGGCGGCCGCCCAGTTCGGCCGGCCGCGCCGGGGCACCTTGATCGGGCCGCTGTCGATCAGCTGGGTCGCCGGGCGCCTGGCGGCGGGCGGGCCGCCGTGCGCGGCGTCGTACCGGGCGACCAGCGCCTCGCCGTCCAGGCCGACCGCGCGGGCGATCAGCCGGATGTTCCCTCGGGCGTAGAAGTCGCCGCCGCAGCGGGCGAAGTCGTCCTCCTCGATGGCATGGACGATCGGCACCCGCACCCGGGTGGCGGTACTCACCTGGTCCACCGTGAGCCCCGCGTCGATCCGGGCGGTGGACAGCACCCGGCCGATGCTCGGGGCATCGGCCGCCTGCACCACGTCGTCGGTCGGCTCGACGGACGGCATGGCGTTCTCGCGGTCGGAGGACTTGCCGATGGTCACGGGGCACGCCTTTCGAGCGGATGGCCACCTGCTGGGGAACAGTCTAGGGGCGCGGGCGGATCGTTTCTCAAGCGGAACGGGCCGAATGCGCGCGCCCGGTCCGACCGGGGTCCGGCACGGCGCTGACGAACCGTCAGCGGAGCCGTGCGGGGGGAGCCCGGCGGTCGCTTTCCGCCGTGTGACGCGGCGTACGGACGTTCGGTTCCCCACACGGCGCCTACCCTCCTCCGAACGAGTGACACCTCGGTCAGGACACGGGCCGCCGGCCCCGGGGGCCGACCGTCAACCCCGAAGGGTGATCAGCACCCCGTCCAGCTCCTCCGGCTTCACCAGCACGTCGCGGGCCTTGGAGCCCTCGCTCGGGCCGACGATCCCGCGCGACTCCATCAGGTCCATCAGCCGGCCCGCCTTGGCGAAGCCGACCCGGAGCTTGCGCTGGAGCATCGAGGTGGAGCCGAACTGGGTGGAGACCACCAGCTCGGCCGCCTGGACCAGCAGGTCCAGGTCGTCGCCGATCTCCTCGTCGATCTCCTTCTTCGGCCCGGCCCCGACCATCACGTCGTCCCGGTAGACGGCGCTCAGCTGGTCCTTGCAGTGCTCCACCACCCTGGCGATCTCCGCCTCGGTGACGAACGCGCCCTGCATCCGGATCGGCTTGCTCGCGCCCATCGGCAGGAAGAGCGCGTCGCCCTTGCCGATCAGCTTCTCCGCGCCGGGCTGGTCCAGGATGACCCGGGAGTCGGCCATCGCGGAGGTCGCGAAGGCCAGCCGGGACGGCACGTTGGCCTTGATCAGGCCGGTGACCACGTCCACCGAGGGCCGCTGGGTGGCGAGCACCAGGTGGATGCCGGCCGCGCGGGCCAGCTGGGTGATCCGGACCACCGAGTCCTCGACGTCGCGCGGGGCGACCATCATCAGGTCGGCCAGCTCGTCGACGATCACCAGCAGGTACGGGTACGGCCTCAGCTCGCGCTCGCTGCCCAGCGGCGGGGTGACCTTGCCGGCCTTCACGGCGGCGTTGAAGTCGTCCACGTGCCGGAAGCCGAACGCCGCGAGGTCGTCGTAGCGCATGTCCATCTCGCGCACCACCCACTGGAGGGCCTCGGCGGCCTTCTTGGGGTTGGTGATGATCGGCGTGATCAGGTGCGGGATGCCCTCGTACGCGGTCAGCTCGACCCGCTTGGGGTCGACCAGCACCATCCGCACCTCGTCGGGCGTGGCCCGGGCGAGGATCGAGGTGATCAGGCAGTTGATGCAGGAGGACTTTCCGGCGCCGGTCGCGCCGGCCACCAGGATGTGCGGCATCTTGGCGAGGTTGGCCATCACGGTGTGGCCCTCGACGTCCTTGCCCATGCCGACGACCATCGGGTGCGTGTCCTCGGCGGCCGTGCGCGAGCGCAGCAGGTCGCCGAGGTTGACCATCTCGCGGTCCCGGTTGGGGATCTCGATGCCGACCGCGGACTTGCCCGGGATCGGGCTGATGATCCGCACGTCCGGGCTGGCCACCGCGTACGCGATGTTCTTGGCGAGCGCGGTGATCCGCTCCACCTTGACGGCCGGGCCGAGCTCGACCTCGTAGCGGGTGACCGTCGGGCCCCGGGTGAAGCCGGTGACCTTGGCGTCCACCTTGAACTCGGCGAAGGTGCCGGTGAGCTGGGCGACCACCTCGTCGTTGAGGGCGCTGCGGGCCTTGGCCGGGCCGCCGCGCTCCAGCAGGTCGAGCGAGGGCAGCGCGTAGGTGACGCCCTCGCCGAGCTGGAGCTGCTCCATCCGCACCGGCGCCGCGCCGTGCTCCTCGGGCGCGCCCGGCCCGCCGCTGCGGGCGGCCGGGACGGCGGCCTCCTCCGGCGGGGCGGTGCGGTCCTGCACCTGGTGCATCATGTCCGCCACCGCGGAGGAGGCGGGCACGCCGTAGACCAGCGCGCCGTCCAGGTCGGCGGCCGCGCCGGCGGCGAGGTCGCGGGTGGCGTACGGGTCCAGCGGCTCCTTGTCGAGGGAGATCCGCTCGGCGTCCTCCGGCTCGTCGGTCTGCTTGCGCCGACGGCGGCGCCGGCGGGCGGCCACCTCGTCCGAGGGGTCGTCACTGCCGGTGTCCACGGTGAACGGCAGCGCGTCGGGGTCGGCGTCCTCCGGCGGGTCGGTGGACAGCTCGCGCTCCGGCGTGCGCCCCCAGAGCTGCTCGTCCTCGGGCCCGGGCTCGACCACGCCGAGCCGTATGCCGACCCCGCGCACCCGGTCGCCGATCCGGTTGATCGGGGTGGCGGTGACCACCAGCAGGCCGAAGAAGGCCAGCAGCAGGAGCAGCGGCACGGCGAGCGCCGGTCCGGCGGCGGCCATCATCGGGGTGGAGACGGCCCAGCCGATGATCCCGCCGGCCGCCCGTATCCGGGAGGCGCCGCTGCCCATCATGGGCGCGCCGCAGCCGATGTGGACCAGGCCGAGGACGCCGACCAGCAGCGCGCTCAGCCCGATCATGATCCGGCCGTTGGCCTCCGGCAGCTCCGGGTGGCGCCAGAGCCGGATCGCCATCGCGGCCAGCAGGAACGGCACCAGCACGTCGAGCCGGCCGAACAGCCCGGAGACCACGGCGGTGGCGCCCTCGCCCAGCCAGCCCTGCGGGCTGAACCAGGTGCCGGCCGCGGTCACCAGTGCGAGCCCGAACAGCAGCAGGCCCACGCCGTCCTTGCGGTGGGCCGGGTGCAGGTTCTTGGCCCCGTCGCCGAAGCCCCGGAAGATCGCGGCGATCGGGCTGCCCAGGGCGTTGAGCGTGCCCATCAGCACCGACCTGGACGGCTTCGGCGGGGGCGGGGCCTGCTTGGCCGCGGCCTTCTTCGCGGGGGCCGCCTTCTTCGCCGCCGCCTTCTTCGCGGGCGGCTTGCCCGGGGCCTTCGCCGCGGCCTTCTTGGACGCTCCCGGACTCGTCTTACGTGCTGCGTTCCCGGGCGTGCGAGTGGCCATGGGTCAGCAGCCTACCGGGGCGGGCGACCAGTGCACATGTGCCCGAGCCCGGGCGCCCGGACGTGTCGCAGACACACCGTCACCCTGACCGGGATTCACCCGGTCGCAGCACACCGGACCACTCGGACGGGTGAACGCCGACCGCGGGTCAGGAACTGCCCGGACGCATCGCGTCCAGGGCCCGGCGCAGCCCCGCGAGCTTGCGCTCCAGGTGCGCGGCGGTGGCGGCCACCCCGGCGTCCTCGCCCCCGTCCAGCTGCTTGCCGAGCGCCTCCGCCTGCTCCTCGACCGCCGCCAGCCGCGCGGACAGCTCGCCCAGCAGCGCCCCGCCGAGGGCCTGCTCGCCGCCGCCCTCCTCCAGCTGCAGGCGCAGCAGCGCCGCCTGCTCCTTCAGCTGGCAGTTCTTCGCGTACAGGTCGACGAAGACGGAGACCTTGGCGCGCAGCACCCACGGGTCGAAGGGCTTGGAGATGTAGTCCACCGCGCCGGCCGCGTAGCCGCGGAAGGTGTGGTGCGGACCGTGGTTGATCGCGGTCAGGAAGATGATCGGGATGTCCCGGGTGCGCTCCCGGCGCTTGATGTGGGCGGCCGTCTCGAAGCCGTCCATCCCCGGCATCTGCACGTCCAGCAGGATCACCGCGAAGTCGTCGGTGAGCAGCGCCTTGAGCGCCTCCTCACCGGAGGCCGCGCGCACCAGCGTCTGGTCCAGCGCCGAGAGGATCGCCTCCAGCGCCAGCAGGTTCTCCGGTCGGTCGTCGACCAGGAGGATCTTGGCCTTCTGCATCAGGGCTCGCCCTCCTGTCGCCTGCCTGCCGCCCGGTGCAGGCACCCGCGTACTGCCCACCGCTACCCCGGTCATGCTAGCCGCACCCCCTCGCCCGGCACATCGCCCCGTCGTGACCCGATCCGGGGCGGCGCGCAGTCAGTGCTCCGGCGCACGCTCACCAGCGTGTTGCCGTCCGGTCACTGTTCGCAACGATCGGTGACCCTACCGGGTTCCCGGGCCCGACCGCCAGCAAACCGGCCGACCGACCGGCGTGAACCCCGGGGCCCGGGCCGGGGTTCACGCCTCCCCCCGGGTCACGCCCGGTCGCCGCTCAACCACTCGTGCATGACCGACAGCAGGTGGTCGGTCTCCACCGGCTTGGTGATGTGGTCGGTGGCGCCCGCCTGCAGCGACTTCTCCCGGTCGCCCTTCATCGCCTTGGCGGTCAGCGCGATGATCGGCAGGCCGGCGAACTGGGGCATCCGGCGGATCGCCTCGGTGGTCGCGTAGCCGTCCATCTCCGGCATCATGATGTCCATCAGGACCAGCGCCACGCTCTCGTGCTGCTCCAGCATCTCGATGCCCTCGCGGCCGTTCTCCGCGTACAGGACGGTCAGGCCGTGCTGCTCCAGCACGCTGGTGAGGGCGAACACGTTGCGGACGTCGTCGTCCACGATCAGCACCTGCTGGCCGTCGAAGCGGCGGCCGCCGCCGGCCGGGCGGGGCGGTACGGGCTCCACCGTCCGCGGGCCGGCGGTGCTCTCCAGGGCGGCGCTGCGCCGGCGCTCCACCGCGCCGCGGCGGCGCTCCTCGGCCAGTTCGCGGACCTCCTGGGCCCAGTGGTCGGCCGGGTTCTCGCCGACCGGCACCGGCAGGCCCACCGGGGTCACCCCGACCGAGGCCCGCGGCGCCAGGCTGCCCGGAGCGCCCTGGCGCGGGTCGCCGACGGGCTCCGGGGCCTCGGTGCGCAGCGGCAGGTAGAGCGTGAAGGTCGAGCCCTTGCCCAGCTCGCTCTCGGCGTGGATCTCGCCGCCGAGCAGCCGGGCGATCTCCCGGCTGATGGACAGGCCGAGGCCGGTGCCGCCGTACTTGCGGCTGGTGGTGCCGTCGGCCTGCTTGAACGCCTCGAAGATCTCCCGCAGCTTGTTGTCGGGGATGCCGATGCCGGTGTCGGAGACCGAGAAGGCGATCAGCTCGTCGTCCGGGCCCTGGATCGAGCCGGACTCCAGCAGCCGCTCGCGCACGTGCTGCGGGACCTCCCGGCCGGCCTGGCGGATCGAGAAGTCGACGGCTCCGGCGTCGGTGAACTTCACCGCGTTGGAGATCAGGTTGCGCAGCACCTGCTGGAGCCGCTGCTCGTCGGTGTGCAGGGTGACCGGCAGGGCGGGCGAGACCCGGACGGCGAAGTCCAGGTTCTTGTCCAGCGCGACCGGCTGGAAGGTGGCCTCGACGTAGTCGACCAGCTGGACCAGGGCGATCCGGGCCGGGCGGACGTCCATCTTCCCGGCCTCGACCTTGGACAGGTCGAGGATGTCGTTGATCAGCTGGAGCAGGTCGGAGCCCGCGCCGTGGATGGTGTCGGCGAACTCGACCTGCTTGGGCGAGAGGTTGCCCTCGTTGTTGTCGGAGAGCAGCTTGGCCAGGATCAGCAGCGAGTTGAGCGGGGTGCGCAGCTCGTGCGACATGTTGGCGAGGAACTCGCTCTTGTACCGGGAGGCCAGGGCGAGCTGCTCGGCGCGCTCCTCCAGGACCTGCCGGGCCTCCTCGATCTCGCCGTTCTTGATCTCGATGTCGCGGTTCTGCTGGGCGAGTTGCTCGGCCTTCTCCTGCAACTCCTCGTTGGTGCGCTCCAGTTCCTCCTGGCGGGCCTCCAACTCGGCGGACCGCATCGAGAGTTCGGCGGTCAGCCGCTGGGACTCCAGCAGCAGGCCCTCGGTCTTGGTGTTGACGCTGATGGTGTTGACGGTGACGCCGATCAGGTCGGCGATCTGGTTCAGGAAGTCCAGTGCGACGGTGGTGAAGGAGCTGAAGGTGGCCAGCTCGATCACGCCCAGCAGCCGGCCCTCGAACAGCACCGGCAGCACCACGATGTGGGCCGGGGAGGCCTCGCCGAGGCCGGAGGCGATCTTCAGGTACCCGGGCGGCGCCTCCTTGAGGATGATCGCCCGCTTCTCCACCGCGGCCTGGCCGATCAGCGACTCGCCGGGCCGGAAGGTGGTCGGCATCGCCCGCCGCTGGTAGCCGTAGCTGCCGATCAGGCGCAGCACGGTGTCGTTCTCGTCGTCGTCCTCGGTGATCAGCTCGGCGGTGCGGCCGGCCGGCTGGGCGAGGAAGAAGGCGCCGTGCTGGGCCGAGACCACCGGGGTCAGCTCGGTCATGATCAGCGAGGCGACGGCCTCCAGGTCCCGGCGGCCCTGGAGCAGGCCGGAGATCCGGGCCAGGTTGGTCTTGAGCCAGTCCTGCTCCTGGTTGGTGCGGGTGGTCTCGCGCAGGTTGGCGATCATCTGGTTGATGTTGTCCTTGAGCTCGTCGAGCTCGCCCGCGGCGTCCACGTCGATCCGCAGGCTCAGGTCGCCCCTGGTGACCGCGGTGGCGACCTGGGCGATCGCGCGCACCTGCCGGGTCAGGTTGTTGGCCAGTTCGTTCACCGACTCGGTGAGGTCCTGCCAGGTGCCGTCCACGCCGGGTACCCGGGCCTGGCCGCCGAGCCGTCCGTCGGTGCCCACCTCGCGGGCGACCCGGGTGACCTCGTCGGCGAACGCGGAGAGCTGGTCGACCATGGTGTTGATGCTGGTCTTGAGCTGGAGGATCTCGCCGCGCGCGTCGACGTCGATCTTCTGCGAGAGGTCGCCGCGGGCCACCGCGGTGATCACCAGCGCGATGTTCCGCACCTGGCCGGTGAGGTTGTTGGCCATCAGGTTGACGTTGTCGGTCAGGTCCTTCCAGATGCCGGCCACGCCCGGCACGCTCGCCTGGCCGCCCAGGGTGCCGTCGGTGCCGACCTCGCGGGCCACCCGGGTGACCTCCACCGCGAAGGAGGACAGCTGGTCGACCATGGTGTTGAGGGTCGCGGCGAGCGCCGCCACCTCGCCCTGCGCGTCGATCGCGATCTTCTTGGAGAGGTCGCCGCGGGCCACCGCACCGGCGACCTCGGCGATGTTGCGCACCTGTCCGGTCAGGTTCGACGCCATGAAGTTGACGTTGTCGGTCAGGTCCTTCCAGATGCCCGACACCCCGCGCACCCGGGCCTGGCCGCCCAGGATGCCCTCGGTGCCCACCTCGCGGGCCACCCGGGTCACCTCGTCGGCGAACGCCGACAGCTGGTCGACCATGGTGTTGACGGTCGTCACCAGCTCCAGGATCTCGCCCCGGGCGTCGACGGTGATCTTCTTGGAGACGTCGCCGCGCGCCACCGCCGTGGTCACCTCGGCGATGTTCCGGACCTGGCTGGTCAGGTTGTTGGCCATCAGGTTGACGGAGTTGGTCAGGTCCTTCCAGATGCCGGCCACGCCGGGCACGCTGGCCTGGCCGCCGAGGATGCCCTCGGTGCCGACGTCCCGGGCGACCCGGGTGACCTCGTCCGCGAAGGCGCCCAGCTGGTCCACCATCGTGTTGATGGTGTTCTTCAGCTCCAGGATCTCCCCGCGCGCGTCCACCTGGATCTTCTGCGACAGGTCGCCCTTGGCGACCGCGGTCGTCACCTGGGCGATGTTGCGCACCTGATCGGTGAGGTTGTTCGCCATGAAGTTGACGTTGTCGGTCAGGTCCCGCCAGACCCCGGCCGCCCCGGGCACCTGGGCCTGCCCGCCGAGCCGCCCCTCGGTGCCCACCTGGCGGGCCACCCTGGTCACCTGCTCGGCGAAGCCGGAGAGCTGGTCGACCATCGTGTTGATGGTGTTCTTCAGCTCCAGCATCTCGCCGCGCGCGTCCACCTCGATCTTCTGCGAGAGGTCCCCGCGCGCCACCGCCGTGGTCACCTGGGCGATGTTGCGGACCTGGCCGGTCAGGTTGTCGGCCATGAAGTTCACCGAGTCGGTCAGGTCCCGCCAGACCCCGGCCACGCCCGGCACCTGGGCCTGACCGCCGAGCCGGCCCTCCGTCCCCACGTCCCTGGCCACCCCGGTGACCTGCGCGGCGAACCCGTTCAGCTGGTCCACCATCGTGTTGACGGTGTTCTTCAGCTCCAGCATCTCGCCGGCCACCTCGACGGTGACCTTGCGGGACAGGTCGCCCTTGGCGACCGCCGTGGTCACCTGGGCGATGTTGCGGACCTGGGCGGTCAGCCGGCCCGCCATGGTGTTGACCGAGTCCGCCAGGTCCTTCCAGCTCCCGGACACGCTGCGGACCTTGGCCTGGCCGCCGAGCTTGCCCTCGGTACCGACCTCGCGGGCCACCCGGGTCACCTCGTCGGTGAACTCGGAGAGCTGGTCCACCAGCCCGTTGACGGTCCGCCCGATCTTCAGGTACTCGCCGCGCAGCGGGTGGCTCACCCCGTTGCTGTGCAGCGAGCGCAGCTCCATCTTCTGGTCCAGGTCGCCCTCGGCGATCGAGGTGAGCACCCGGCCCACATCGGCCATCGGGCGGGCCAGGTCGTCGATCAGCGCGTTGCAGTTGTCGACCGCCGCCATCCAGGCGCCCTCGCCCGCGCCGGTCTCCAGCCGCTCGTTCAGCCGGCCCTCGCGGCCCACCGCCCGGCGGACCCGCGCCAGCTCACCGGTCAGGTGCTGGTTGCGCTCGGCGACCTCGTTGAAGACCGCGGCGATCTCGGCCAGCGGCCCGTCCCCGGGGACGGTCAGCCGGCGGCGGAAGTTGCCGTCCCGCATCGCGGTCAGCGCCGACAGCAACTTGCGCAGCTCGGCGGGCTCCGCGCCACGGTTGTGACTCACCCGCCGACCGGCCGCGTTCCGCGGCGCGGCCCCGGGGCGCCCACCGCGCGGGGCGGGCGGCGTCGTTCCGGTTGCGTCCTTGGTGGCCGAACTCAACGGGCCCCTCCCACATCGTGAACTGTCCGGTGACCGACCCGTGCCGGTGCGGCACGCACCCGGGCACCGGCCCGGTCGGGCTGCGTACCGGCGGCCCGCGGCGCGCCGGCACCCCGACGACCGTACTGCTCCCACCGGCCGTCGCGGACCCCCCAGTCTGGCAGCACCGGCACCGGGTGAAGGGCCGGTTGCGCTCGGTTCGTACCGCACCGTCCGAAACAGGTGGGCAGAATCACCCTCTGGTGCCAGTTTCGACTCCCCGCCCCCACGGGGAACCAAGCGGAAAGTAGGGTGGAGCGCTGCACCGGGCCACGGCCCGACCCAGCGCCGCCGCTCACCCCGACGGCGCGCACGGGGAGTCGGCGCCGCGCCCCCGGACAGCCAGGGCAAGAGCAGCAGAGGAGAAGTGGCAACGTGGTCACCGCGCGCGCAGCCGCCACCTTCGACCCCGACGGCCGGTCCGCGGCCGCCGCACGGGGCTTCGTCCGGGACGCGCTGCTCGGCTGGGGGCTGCCCGAGGTCGTCGACGACGCGGTCGTGCTGGTCAGCGAGCTCGTCACCAACGCCGTCGTGCACGCCGGCACCGCCGCCGAGGTCTGCTGCCTGCGCGAGGAGGAGAGCGTCCGGATCGAGGTCACCGACCACCACCCCGAGCGCGGCCTGCCCTCGCTCGGCGACGGTCCGGTCGTCGACTCCGACCGCTACGCCGACCCGGACGGCGAGGGCGGCCGCGGCCTGCTGATGTGCTCCGCCCTCGCCGAACGGTGGGGCGTCGAGTACGCGGCCGGCCGCAAGACCGTCTGGTTCCGCCTCGCCCTGCCCGTACACGTGTCCGGCACCCGCTACGCCGTTCCCGCGACCCCCGGCAGCGACCTGCCCAGCGGCCCGGGCCCGGTGCACGTCGCCGTCGTCCAGCTCGACGAGGACGGCCGGGTGCTGGCCTGGAACCCGGACGCCGAGGCGCTCTTCCAGCACCCCGCCGCCGCCGTCCTCGGCCGTCCCTGGGCCGACCTCGCGGTCTGGCCGCAGGCCCCCGCCCGCGGCCTCGGCCTGACCGACACCCTGCGGATGGCCCGCTGGGAGGGCGGCTACGGCGTCCGCCGCCAGGACGGCCGCGAGGTCGAGGTGTACGGCGTCCAGGTCCGGCTGCGCGACACCGAGGGCGTCCCCTCCACCCTCTGCCTGCTCGTCCTCGAACCCGACCGCGCGGTGCTGCGCTCCCCCGCCCGCGCCCTGCCCGGCGAGCGCCCCGACCCGGCCGGCCCCCGGCTCGACCTGCTGGCCGGCCCGGTCGCCACCGACGACCTCGACACCCTGCTGCAGCGCACCGTCGAACGCGCCCGCGACCTGCTCGACGGCGACGCCGCGTACCTGCTGCTCACCACCGACGACGAGGCCGAGTTCGAGGTCCGCGCCGCCACCGGCCTCACCTCCGGGCACCGCCGGCACGCCCGCTTCCCGGTCGGCACCGGCAACCGCTACGACTCCGCCCGGCTGCCCTCCGTCCACGAGGACCTCGCCACCCGGCCCACCGGCCTGCCGTTGCTCTCCGACAGCGGCATGCGCTCCCTGATCACCGTCCCGCTCAAGGTCGAGGGCCGGCTGATCGGCTCGCTCGGCATCGCCGCCGCCGTGCCCGGCCGCTACGACAACGAGGACGCGCTGCGCCTCCAGTTCGCCGCCGACCGGGTCGCCCTCGCCGTCGAGAGCACCCGGCTGACCGAGCTCGAACAGCTGCGCCGCGGCTCGCTCTCCTTCCTGGTCGAGGCCTCCGACCTGCTGGCCGGCACCCTCGAACACGAGCAGACCCTCGCGCTGATGGCCCAGATGGCCGTCCCCACCCTCGCCTCCTGGTGCGCCGTCTACACCACCGCCGACCACGCCTCCCCGGCCCGGCTCGCCTTCGTCCTGCACGAGGACGAGGACCGCATCGACCCGCTGCGCGCCCTGCTCGACAAGACCCCCGTCCCGGAGGCCGGCCCCTCGCACGGCGTCCGGTTCTGGACGGCCCCCGCCGAGACCGCCGAAGCCGGCGGCCTCACCGACGGCCCGGACCTGGCCGGCCTGCTCGGCGAGACCGTCGTCCTCGCACTGACCGCCCGCAACCGCGTCATCGGCCTGCTGGTGCTCGGCGTCCCGGCCGGCGTCCGGTTCCGCCAGGAGATCCTCGAACTCGCCGAGGACCTCTCCCGCCGGGCCGCCCTCGCCCTGGACAACTCCCGCCTCTACTCCGAGCGCACCGCCACCAGCCAGGCCCTCCAGCGCAGCCTGCTCCCGCCGGACCTGCCGGAGATCCCCGGCGTCGAGGTGGACGTCTACTACCAGGCGGCCGGCGAGGGCAACGAGGTCGGCGGCGACTTCTACGACCTGTTCACCATCCGCGAGGGCACCTACGGCTTCGCCATCGGCGACGTCTGCGGCACCGGCCCCGAGGCCGCCTCGGTCACCGGCCTGGCCCGGCACTCACTGCGGCTCCTCGCCCGCGAGGGCCTGGACGCCCCGCAGGTGCTGCGCCGGCTCAACGCGGCCATCCTGGACGAGGGTTCGCGCAGCCGCTTCCTCACCCTGCTCTACGGCGAGCTGACGCCCCTTCCGGACGGCAGCACCGAGCTCTCCCTGGTCTGCGCCGGCCATCCGCTGCCGCTGCGACTGCGCACCGACGGCCAGGTCGACCGCGCCGCCACCCCGCAGCCGCTGCTCGGCGTCATGGACGACCTCGACCTCACCGCCGAGCGCCTGGTGCTCGCGCCCGGCGAGGTCCTGCTCTGCGTCACCGACGGGGTCACCGAACGCCGCGAGGGCCGGCGGATGCTGGGCGACGACGGCCTCGCCGAGGTGCTCACCGGCTGTACCGGGCTGACGGCCGGAGCGGTCGCGGCTCGGGTGCAGCGCGCGGTCGAGCGCTTCGCCCCGGAGCCGCCGTCCGACGACATGGCGATCCTGACCCTGCGGGTGCCCACCCGGCGTCAGGTGTGAGCGGTCATCCGCTGACGCAGTCACAAATTGTTATATTCACAATGGTACAAGCGCCTTCGGCCGGGTAGACCGATCCCACCGGGGAATCCCCCGGCCGGGACGTGACCGGCGGCTCTCCGCCGGCCCACCACGTCCGCCGGCCCATCACCTTCGACCGCAGCCGCGCACGCTCACAGCCGTGCGCCCTCGGCGCGGTCGCGCGCGGCCCTCATCCCCACTCCTTCTCTCCACCTCTCTGCACTCCTCTCTGCACTCATCCGGACGACACCACAGCGTCACTGCGCCCTGCGCGCGCCCAGAGTGAAAGGAGCCTCCGGTGAGCAACGAAGCTACCGGGGCAACGAACGCCCGCTCCACCGGAGCCGACGCGGGTAACCTCGGCTACCTCGCGCTCGGTCTCACACTGCTCGCCTACGGCCTGCTCTCCACCGGCGTCCTGCACGGCGCCGGAGTCGGGAACGCGGCCGACCTCGCCCTCCTCCTCGGCGGCGTCACCCTCTTCATCGCGGGCCTCTGGCAGCTCCGCGGCGGCGAGGGCTTCACCGGAACCGCCTTCACCAGCCTCGGCGCCTTCTGGGCGGCCTGGTCCGCGGCCGGCGGAGCCGGCAAGAACGCCGCCGGCCTCTTCCTGCTGCTGTGGGCCCTGCTCGGCCTCACCCTGACCGCCGCGAGCTGGGGCGCCGGCCTGCTCGGCCGCGCCGTCTACGGCCTGCTGACGGTCTCCCTGGTGCTCTCCGCCGTCGCCAGCTTCGGCGGCTACGGCGGCCTGGCCAAGACCGGAGGCTGGATCGCGGCCGCCTCCGGGCTCGCCGCCTGGTACCGGGCCACCTCCGCACTGAGCAACGGCTCCTGGGGAAAGCTCGCCCTGCCGGTCAAGTGACCGTCGGTTCAGCCCACCTGCTCCAGCCGCTCCTCGGCGGCGCTGAGGGGCCGGACCTCCGTCCTGGCGGAGGCCCGGCCCCGGCGCCGTGCCGCCACCGCCAGCACGGCGTAGGCCAGGAGCAGGATCGCCACCGCCACGATGCCGTCCAGCCAGAAGTGGTTGGCCGTCACCACGACCACGGCCACCGTCAGCACCGGGTGCAGCACCATCACCCATCGCAGCGAACTGCTCGACACCCGGATCACCGCGACCGCCGCCAGCACGCACCAGGCGACGTGCACCGAGGGCATCGCCGACAGCTGGTCGGCCACCAGCACACCGCCGACCGCGCCGCCGTACACCGACTGCCCGTACTGGGCGGCCACGTCGACGAAGCCGCTCTCCGGGAGCATCCGCGGCGGCGCCACCGGGATGAACTGCACCAGCAGACAGACCGCGGTCGTGATCACCACCGTGTTGCGCACCCACGCGTAGCGCTCGCGGTGCCGCACGAACACCCAGAGCAGGACGCCGAGCATCACGGCGAAGTGCATGGCCGCGTAGTAGTAGTTCGCCAGCCTCACCAGCACCGGGTACGGCGTGACCGCCTTCTGCCACGAGGCCTCGTCCGGCAGTCCGATCACCTGCTCGGTGTGGTGGATCCAGCTCGCGCGGTCCAGCGCGTGGTCCGTACTCATCACCGAGAGGTGCCCGACCAGCTGCCAGAGGGCGAACAGCGCCAGCAGCGTGCCGGCCTCCCGCAACAGCGCGGACAGCGCCGGCTTCCGGCCCTTCGCCGCGGCGTACGCGCCCGCGTAGAGGCCGACGGAGACGGCCCCGGCGGACTGCCAGGTCAGGGTCAGGTTCTGCATTGGCAGAGGGTAACGCAAAAAGCCCCTTCCCGGATGGGAAGGGGCTTTTCGGAATAATTGTTCGGCGGCGTCCTACTCTCCCACAGGGTCCCCCCTGCAGTACCATCGGCGCTGTAAGGCTTAGCTTCCGGGTTCGGAATGTAACCGGGC
>NZ_JBSFKI010000027.1:0-145278 GCF_053598475.1 Kitasatospora sp. NPDC001119
GGCAGGTCGAAGCTGAACACGCTGATCTGGCTGTCGACGGCGCAGTCGGACAGCACGATGTGGCCGTCGCCGCGCAGCAGCTTGACGTTGGGGTAGGGCGCCGGGCCGGGGTAGTTGAAGTCCTCGACCGCCACCGGCGCGGCCGAGTTGTCCGCCGGAGTGCCGTCGGCGGAGGCGAGTGCGGTGGCGCCGAGCGTGGCGGCCACGGCGACCGCACCGCCAACGAGCAAGCGGGACATGCGCTTTGCCATGACTATTCCTCTTCGTTCATCTGGTGTTGCCCTGACGGGCAGATCCACGGATTGGTGCGAACCACCCTTGATGGCAGGCGAACCAACCTGTCGCGATGGCGCGTCATGGGTGATGGGGATGCACGGAATCAACCACCCGGCGCCTTCGTGATCAAGGATGGAATGCGGCCCCATCGAACCAGATCAAACTGACGACACGCCAGGTCTTTCTTCCGGAGACCCCTCCCGAGCAGGCGCTCTGTCACAGTTTCGAATAGCTTGGGCACTTCCTGGCGATGCGCTCGCTTTGCTGAAATATGGGCCCACTGAGGGGGTTTATTGCACGTGTCTTAACTCTCAACTCCTTGACTTCGTAAGCGTTCTGTCGTGACATCATTTGACGTAGGCTCCGCTGCGGCCGGGATTCGGCCGATGTCGACAGTGGAGGTTTTCCGGTGCGCCAATCGATATCCCGCTCACGACGGCAAGGGAGGGGGAGGCCGCCGCTACTGGGCAGGCTCTCCCTGAGCCTGCTGCCGCTCGCCCTGACGGCCGGTCTGGTGGGATCCGGCATCCAGAGCGCCGCCGCTGCCGAGCCGACCGGCGGGCAGGTCCAACCGACCCCCCGTGAGCGCGCGTTGACCGCGTGGCTCAACGGCGGCCCTCGCATGCACGAGCTGGCTGAGGTTGCGTTGGCCGGCTCCGACCAGGACGTGAAACGATTCCTGGACAGTGACATCGCCGGGGCGCAGCGCCTTGACGATCTGCTCGCGGCCACGCAGATCTCCAGTGTGGGTGGGCCGAAGGTTCGCGAGGCCGCGGACAAGGCGATCGATGGAACTCCCGACGAGTTGCGCGCCTTCCTGCAGGGTGGTTGGCAGGCGGCGCTCGACGCCGACCGGCGGCTGATGATCACCCGGCTCACCGACCCCGCGATGGGCGCGGGCAGCAACCTGCAGGCGGCTGGTGACGCGGCGCTGCGCAGCAACAACAGTGATGATCTGCAGCGGTTCCTGACCGAGGGCCAGTTCCCGGCGAAGGATTCCGACGACCGGCTCAAGCTGGTGCAGATCCTCAGCGCGGGCGGCACGAACACCCAGGCGGCGGCGCGTGCGGCGCTGAACGGGTCGATCGAGGACGTGCGCGACTTCCTGGCGGTCGGCCAGTACATCGCGCAGAGCCGTGACCAGGAGCGTGCGAGCATCGCGCAGCTGGTGCAGCAGGCGAAGGACGCGGGCGCGCAGGCGGCGCAGGAGACTGCGGCGGCGATCGAGGCCAAGGACAAGGCGGTCTACGAGGCGCAGAAGGCCATGGAGGCCGCTGCGCTGGCCGCGTCGGAGACGCAGAAGGCCGGCAGTGACGCGGCCAAGGCGACGGAGGCGGCGAACAAGGCCGCGACGGCGGCCGAGCGCGCGGGTGCGGCGGCGCGGACGGCGATGGCGGCAGCCCGTGCGGCCAACGCGGGTGCGCGGGCCGCCGCCTACGCGGCGTCGAACGCGGCTGCCGCCGCGGCCGGGGCCCAGCGGGCCGCGGCCAACGCCGAGACCGCCGCGGCCGCGGCCGCCGGTGACCAGACGAAGGCGCACGACGCGCGGGTGGCGGCCGATGTCGCCGACGCCGCGGCGAAGCTGGCGGCGGACGCGAACACGACGCTCGGTCACGCGAACGACGCCGCCAAGAGCAGCAAGGATGCGGCGGGTGCCGCGCTGAGCGCCAAGGGCAACGCCGACTCCGCGGCGGGCTCCGCCGAGCAGGCCGGTGCGTACGCGGACAGCGCCGGCGGGCAGTCGGCGAAGGCCAAGCAGGCCGCGGCGGCCACCCGCCGTTCGGCCGCCGAGGCCGGCCGTGCCGCGGCCGCCTCCCAGCAGCTGGCCGGGGAGGCCTCGACGCAGGCCGCGGCCGCCGCGGCGCTCCTGAAGTCCGCGGGCGAGCACGCCGCCGCGGCGGCGCAGGCCGCCCGGGACGCGGCCGAGCACGCCGGGCAGAGCGGGAACGCCGCGCAGGAGTCGACCAACCACGCGAACGCCGCCTCCGCGGCCGCCGTGGACGCGCAGCGCGCGGTCGACCAGGCCAACGCGGTCCAGGACCTGGCCCGCCGTACCGAGGCCGAGGACCTGGCGAACCGCACCGCGGCCGCGGTGGAGACGGCCCGTAAGGCCAAGGCCGACGAGACGGACAAGCAGGCGCAGACCGACCAGGCCGCCCAGCAGGTCCAGCAGGCGAAGGCCGAGGCCGACCGCCTCGCCCAGCTGGCCAACCAGCCCGGCGCCACCCCGGCGCAGGTCGCCACCGACGGCCGCAAGCTCGCCCTGATCTCCCGCAAGATCTCCGGCACCTGGGGAGCCTCGGCCGCCGAAGCAGCCCTCACCGGCCCGGACAACGCCGTGCTCTCCTACCTCAAGACCGGCCGCCGGGAGGCCGAGGACCACGACGCCCGCGACCGTGCCACCCAGGTCTACAAGGACTCGGAGAGCGACCCGGTCCGCACCGCCGCCTACACCGCCCTCCAGGGCGGCACCACCCAGGTCGGTACGTTCCTGAGCAGCGGTCAGTACGAGGCCGCGGCGCCGGAGAACCGGCTGACGATCACCCGGCTCAGCGACAAGGCCGGTCCCGCCGTCAAGGCGGCTGCCGACGCCGCGCTGCGGGTCAACACTCCCGCCGCGCTGCGGGACTTCCTCGGCAAGGGTCTGGCCGACGCGCAGGCCGCCGACGACCGCCTGACCGCCACCCGGCTCGAGGACGCCCCGGCCACCGAGCCCGAGCTCAAGGCCGCGGCGAAGATCGCCCTCGAAGGCCCCGTACAGGGCCTGCGCGCCTTCGTGGCCGAGGGCCAGTACACCGCGCAGCAGAAGGACCGGCTCACCGCCGTCCACGTCGCCGACATCAAGGGCCTGATCGCCGAGGCCACCGCGGTCTCCGCGACCGCCCAGAAGAACGCGGCCACGGCCCAGGCCGCCGCCGCCTACGCCCGCGGCGTCGCTGACGAGGCCAGGGGCTACGAGGCCGCGGCCCGGGCATCGGCCACCACCGCCACCGAGCACGTCGCCAAGGCCCAGGCCGCCGCCGACGCCGCCCAGGCCGACGCCACCAGGGCCGCCGCGGCCGCGAAGACCGCCAACGCCGCCAAGGTCTCCGCCAACCGCGACGCCGCCAGCGCCGTCTACTCCGCCAACCAGGCCGAGAAGTCGGCCAAGCTGGCGCGCTGGAACGCGTCCCAGGCCAACGCCTCCGCGAGCGCCGCCCGGGCCTCCGCCGAGGCGGCCGGCCAGGACGCCCAGGCCGCCCAGACCGCCGCCGACGACGCCCACGCGAACTACCAGGTGAAGCAGGAGGCCGAGGAGAAGGCGCGGCTCGCCAGGCTCGAGGCGGAGCGCAAGGAGGCGGAGCGCCAGGCCCAGGCCGCGAAGGAGAAGCAGGACTCGATCGCGGCGCTCGAGGAGGAGATCAAGAAGGCGAAGGAGGACAGCGACAACGTCAGCCTCCTCTATCACCTGTTCTCCGAGAGCGTCCACCTCACCCTGGACGTCATCGGCGGCGCGGGCGGCGTCATCGCCCCCGGCCTCGCCGACATCGCCGACCTCATCAACTGCGCCTACTACGCCGTCGAGGGCCGCACCGCCGACGCGCTCACCTCCTGCATCGGCGCGATCCCCTTCATTGGCGACGGCGCCGCCGTCGCCAAGCTCGCCCAGTGGGCCAAGAAGTTCGGCTCCTGGGGCGAGAAGGCCGTCGAGTTCATCAAGAAGCTCGTCACCCGGCTCCCCCCGTCCTGCCCGCGGCCGAACAGCTTCCCGGCCGGCACCCGCGTGCTCATGGCCGACGGCTCCACCCGCGCGATCGAGACGGTCGTGATCGGCGACGAGGTCCTCGCCACCGATCCCGCCACCGGGCTGACCGGCCCCCGCCGGGTCTGGGCCACCATCTACGGCCCTGACGACCGGGACTTCACCGACATCTCGCTGGGTGCGGGGCAGTCCCTGACCAGCACCGACCACCACCCCTTCTGGTCCGAGAACCGGAAGCAGTGGGTCGACGCCGTCGACCTCCAGACCGGCGACGAACTGCGCGACCCGGACGGACAGCCCCAGCGCATCGAGGACGTCCGGCACTGGAACACCCTCCAGCCCGCCTACAACCTCGCGGTCGACGAACTCCACACGTACTATGTGGTCGCCGGAACCACGCCGGTCCTGGTGCACAACACCGACCCCACGTGCGGGCTGTTCCCGAACAAGATGCCTGGAACCCTGGAGAAGGAGTTGGCGGACGCGGAGAAGCTCGGCGCGGGTCCGACCAGCGTGGGGTCCGCGAAGTTCGACGCGGCGATCAACTCCGGTGACGGCAGGATCAAGTGGGCGGTCCTGGAGGACGGATCGCTCGTCGTCATGCCGAAGTTCGTCAGTGGCGTCGAAATCTCCCACGCCGTCCTCAGCAAGGGGAACCCGGTGCGAGCCGCGGGCGAGGCCGACATTGCCGGCTCCGCGAGGGACGGCTACTTCGGGATCGAGATCAACGACCACAGCGGCCACTTCTTCGAGCCCAACTGGAACGTGGCACAGATCGGCAAGGACGCGTTCGCGGCAGCGGGAGTGCATTTCTGATGGGAACAGAGCTCGACGAACTCGTCCGACTTGACCTCCACGCACTGTCCGAGACCCTGGCTTCGCACTCTCCGGGAGTCGTCGAACTGGGCGCGGGTGAATGGCTGGGCGTCGTCGAGCTGCTGACCATGCGCCTGACCGATGAGTGCGGCGGGTTGTCCGCCGACGCGTGGGGAGCGTGCTCGAGCTCGATCACCTACGCGCTCGACGCCGCCGTCGCCACGGGCTCGATCGATCACCGCGAAGCGGTGGTCCGGCGCCTGAACCTCTCCGCCGCTCTGCTCCAGCGCGTTCCGGTCGATGCCGAGGTGGACCTCCTCGACCCGAATCGCATCATGGAGACGTTCCTTGGCGAGATCCCGATCTCGATCGAGGAGGCGCGAGAGCTGTCGACCGACTGGCGAGGTCGCGACCTTGCGGACATCCGCCGGCTCAGGGCCGCGAAGAGCCTGGTACTTCCGACACTCATCGCCATGCGCTCCGCTGTGGGCGAGGATCTCGATCCACGCCTGAAAGAATGGGAAGTGATACTTCCGGCACTTCCCTGAGCTTCCGATCGGTCCCAGGAGCCCGCCAGAGTCCACTCTGGCGGGCTCCTGCCGGTCCTGACGGGTACCGACTCGATGACCGTCTCGGGGGGGCGGCCCGGAAGGCGACCGGGGCCGTGCTCCTGGCGGTGGACCACCTGCCCTCAGTCGCTCCCGGCCGGGATCAGCAGCCGATGTAGCGCATGCTGAGGCCGGTGATGTGGGTGCCCGAGGGCGCGTAGAGGGTGATGGCGCGGGACTTGCCCTTGCCGCCGGCCCAGTCGCTGTCGACGTGGCCGCCGTTGGAGAGGCTGCCGCGCACGTACGGACAGCGGCCGTCCGCCTTGGTGTCGTGCACCGTGCCGACGACCTTGGAGTTGTAGTTGCACCACTTGCCGTTGGCGTAGCCCTCGCCGGAGCTGATGCTCCAGTTCTGGGTGCACGAGTCGGCGGGCGGCGCGGCGTGGGCGCCGACGGCCGGGAGCAGCACGGCGGCGAGGGTCAGAGCGGCGACGGCGGCTCCGTGGACGGCGAGACGGCGCTTGGACATGGCGGTACCTCCACACGGGGTTCACGGTGGGCATCCGGAGGCCGGGGCGGCGGGGCGGCAGGACATCGGCGGCGGCGCACGGAGCGCGGCACGACCGGCGCCCGCCCTCGGCGTTCCACCGAGCGTGACGTATTCGAACGACCGTCGTCAACGACGGAGTCGGCCACGAGCGGCGGCGGTCCACCCCTGCGGCACCGGGGTGGTAAGGGCGCCCCAAGGGGTACGTCCCGCACCATGGGGGTGAGGGAGGACGGTCGTCCACGTGCGCGAACCTCGACCCGAGGTTCGCCAGTCGGGCGCCGGACAGCCACCGGGGCCGACGGTGAGCAGGTCTCCGAGCGGGCCGTTTCCGCTGACGCCTCCCAGCCGGGCGGGCCGGTCACAGGGGCCCGGCATCGATCCTGACGAGGGTCTGCCGCACGGTGCCGTCCGGCTCGTACACGGTGCGGTACAGGTACGGGACGCCCGAGCCGTCGAACACGGCGATGCCGTCCTCGACGACCGCCCGCTGCTCGGCGATGGCCCGGAGCCGGCCGTCCGAGTCCGGCGGCAGCTCCGGCTGCGGGGGGCGGCGGTGTCGCCCGGCCATGGCGGCCCTCACTTTCGCTCTGTGCGGGCCACCCTCCAGGGGCCCTCCGGCGGCAGCGTAGACCCCTGCGGTCAGCACCAGTCCTCTAGCTCTTCTGGGCGCGGTGGGCGGCGACGCGGACGCGGGTGGCGCAGCGGGGGGTGCAGTAGCGCTGTGGGGTGCGGCGGCCGGTGTCGATGAAGAAGCGTCCGCAGCCCGGGGCGGCGCAGCGACCCCAGGCGCAGGTGCCGCGTTCGCTGAGCCACAGGCCGAGGGCGAGGGCGGCGGTGGAGAGCAGCCAGTGGGTGAGGCCTGCGTCGGCGGGGGCGCGGGTGTGCAGGGACCAGGGCCGGCCGGGGAGGCGGACCAGGCGGGGGCGGGGCGGGTGGCGGTCGAGCAGGGTGTTGATCAGGTCGGCGGCGTGGTCCGGGTCGTCGGTTTCGAGGACGGCGGTCACCTCGGCGGTGGCCTGGCGCAGTTCGCGGGCGTCGGCGTCGGTGAGCCGGAGGGGCGGGCCGCCGTGGCGGTCCAGGAGGGCCTGGAGTTCGGCGGCGCCCGCGTCGGGGTCCTCGCGGACGGTGTTCGCGAGGTCGGTGAGGAAGTGGAGGCCGCGGGGGTTGCCGTCGTCGCCGTCCTGCGGCCGGGACTGGGGCTGGGCTTGGGGTTGGGGCTGGGACTGGGCCATGGGGATCGCCTCGCGGGGTCTGGGAGGGTGCCGTCCGGACCATGGTAACGTCAAAATGACCCAGTAGGCGTTACTGAGGAGTGGTGGCATGCGATACCCCGGGGCCACACCCGTGCTCATCGTCGGTGGCGGACCGGTCGGCCTGACCCTGTCTGTCCTGCTGTCCGGCCACGGCGTACCGCACCTGCTCGTCGAGGCGCACCCGGACACCTCGCGCCACCCCAAGGCCCGTGGGGTCTCGGCGCGTTCGATGGAGGTCTTCCGGCGGTGCGGACTGGAGGAGGAGGTCCGGCGGGTCGGCCTCCCTGCCTCGCAGGTGTTCTTCTACCGGGGCCGCAGCCTGGTCGACCCGGACTTCGTCCGCACCGGCGTGGCGGCCGGCACGACGGAGGACGCCGAGCGCACCCCTACCCCCGGGCTGATCTGCTCGCAGGACGCCCTGGAGGCCGCCCTGCTCCGACGGGCCCGCCAACTCGCCCCGGACGGCGTCCGGTTCGCCACCCGTCTGCTCTCCCTCACCCCACGGGACGGACACGTCCAGGCCCTGCTGGAGGACCGCACCACCGGCGAGCGCCACACCGTGCGCGCCGACTGGCTGGTCGGCTGCGACGGCGCGTCGAGCACCGTCCGCACGGCGGCCGGCATCGAGATGGCGGGGCCGACCGGCCTCGGCCACTTCCTCAGCATCCGCTTCGAGGCGCCGCTCGGCGAGGTGGTGGCCGACCGCGCCAGCGCCTCGTACTTCCTCACCGAACCGGGCCGCGGCGGCTTCCTGGCCGTCGACAACGACCGCCGGTGGATCTACCAGTACCCGTACGACCCCGAACTCCCGGGCATCGACGCCCTGTTGAGCGACTGCGGGGCACTCGCCCGGCTGGTCCGGGAGGCCGCCGGACTGCCCGGGCTGGCCGTCACCGTCCAGGACACGATGACCTGGCGGATGGACGCCCGCCTCGCCGGGGCCTACCGCCGCGCACGGGTGCTGCTCGCGGGCGACGCCGCCCACGTGGTGCCGCCGACCGGCGGGCACGGCATGAACACCGGCATCGGCGACGCGGACAACCTCGCCTGGAAACTCGCGGCGGTCACCGCCGGGACGGCCGGCGAGGCCCTGCTGGACACCTACGAGGCCGAGCGGCGCCCGGTGGCCCGGCAGGTCATCGACATCTCGCTCGCCAACTCCCGTGCCCGCGCCGGGTACCGGATCGACGACGAGCTGCTGCTCACCGCCGCCTACCGCTCGACGGCGGTCCTCGCAGACCCGACAGCCCCGGAACGGCCACCCCTGGACCCGGACCGCGAACACCCCGACGGCACGCCCGGCACCCGCCTCCCCCACCTCCGCCTCCCCGGCCCGCCCGGGGCCGCAGCCACATCCACCCTCGACCTGGTCGGGCCGGGCTTCACCCTGTTCACCACGGCCACGGAGGACGCCGACTGGCAGCACCAGGCGGACACCGCGACAGCGGCGGGACTGCCGGTCACCGTACACACCCTGGCGCCCCCCGACTGGGCCCGCGCCACCGGCCTTCCCGCTACCACCGGCGGCGCCGTCCTCGTCCGCCCGGACGGTCACATCGCCTGGCGGGCGCAGCAACCAACGGCCGGAGAAGGCGAGTTGCTCACCATCCTGCGGCGCTTGCTGTCCGCAGCGCAGGGAACCAGCCCCTCGGTCCAGCCAGAGGGAGCACCGACCTCGCCGACGCCGCCGCTCAGCGCCGGGCGTGCCGGATCTTCAGACGGCCGAAGCCGGTGGTCCCGGTGATCCGTATCGTCGGGTTGCCCACGGATGAGCGGCCGGGAGGCGTGTAACGCACGTCCTTCCAGCCTCCCTGGAGGCCGTCGAGGTCGACGACGGCGTCGCGCGGGACGGTGATCTTCGCACTGCCGGTACCGAGCCCCAACTCGATGTCGATCACCGGATGTTCGATGACCGCCTCCGACAGGTCCAAGTGCACCCGCCCGAAGGCCGACGCCACCTGAAAGCTGCGCGGAACCCGCCAGGGGCCGCGGCGCACCAGGCGCCCGCTGACGGCGGCGATGGTCGGGACCGCTCCCTGGTCCGGCTCGGGGAGCGAGGCCAGGGGCGGCGCGAGGTCGGAACGCGTCTTCGCGGTGAGCACCTGGTGGAGACGTTCGTCCATCTCCTCGTGTGAGATGTGCCCTTCGGTGAACGCCTCTTGCAGGCGCTCCACGGCATGGTCGCGTTCAACGTCGTTGATCGGCAGGTTGTCCGGCAGAGCGGTCACCGTCCTACTCTAGTCCCGCTCCGGGGGCGGGCCGCGGCGTGGGACCGGCTCAGCCCACAGGGCGACGCCCGACCGGCCCGACCGGTCCCGGGGAGGACACGGCGCGGCACCTTCGGTGGATGCCCGGGCGGGAACCCCTCCGGCACGCTCGGTACGGGGGCGGCGATGCGCGCCTGCCCCGGGAGGGAAGCAGCCCATGTCCGACGTGACGACACCTCCGCGCACCCTGAGGCGCGGCCTCCGCTCGGCGGCCGCGCTCCTGGCCGCCGCCGCCCTGCTCGGCGCCGGTGCCACCCCGAGCTTCGCCGCATCCCCCGGCCGCCTGCCGGTCGATGCCCAACCGGCGGGCGAGCAGGGAACGTTGGCGACTGGCAGCGCCGAGGCCACCGCACTGCGCAGCACGCTTCAGGGCATCGTCGACACCGGTTCCTCGGCAGCCGTCGGCGAGGTCCGGCAGGACGGGCGGACCGTCTGGCGCGGGCGGGCCGGCGTGGCCGACCTGGCCACCGGCACGCCGGTACCCGAGCACGCCCGGTTCAGGATCGGCAGCGTCACCAAGACCTTCGTCGCCACCGTCCTGCTCCAGCTCTCCGCCGAGCGGCGCATCGGCCTGGACGACCCGATCGACCGTCACCTGCCCGGCGCGGTCCCGAACGGTTCGGCCATCACCGTCCGCCAACTCCTCGACCACACCTCCGGGTTGTACAACTACACCGATGCGCCCGGCCTGGATCCCCAGGACGAGTCCCAGTACCTCGACTGGCTGGCGGGACCGCGCTGGCAGACCTACCAGCCGGCCGACCTGCTCGCACTGGCCAACCGCAACGCTCCGTACTTCCCGCCGGGACAGGGCTGGCACTACTCCAACACCAACTACCTGCTCGCCGGCCTGCTCGTCGAGAAGGTCACCGGCCACCCCTGGCAACAGGAGGTCGACCGGAGGATCATCCAGCCGCTGGGACTGCGCGACACCGGCATGCCCGGCCGCTCCGTCCGGCTGCCCGACCCCCACGCGCACGGCTATGTGAAGCTCTCGACCGGGCCGGTGGACGTCACCGAACTCAACCCGTCCGTCATGGGCGCCGCCGGGCAGGGCATCTCCGGCACCGCCGACCTCAACCGCTTCATCGCCGCCCTGCTGGACGGCCGGCTGCTGCGGCCCGCCGAACTCGCCGAGATGACCAGGACGACGGACGCCGGCCCAGGACGCGGATACGGGCTGGGGCTGGCCCGGTTCGACACTCCCTGCGGCGTGTTCTGGGGTCACAGCGGAGACCTCCCCGGCTACTCGACGATGGTCGCCGGCACCGCCGACGGCCGACGCCAACTGGTGCTCTCCCACAACCCGTACGACCGCTCCGACCCGCGCGCCGCCAAGTCCGCGGTGACGGCCTTCCTCACCACGGCCGCGTGCGGGGCCGCCCCCGGGCACTGAACCACTCCCGGGACGCAGAACCGGCGCAGCGCCGGACGCCAGGGCCGGAGGTCAGAGCCGGGCGTCCGGCGGCGTGGGGTGGTCGTCCGCTTGGCCGTGGAGGGCCTGTCGGGCCTCCTCGGCCGACGGGGTGTCGCCGCCGAGCCGGGCGATGTCGGCCAGTGCGGCGAGGTGGGCCGTCTGGTGGGCCCGGGCCGGGTCGGTGGCGGTGTCCGGGATGACGCCGGTGCCCTCCCAGTTGCCGCCGGACACCGGGTTGATCGAGCGGGCGGTCGGGATGGTGGCCTCCAGGTGGGGGTGGAGCGTGAAGCCCCGGCGGGGGTTGGCGCCGCCGCCGGAGGCTTCGCCGACCACCACGGCGCGGCCGCGCTGCTGGAGGTCGTACGCGAGCGCCTCGCCGCCCGAGAAGGTGGCCCTGCTGATCAGCACGTAGAGCGGCTTGCTGCCGCCGAAGCGCGGGCCGGGTGCCGGCGCGGGGCTCCAGAACTGCCGTTCGGCGTCCTCCTCGCGGTCGTAGATCGTGCTGAGGTGGGTCGGGCCGTCGAAGAGGTGGCCGCAGATGTGGGCGACCGTGTACGGGTCGCCGCCGACGCACTCGCGCAGGTCCAGGACCAGGGCCTCGGCCCGCGCGACCAGGCCGAGCGCGGCGTTCAGCGAGTCGCCGGTCATGTCGAGCGGAAAGAGGATCGGCGCGAGCTTCAGCAGGGCGACGCCGCCCTCCAGCCGCTCGATCCGGGGTACGCCGCCGAGCGAGAGGTCGGCGGCCCGCGCCAGTTCGGCGAGGACGGCGCCGTCCTCCTGCTCCGTCGGGATCGCGTGCGGGTGGAACTTCAGCCGCAGGTGGCCGTCGCCGTTGACGGACTGGAGGTCCTCGGTGACCAGCCGGCCGAGCGTCTCGGGGTCGCCGGACTGGTGGTAGCGGCCCTTGGACAACGCGTCGTCGAGGCCCAGGGCGATCCGCTCGCCGATCTCGGGGAAGACGTAGAGCCCGGCCGTGAGCCGGCTCACCTCCGTGACGATCCCGGTGATCTCGGCCGACTGGAGCTGCGCCATCTGCTGTCCCCCGCTGGTGATGCTCGGTCAGGTCGCGACGAGTAGAGCACGCGGCTTGCGAAAGCGTCAAGAAAATTGGACGCTTTACGCATGGACGACCAGCAGCGGGAAGACCGGCCCCAGGAGCACGAGCCCCACGACCCCCAGCCGGAGGGCCACCAACCCGAGGACCACCAGCCCGAGGATCACGAGCTGACCATCGAGAGCCCGCAGCAGTACAAGGCGCTCTCCCACCCGCTGCGCCAACGGCTGCTGCTGGCACTCGGCGGGCAGCCCGCCACGGTCGGCCGACTGGCGGCGCTGCTGGACAGCCGCAAGGGCACGGTGGCGCACCACCTCAAGGTGCTGCAGGAGGCCGGCGTCGTCCGCATCGTGGAGACCCGGAAGGTGCGCGGCGGCAGCGAACACCTCTACCAGCGCACCACCCGGCGGATCGCCGTCACGGAGCGTGGTGCCGGACGCGACACCGGACGCGACGCCGGGCCGACCACCGCCCTGCTCAAGGCGGTGGCCGAGGAGTGCGCCGACGCCCCGCAGGAGCCGGTGCTGGTCCTGCGGCACCTGCGGCTGACCGCCGACCAGGCCGCGCGCCTCGGCGCCACCCTCCAGGCCCTGGTCGCCGAGGCCGCCGAGGCCCCGCCCGGCGAGCCGGTGCACGGCGTCCTGGTGGCGCTCTACGAACAGGCCGCCGGACGCGACGACTGACCGCCGCGCCCCTACCGGCCCCGCTCCCCCGCTCTCCTACTCCGTCGCCGTCCGTACCGCCAGGGCCGCCTCCCGGACGTCCGGCTGCGGGTGGCGGCGCAGGGTGCGGAGCAGTGCTCGCCACTGCGGGCGCCAGCCGGTGCGCGGGCCCAGGGCGTGGGCGAGGCCGACCGCGAACAGGCCTTGGGTGTGGCCGCCGTGGACTGCGAGCCGTCCGGTCACGGTGTGCAGGACCGCCGGGTCGCCCGGGCGGCGAGGCGTGTTGAGCCGGCTCCGCAGGGCCTCGGCCGTGCGGGCGGCCAGCACCGGGCGGTCACTGTGCAGGGCGGCCAACCGGTCCAGCTCGGCGAGGAGATGGTCCTGGGCGGTGTCGAACTCCAGGGTGGCGGTCAGGAGTTGGACGGCCTTGGGTATGAAGTCAGGTTCGGTGGAGAGGAGTTCGGCTGCCTCGCTGACCGCCTTCAGGCCCTCCGCCGACAGGCGGTCGGCCACGCCGGCGGCGAGCCGGGCGACCAGGTGGTCGATCCGCTGCCGGGCCGGCCGGTCCCGGTCGGCGGCCGCGTCCAGTCCGCCGCCACCGCCACCGTCCCCATCCTCGTCCACGTCCACGTCCTCCCGCTCCGGGGCTCCCGCGGCCGACGCCTCGCTCGCCAGCAGCTGCGCCAGCGCCTCGGTCAGCCGGCGGCCCGTGCCGCCGACGGCGAGCGCGGCCAGGCCGGCTGCGGCGGCCCGCCAGGAGGAGCGGTTGGCGAGGTCGACGGTGCCCGCCAGCAGCAGCTCCTCCGCTTCGGGGTACCAGGGCGACCAGGCGGCCAGCAGGTCGAGCGCGACCTGGGCGGTGTGCGGGTCGTCGCCGCTCGCCACCCGGGCCACCAGCGCGGCGTAGCGGGGGCGGTCGGTGGTCGGCAGGTCCAGCGGCCGGGTGCGCAGCACGGCGGACCGGGCCACGGGGACGCCCGTCGCGGCGTCTTCGAGCAGCCGCCAGGCCGCGGGTGCGGGGAGCAGGTCGACGGTGGCGGCCACGACCGCCGCCCGGACGTCGCGGTGCTGGCCGGGCAGGTCGTGGGCCTCGGCGAGGAGTGCGCCTGCGGTGTCCACCGGCAGCAGCCGGGCGGCCAGCCGCACCAGCTCCTTCCGGCTGGTGACCTTCGCCCCACCACCGCCGGCCGCCCCGCCGCCGGCTTCCGCGGCCCCGTCCACCGCCGGCAGCAGCACCGCCCGCAGCATGCCCGCCAGTCGCGACGGCGCGACGAACCCGGCGGCCCGCCCGGCCGCGTACAGCGCGACCCGTGCCCGGTCGTTCCCGGCCTGGGCGAGCAGCAGGGGCAGTGCCTCGGCGGGCCGGTCGGTCCAGATCAGGGCTCCGAGCGCGGCCTCGGCGAGCACCGTGTCCGGGGAGTCGACGTACGGCCGGACGGTGGCGAAGCCGCGCTCGGGGACCGCCACCACGGTGCACAGGTGTCCGGCCCGTACCTGCCTGGGCAGCGAGGCGTCGGCCGCGGCTGCCGCCAACAGGCGTGCGGCGGCGGCCTGTTGTCCGGGTGTCCAGCCCTCGATGCCGTCGACCGGCGGCAGCCAGTGCGTCCCCGCCGCCAGGAAGCGCCCGTACGGCGGGGTGTCGGCGAGGACGGTGTCCAGCAGGTCGGTGCGCCCGCGGGCCAGCACCCGGAGCACCGGCGGCAGGACGGCGGCCGACGGTTCCAGTTCCAGCACCCGTGCCACCCGTTCGCTGCGGGTGGCCGGGTCCGCGAGCCAGTGCCGTACGGCCTGGATGAAGGTCGCGTTGTCGCCGAACTGGATGGCCTCCCAGAGGAGTTCCTGCAGTTCGGGCAGGTGGTGGGCGCGCCGGCCCAGGGCTCCGGCCAGGGCGAAGGTCAGCGTGTGGTCGACCCGGTCCGCGCCGGCCGCCAGCCACGGGCGCAGCGCCTCGAAGACCTGTGCCTCCTGTCCGCGCCGGAGCACGGTGTCCAGTCGGCCCAGCGGAACGCTGCCGAGCATCCCGGAGAGCTGCCGCAGGGCGGCCAGGGCCCAGCCCAGCAGCGGCTGTTCACCGCTCACCGCGTGCTCCCGCAGGACGGCGAGGGCGAGGTGCGAGAGCGCTCCGCGGGTCTGCCAGGAGGTGTCCCGGGCCTCGACGGCGTCGGTGGCGATCCGGCCGAGGGCGGCGGCCGCCGCCTCCCCCCGGAAGAGCGCGGGCGGGACCTCGGCCAGCGCGACCAGGGCCGGGGAGCGGACCGGATCCTGCTCGTTGCGCAGCCGCAGCAGGTCGTCGAGGAGTTCGCCGACGGCGGCCGGCTCACCCGACCGGGCCGCGTTGCGGACCAGCAGCGGGTAGGCCAGCGCCCGGTCCTCCGCGGCCGGCCGCCGGGTCGCGGCGAGCAGCCGCGGCCGGGCCTCGGCCACCGGCAGGTGGGCGACGTGGGCCAGCACGACCGACCACGCGGCGCCGCGCTCGGCGGCCTGCGCGGCCATCCGCCGGGCCTCGGCCTGCGCCCGTCGGCGGGGCAGCGCGTCGAGCACGGCCCCGGACAGCTCGCTGCGGCTGAGGTCCCGGTCCGCCGTGACGAGGTCGTAGAACGCCTCGCGCCGGGACGGCGGCAGGGCGCGCAGCAGCCGGGCGAGCCAGATCGGGGCGGTGCTCCAGGCCCGGCCGAGGTCCGGCAGCTCGGGCGGGTCGAGCCGGGCGACCCGGGTCAGCGCGCTGCGGGAGATCGACGCGGTGGCCGCGCGTTCGGGCGGCGTGATCAACCGGATGGTCCGGCCGGGCGCAGCGGTCAGCAACCGGCCCAGACACCCCTGCACCGGCTGCGGCAACCACGTGGGGCAGTGGCGTTCCAGCAGGTCCAGCACCCGCTCCGGTCGGTGCCCGGCGGCGGCCGCCAGGACGTCCGCGTTGCGCTGCCACCAGGCGGGGCGGGCCGGCTCGGGCAGTTCGGCGAGCTGGCGGGCCACCTCGTCCAGCAGCAGGTCGGGATGGCGGCGGGCCAGGACGCTCCAGCGCGTCACGGCGAGGAACAGCCCGGGCAGGTACCGGGCGACGGTGTCGGGCCCGCAGCCCGGCAGCAGCCGGGCCGCCGCCGCGTCCCCCCACGCCTGCCGGACGGGGAGCAGCAGCCGCTCCGCCAGCGCGGTGCGCCCGCGGGCGACGATCAAGGTGGTGAGCCGGTGGCGCAGGACGGCGGGCGCGTCGGCCATCGCCGCGGCCAGCAGCTCGTCCGCGACCGGCAGGTGGAGTGCGGCCTTCAGGGCCTGGCGGCTGACCGCCGGGTCGGGATCGGTGAGCCGCGCGGCGACGAAGGCGCCGTCCCCGGCGATCGTGGCGGCGACTCCGGCCAGCCCTCGACCGTAGGCGCCGCGCTTGTCGAGTTCCGACAGCAGCAGGCCGAACCGCTCCCGTCCGTCGCCCTCGTTCGGTCCCTCCCCTGCCCGTTCCTTCGTCCAGGCGGCGAGGCGCCGCATCCGGGCGGGGTGGGCGAGCGGGGCGAGCTCGGCGAGGAGGTGGTCGACGGCTTCGGCCGGGCTGTGCGGTGCACTGGACATGCGGGCCATTCAACAGGCCGGCCGCCCCCGCGGTCGCAGGGTTTTCCGGGTGGACCGGCCGAGGGTCCGGGAGGCGGCCCAGGAGACGGGTGCGCCGACGGCCGCCGGCGAGCACCCGCGCCAACCGCTTTGCCCTCAGAACAAAGTAGGATGATTCGACTCCCGCTACGCGCGAAGAGTTCCACAAATATCTTATTTGACCGATTTACCTCCCGCTTCACACGCACGGAGCCACCCTCATGGACAATCCGTCCACCGACGCCAACGACGGCGCGATCGAGACCCGCGGCATTGAGCCTGTCCCCGACCACGAGCGCCGGGGCAGAGTCCGCGAGCTCTTCCCGACCTGGGTCGCGGCGAACATCAGCGTCCTGCTCCTCACCATGGGTGCGGCCCTGGTGGTGTTCAACCACTTGAACTTCTGGCAGGTGCTGGTCGTCGCCGCGTGCGCCGCCCTCATCTCGTTCGGCATGGTCGGCGTGCTGTCGGTCTCCGGGAAGTGGGGCGGAGCCCCGGGCGCGACCCTCTCCCGGGCCACCTTCGGGGTACGCGGCAACCTCTTCCCCGGCGCGATCCTCTGGATCGCCCGGTTCGGCTGGGAGACGATCAACGCCGTCACCGGCGCCTACGCCGTGCTGACCGTCCTCGACCTGGTCTTCGGCGTCAAGAGCAACACCGCGCTGATCGTGATCACGCTCTTCGCCTTCGTCGCCTGCACCTTCCTGGTCTCCGGCATGGGCCGGAAGGCGCTGAACGTCTGCAACACCTGGTCGACGTACCTCTTCGGGGTCTTCAGCGTGCTCGTGCTGGGCTACCTGGTCGCGACCATGAACTGGAGCGAGGTCTTCTCCAAGCCTGCGGGCACCACCGCGATGATGATCGCCGGCATCGGCACCATCGCGGCCGGCGGCATCAGCTGGGTCCCCACCGGCCCGGACTTCGCCCGCTACCTGCCGCACGCCGCCTCCGGCCGGAAGATCGTCGGCGTGACGGTCTCCGGCGCCGGCCTGGTCATGGTGCCGATGGTGCTGATGGGCGCCGTGATGGCGGTGGCCTCGCCCGGCCTGGCCGAGGCCGCGGACCCGGTCTCCTTCCTCGGCGACCTGCTGCCGACCTGGCTGGCCGTGCCCTACCTGCTGACCGCGATCGTGGGCATGCTGCTGATCAACAGCCTCTCCATGTACTCGGCCGGCTTCACCGCGCAGACCATGGGCGTGAAGCTGCCGCGCGCCATGGCCGTCAGCATCAACGCCGTGATCTCGCTGGTCGGCGGCCTGCTGCTGATGCTGGTCGCCAAGAGCTTCCTGGGCTCGTTCATCACCTTCCTGATCCTGCTCGCCGTCTCCTTCTCGGCCTGGATCGGCGTCTACGCGGTGGACATGTACCGGCGCCGCTCGCGCGCGGTGCGCTACGACGCCGCCGCGCTCATGGACACCAGCAGGAAGAGCCGCTACTGGTACACGGGCGGCTTCTGCTGGCAGGCGATGGTCTCCTGGGTGCTCGCGCTGCTGGCCGGGCTCGCCTTCACCAAGTGCGACTGGTTCGCCGGCCCGTTCTCCGGCACCTTCGTCGGCAAGTACGGGCTCGCCTGGGCGGCGACCATCGTGATCTCCGGCGTGATCATGGCCGTGCTCCCGACCCCCCGGGAGAACACCTCCGGCACCGACGAGCAGCCTGCCGAGCAGGCCGCTGAGCAGGCCGCTGAGCAGGCCGCCACCGTCTGACCGCACGACCATGCCCCCGGACCGCCCGGCGGTCGGCTCACCCGAGCCGACCGCCGGGCGGCTCCGTTTCGGCGGCCCACCGGTGGCTCCAGGCGGTGAGCGGGCCGAGGGCGGTGACGAGGTCGGCGCCGAACGGCGTGAGCCGGTAGGCGTCGTCGTGCGGGGCGAGCAGCCCGGCCTCGCTCAGCTCGGCGATACGGGTGCTGAGCACCCCCGAACAGCTACGGGCGACCGCCGCCGATCCCGGGCCGGGCCCTTGCCGCCATAGAGGAAGTAGTCGTACCACTTCACCTACGACGAGATCACTCTCAGCGGGACGGCTCACGCCACCAAGCTCTGCGCGCAGAGGTTGCGCGCGGTGCCCCACCCGTACGTGGGGCACCGCGCCTCGTGGGATTCCAGGAAGTCGAACCACACGACCTTGCCCACCCCTGCCACCGGATGCCAGCCCCACGCATGAGCCAGCGCCTCGACGAGGATCAGCCCACGTCCGCTGGTCGCTTCCGGGTCCGCTCCACCGCGTTCGAACACCGGGTTGGAATCCGCGACCTCAACACGCAGCCGCTCGCCCGCGCGGCGAACGGTCACCGTGCAGCGTGCCTTCGAGTGCTCCATCGCGTTCGCGATCACCTCGCTCGCACAGAGCTCCAGCTCTTGCAGTGCTTCCCCGGAGAGCGGCACATCCCAGAAGCGGACGACGTCCATCACCAGCCTCCGCGCCGGCGGCACGGCCGCGCTGTCCGGCGGGACATCCCACTCCAGGGGCACCGGAAACCGAGCGGTCTTGAGCGGGCTGACGATCATCTTCCACCCCATTGCTCCTCCATCACCCGTTCGACGGCAACGCGCAGTGAGTCACCAGGTGCGCCCGGTTGCTTCCGACATCAACTCAACGCCGACTCGACGCCGATGGCGAGTGAAAAACCTGGCTGCCAAGGGCGCCCTCAGAAGGAAAAACTGACCTTCCCTTTACACATGGACATGCGCCCTGAGTGACCATCGGGATACGCTGGGCACATGGTGGGCAACGCCGAACTGCGCGCCGTCATGGCGGATCTGGGGCTCACAAGGGCCGACCTCGCGCACCTGGTCAACCAGGAACTCGTCGCCCTCGGGTGCCCTGGGACCCTCACCGTGAGGACAGTGGGCACTTGGCTCTCCGGACAGTCCCGTTGGCCTCAGGGCAGGATCCGCACCGCGCTCGAACGCGCGCTGAGGCGGACTCCCGAGCAGCTCGGCTTCATCCCACACCGGACTGCCCAGCCCCAAGTGCCCTCGGAGGAACCTGTGCTCCGCCGCGACTTCCTCGCCGCTTCGGCCGCCGCCGCCCTCCCATCCATGATCGCCTCGCGCGGCCAGGCCGTCGGTCACACCGACGTCGACCGGCTCAAGGAGAGTCTCAGGACCCTCACCGCGCTCGATGACCACCGCGGAGGACACGGATCACTTGAGACAGCCGCTCTGGCCGGCTCCGATCAGGCACTCGGCAAGGTGGACAGGACGATCAGCGACAGCGTCCGGCGGCGTCTCTACAGTCTCGCCGCCGACTACACCGCCACCGCCGCGTTCTCGTGCATCGACGACCGCCGCTTGGACGACGCCGAACGGCATTTCGAGACGGCTCTGCGCCTTGCCGGCCTCGGAAACGACCACGTCACCACAATGCGGGTCTTCAACTGCCTCTCCATGGTGGGCTACCACCGCAACAAACCGGCGGTTGCCCTGTCGGCGGCCTGGGCCGCCCAGAACGCCCAGGCAGCCCGCCGCGACCCGCTCCTCGCCTCTCTCGCACACGCTCGGGCCGCCATCGCCCACTCCATCACGGGCGACCGGCAGGCCGCCCTCCGCTGCCTCGGCCACGCCCGTGATGCGCTGAGCCGCGTGGATGACCGCGAGCGCCCCACGTGGACCGACTTCTACGGCTCGGCCGAACTGTTCGCGCTGAGTGCCGTCGTCCACCAACACCTCGACAACAGCGCGGAGTCCGAGAGCGCATCACATCATGCCCTGGCCGGGATCCCCCCGCAGTTCCGCCGCAACCGCGCCTCCGCCACCGCCCGCCTCGCACTCGCCCAGCTTGGACAGGGGGAGATCGAACAGGCCACCACCACAGCTAACAGCGTGTACACGTTGATGGGTGACGACCCGCTGCCACCGAGGCTGCTGACCCTCCTCGGCGACTTCCATCGCGGCCTGATCACCCTGGCACCGACCTCGGCGGTTACGCGAGAGTGGACCGACCGAGTCCACGCCCAGGGAGAAACCCAGTGACGATAGCCCTCCGCCGCTACGAGGCCGGCGGTCTTCCCTCCGAGCACGCGCAGTTGCTCATCGACGTCCACGCGGATGCCTACCGGGACCAGGCCGATGACCCCTTCGTCCAGCGCTTCCCGTGGTTCGCCAAGCACTGGACGTCCCGGCCCGGTTACAGCTGCGTCATGGCCTACGACGGCGACGAGCCGGTCGGCTATTCCTACGGTGCGCCGCAGGAGGACGGCCGCGAGTGGTGGCGTCAGCACATGCCGCCGCCCGCCGACGCGTCGACGTTCGCCGTCTCCGAGGTCATGGTGCGCCCCGACTGGCGGAAGCTGGGAATTGCCGAGCAGACGCACGAGGCGCTGTTGTCCGGACGGGACGAGGCGCTGGCCGTTCTCTATGTCGACGTGACCCACCCTCGTGTCCAGGCCATGTACGAGCGCTGGGCGTACGAGAAGGTCGGCGAGCACCGTCCGTTCGAGGATGCTCCGCTCTACGCCGTCATGGTCCGCGCTCTTCACTGACCGGGCGGACCGAGGACGTCCGTGCCCGCCGCGCTCGGTGGACGAGCGCGGCGGGCGCGTCCGTGCACCTCAGTGGCGGTGGTGGTTGTCGGGTTGGGCGGGGTCGCCTGGGTGTTCCAATCCTTCGACCAGGGTGATGCGTTGGGCGCGTTCGTGGTCGAGCCAGCGGACGAATGCTGCTCGGCGGGCGGCGGCGCGGAGGGTGGGGGTGGGGTCCATACCCCCCTGGGTGGTGTGGGTGGCTAGGAGGGCTGCCGTCCAGGGGCCGGCGGTGACCCACTCGCCGGGTGGGGCTGTGCGGAGGGCTTCGGCGAGGGCGGCGGGGAGGGTGGTGGGGTCGGCTTCCAACTCGCCGTCGGGGAGAGCGAGGTGCCAACTCTCGGCCGCCGGGCGGGCGGTCAGGGTGCGGTAGTGGGCGATGTCCTCGGGTGAGGGGTCGATGTCGGCCGTCACGGCGTCGTAGACGGCGCGGACGGCGGCGCTGCCCTCGTAGGCGGCCGCTGTGATGGAGCCGAGTTCGACGGCGGCCTGCTGGTCGAGGCGGGCGGTGCCGTCAGGAACCACGGGCAGGTCGCGTTCGGCGGCGACTGCCTCGCAGAGGGCTTCGGTCAACAAGACCTGCGCGACCCAGCGGGTCAGCTGGCGGTCCTCCGAACTGCCCGGTTGTGGCAGGGCGGTGGCGCGCGGGCCGTTCCGGAGGGCGGCGAGGCGGTGGTCGAGGGCCGCACGTGGGAGGGGGCGACCGTCGAGGAGGCCGAGGGTCATGCTTCCACCACCAGGGCGACGGTCGGGGCGTACCGGCAGCGGCCGAACCACATGACCTTCGCCAGGGCCCAGTACGAGCCCGGGTCGGTGGATTCGGCGACGGAGACGGCGAATTCGACCACCGACGAGCTGCCGGCCGGGACGGTGAAGCCGCGGACGGGGTCGGCGATGACGTCCCAGGTGCCCCAGGGAGAGACGAGTTGCAGCTCGCCCCGGATCTCGCCGCGGGTGCGGTTGGTGAGGGTGAGGGAGAGGGCGGTACGGCTGCCGGGGACGACGTGCAGGGTCTCGGTGGAGACCTCGACGTCCAGGCCGGTGTCGCGACCGCTGGCGGCCTTGGTGCCCTGGGCGATCGTCCAGTCCTCGGGGGTGTCGCCGGGGACGGGCAGCAGGTCGGGCAGGTCGCCGACGGCGATGGTCACCACGTCTTCGATCTGCTGGCCGTCGTGCTCGATCCGGACGGCGGCGAAGTGCAGCCCGGGCTCGGCGTCGACCGGCGGGGTGAGGGTCACCGGGAAGCGCAGGTGGCCGTCGGGTGCGAGCCGGTACGGGCGGCTGCCGAGGCTCGTGGTCCAGCCCTCGGGCGGGAGTACGACGGCTGTGCCCTCGACGGCCGCGTCCCGCAGCTGGGAGGAGAGGGCGACCGAGAGCGTCACCGGCTCCCCCGCCGTCCGCAGCAGTCCGGGCGAGGCACCGACGGACACCGGGAGGTAGCCGAGCGGTGCCGGGCCCCGGTTGTGCAGCCAGTAGCGGGCGTGGACGGGCTGGGCCGTCTCCGCCACCGGACCGAGGTCCGTCTCACCCTCCGGGGCCGTGACGGCCGGGGAGGCGAGCAGGGTGGCGATCTGCGAGCCGGCGAGGTCGAGGGCGGGGCCGTCGGCGGGGCGCGGGCGCTCCAGCAGGTCGGCGGCGCGCACCTCGTCCAGGCCGAGTGCGCCGCTGAGCTTCGCCGTCCGGCCGAGGCCGGTCGACTCGACCAGCCGGACGGTGAGTTCGCTGCCGAGCGGCGCGGCCGAGCCGTGCGCGATCGGGTTGCCGGTCGGCTTGAGGGTGCCGAGCAGCACCTCGCGCTGGGGTTCGACCCGCAGCCAGGAGAGGGTGGCCGGCAGCGGTCCTTCCTGGGCGGGGGCGATCCGGGCGTACAGCGGGTGGTTGAACTCCTGGCCCTGGGCGGGCAGTGTCTGGTCCCGCCAGTCGCCGTCGCCTCCGACCAGTGCGTAGCTGAACTCGTGTGTCCAGTGCTGGAGTTGGAAGGACGCGCCGTCGGGCAGGGTGCGCCGGGGCGGGTCGATCCAGACGCCGGACGGCCAGCCGGTGCAGGAGCGCATCAGCGACAGGTGCAGCGCGCCGGTGGTGTCGACGGCGAAGCCGGGCAGGCCGAAGCTCAGCAAGGCCACGGTGTGGTCGGCGAGTTGGTCCTGGACGGCGGACGGGCAGACGGCGGTGATCCGGGCGTCGGCCAGGTCGTCGACCAGGGCGGAGGGGTCGGAGACGATCAGTGCCGGCAGTGCGCGCAGGTCGCGCAGGTCGGCGTCCGGGTGCCAGACCTCGGTGAGCGGGGTCGCCGCCGGTACCCAGACCGCGCCGTGCGTCTTCAGGGCGGCCGCGTACTCCTCGCCCGCCAGGTCGATCAACTCCCGTGCCACCGGGTTGAGGTCCGGCGAGCCGACCACGATGCGGAAGTCCGGCAGGTTGGAGTCCACGTCCAGCCAGCCGTACCGCGCCCAGTCGGCACCCGAGGTGGTGGCGGTGACCCCGACCCGTGCCAGTGCGACCACCAGGGGGCGGGCGTCGGCGGCGTCGTCCAGGGTGGGGACGACGACCTCGGCCACGCCGAGGGCGCGCGAGCCGGTCACCGTCCCCGTGCTGTCGGTCAGTTCGACCCGCGCGGTGGCGCCGAGGCCGAACCAGGTGTTGGCCGGGTTGTCCAGGGTCCACGGCGCCTCCGCCGAGTCCACGTCGGGCATCGCGAAGCCGCGTCCGACGACCGCGCCCGCGACCTCGCTGACCGGCAGGCCGCCGGGGACGTCCACCGGGAAGCGCAGCCGCAGCAGCCGGTCGGCGCCGGAGTAGTCCACCACCCGGGTGCGGCAGTCCACCCGGTCGAGGCCGCGCCAGAGGGTGACGGTCTGCTCGTACCGGACGCCGTCGACGGTGCCGTCGATCAGCAGGCGCTCGCCGAGCGGCCCGGTCTCCCGGCGGACGGCGGCGTCGGCTCCCCCGGAGCCGGTCACCGGTCCGCTGGGCACCAGGTGCCAGGGGCCCTCGCCGAAGTCGGGGTGCTGCGGGTACTCCTCGTACACGCGCAGCTCGTTGCCGATCCGGCCGTCCTGGATCAACTCCCGGTCGTACAGGAGGTCCTGAACCGAGCAGAGGCCGCCGCCGCGCGCCGGGTCGGCGGTCACCCGGTACCGGCCGTTGCCGATCGTCAGGCCCGGGGACGGCGTCCACGGCTGCTCCGCCTCCCCCTCCACCAGTCGCCAGGTGCGCCAGCCGAGCGCGGGCACATCGGCGGCGAGGAAGCGCAGGGTGCCCCGGTCGACGGCGCTGGGCACGGGCGAGCCGGTGTCGTCCAGCACCCTCACCGAGTCGGTGCCGGAAGGGAGTTCGACACTCACCAGGTCGGTCCGGTCGAAGGAGAGCGTGTTGGCGACCACGACGGCCTGCCCCGCGCCCGCCGTGGAGATCCGCGCGGTCAGCGCGTCCAGCGCCGCGTCCCGGACGCCGGAGGCCAGGTCGTACGCCTCCCGCCAGCCGCCGAGCAGGTCCAGGTACACCTGGTCGGACTCGGAGCCGGTGATCGCGTCGTGGTGGGCGCCGTAGGCGAGTTGGCGCCAGACCTTGTCGAGCGCCGCGGCCGGGTAGCGGCCGAGGCCGTGCACGGAGGCGAGCGTGGCGAGCTTCTCGGCGTCCACGGCCGCGACCTCGCCGGCCCGTTGGGCCTGCTTGGTGTCGATGTACGAGACGTCCTTGCCGGTGTACACCGGGTTCATGTCGCGGGTCTGCGGGCTGGGCCGCCGGCCGGTGGCCGCCAGCTCGGCGCGGACGGCGTCGAGGAAGTCGCGGGGGGTGGCGCAGACGAACCGGGGCCAGAGGTACCTGGCGGCCCAGGAGCGGTGGATCTCGGTGACCCACTTGTTCGGCGGGGTGTAGTCCGTGCCCACCGGCAGCAGCAGGTTCTTCGTCGCGCCCACGGGCTTGAGCTTGCGGTACAGCTCGTAGACGGCCCGTTCGGCGGTGGCGAGGTCCGGGGAGGAGTCCATCCACCAGCCGGCCGAGTAGTGGTGCGGCATGTAGTGGGTGAGCACGCCGTCCCCGCCGGGCGCGATCCACTCGAACTCGCTCGGGAACTGCATCACCCGGGCGTCGTCCTTGGCCTCGCGGAAGTTCTTCTGGATCGGGCCCCACTGGTGGAAGGGGCCGCGCGCCCAGGCGCTTCCGGTGAGGCCGGCCGCGGCGAGATGGCCGGGGAACTGCGGGTCGTGCCCGAACACGTCGAGCTGCCAGGCGGTCCGGGGGTCGCCGCCGAGGATGTCGCGCTGGTAGCCGATGCCGTAGACGATGTTGCGGATGGTGGTCTCGGCGCCGGTGAGGTTGGTGTTCGGCTCGTTGTAGGTGCCGCCGACGAGTTCGACCTGGCCGCGTTCCAGCAGCTGCCGCAGGGTCTCGCGGCGCTCCGGGTGCTGGTCGAAGTACGGCTTCAGGTAGTCGACTTCGGCGAGCACGAACTTGTACACCGGGTCCCGCAGGGCGAGGTCCAGGTGCGCGTCGACGAGGGCGAAGCCGTTGCGCTCCCACAGCGGCCGGGTGGTGGCGTCGGCGGAGAGCAGTTCCCACGGGGAGGTGTAGGCGGCCTGGGTGTTCCACCAGACCGGGTCGTAGTGGAAGTGCGAGACCAGGAACATCGTCCAGCCGGGCTCGGCGACCTCGACCACGGATTCGGCGGTGGCGTCCGAGGCCCGGACGGCGACCGGGAGTCGGTCGCCGGGCGAGGCCCCGCTGATCTCCAGCGGGACCTCGACCAGGCCCGTGCCGGTCGCCTCGCCGCGGACGCCCGGGCCGCTGACGGTGATCCGGGCGGCCGGGCCCTCCAGCGTGACCCGCAGCACTTGGCGCGGGGCGTCCTCGGGGCCGACGAACAGATCGGTACTCTCGACGGCGGTGATGGTGACCGGCACGGGGGTGCTTCCTTTCCTCGAACAGGGCGGCGCGGGACAGCGGGAGGGCAGCGCGGGCTACGCGCCCCAGGCCTCGAACTCGTAGACGCGGGCGGCCGGATCACCGTTCTGGGTCGGCGTGTTGACCACCAGCCGGACGTAGCGGGCGGCGGTGTCCACCGGGTGGGTGGTAGTGCCGGCCGTGTTGCCGGTGACGTCGGCGACGGTCGTCCAGGGGTCGTTGGTGCCCGAGCGGACCTGGATGGCGAAGTCGCGGGTGTTGTACGAGGCGCTCTCGCCGCCCGCCGCCGCGTGCTTGACCACGAACTTCGACAGCTGCTTCGCCGAACCGAGGTCCACCTCCAGCCACTTGGCGGAGGTCAGCGCGCACCACTTGTCGCCGGTCCCGCCGCTGACGCTGCCGTTGACGGCCTTGGCCGGGCCCTCGTTGGCGTTGCACTGGCCGGAGGCGCTGGCCGGGCGGTTGAGCGCCAGGTTGGTGGAGGTCGGCGGGGTCCCGTTCCAACCGACGGTCGTGGACGCGGCGGTGGAGCGCCCGTAGGTGGTGGACACCGCCTCGACGTCCAGCGTGGTGGCGTTCTCGCCGCCCGCCCGGTCGAGCCGCCCGACGAAGTACGCGTCGTTGGGCGTGGCGCCGAGGAAGGTGCGGCTGCCGTCCGCGTTGCGGCGGTACACCTCGTAGTGGTGCACGTTGCCGCCGGGCGCCGCCGTCCAGGACAGCCGCAGCGACTGGCTGGAGCCGGCGGTCACGTCGCTCGCGCCGAGCACGGTGAGTCCGGCCGGTGCCGCCGGGGACTCCACGGAGCCGTCGTAGACCGCGAGTTGGCCGACCCGGAGGTCGTACGAGGGGTCGCTCCCCTCGACCCGCAGGGCGATCTGGGCGATGGTGCGGCCCGCGTACGGGGAGAGGTCGAGGGTGTGCCGCTCCCAGCCGGTGCCGGCGTTGGCGCCGACGTCGACCGTGGTGAAGCTGCTCGGGGAGTCCGTGAACGACACCGCGGCCTTGAGCTTCGTGGGCCCGGCGGCCGGGGTCTTGACCACCAGGTCCAGCCTGGTGTTCGTGGCGACGGGCAGCTTGGTCTGGTACAGCCGTACGGTGTTGGCGGCGTCGAGCTTTCCACTCAACCGCAGGGAGGAACCGCCCTGATAGGCGTCGCCGAAGTCGACGGACGGGGTGAGCCTGCTGCCGGTCGAGTCGACCATCCAGCGGTAGGTGGGCGGGACGTCCTGGAGCGAGAGGTTGTTCCAGCCGCCGGTGGCGACCCGGGTGCCGGCCGCGTTGTAGAAGTCGCCCTGCCCGGTGTCGAAGGTGGTGACGAACGGCTTGGCGGTGATCGGCGAGGATTCGGCGACGTAGCCGGCCAGGCCGGGCCAGCTCGCCGAGAGGTCGGTCCGGGACGGGTCGTTGTTGGCGCCGACCCAGTAGCGGGCGTCCTTGGCGTAGAAGTCGGCGCGGTCGGTGGCGGACTTCCAGGTCCACTCGGGGCGGTAGAGGCCGAGCGAGGTGGTGTGCGGCTGCCCGGACGGGAAGAGGGCGGACCAGTTCACGCCGGTGTTGTAGCCGTTGGCCTCGGTGTCGATGCCGGAGTAGAGGTCGTACTCGCTGCGGCCGAGCTGCCGGGCCAGCGCCCGGGAGGAGTTGAGGCCGCTCGCCGACCAGTCGAAGTTCAGGAACATCGAGTCCGAGGTGCGCTTCGAACCATCTTGCAGGAATGGCGAGTTGGCGGAGGTGAGGGCGTTCTGCCATTTCACCCCGCCGGAGGTGGTCATCGCGTCGTACCACATGAACTCGGTACCGCTCTGCGCCTTGGTGTACTGCATCAGGTTGCGCAGCTCGCCCGCCAGGGCCGAATCGCCGCCACCGGTCTCCTGGTTGATGAACCAGCCGTCGAAGCCGTAGTACTGCGCGGCCTGGACGAGCTTGTCGGCGACGGGGTAGCGGCTGCCGGACTTCTGGACGAAGTCGCGCACCCACTGGAGCTGTCCGCCGTACGCGCCGGGCGGGAAGAAGACCGTGCCGTAGACCTTGACGCCGTTGCGGTGGGCGGCGTCGATCACGGTCGGGTTGGGGGCGAGGATCAGGCCCTCGCCGGCCGAGCCGCCCCAGAACACCAGCTTGTCGACGTACTGCCAGTAGCCGAAGGCGTAGTAGTTGGGGTCGGCGGAGCCCTGCGAGGGGTTGTTGGAGGTGGGGCCGAAGGAGACCAGCGAGGCGATCTTCCCTTCGCCGGTCCGGGCGTTGGGGTTGGCCCGCAGCGCCGGGTCGCTGGTGCGCGGCTGGAGCGGGACGCGGGAGCGGTTGAAGCGGGCGTCCGGGTCGGTGGCCGGGTCCCAGTTCAGGATGCTGTTGGGGTACCAGTACGAGGCGAAGGGCTGGCTGCCCTGGCCGGCGGTGGCGGCGGGTGCCGCGGCCGGCCCGGCGCCCGGCAGCGCGGCCGGTACCGGGTCGGCCCAGGCGGCGGGGGTGGCGGTCAGGGCGGCCGTCGCGAGGACGGCGCTGAGCAGCAGGGGGAGGCGTCGTGACATGCGGTGGCTCCGATCGAGCGGAGGAGGGTGGGGGCGGGCCCGCCGTCGCGGACGGGGGCCCGGCTGCATGCGGGCGTGCCGGTGCTGGAGCGTGTGGTGCCGGTGGTGGATCGGGTGGGGGTCGCGCCGCCGCCGGGCCCCGGGCGCACCGGAGCGGCGGCGCGGGGAGCGGGACGGTCGGCGGGACGGGCAGCGGAGGCCGGACGGAGTGCGGCGGAGCGGACCGAGCGGCTGCCGCTCGGCGCTGCGAGGCTAAACCGGTTCAGAACCGCTGTCAACGATGCGCGCGACAACCACTCCGGAGGGGGAAGTCCCGGGCGCGCCGGGCGGCGAGGTGGACTCCCGTACGGTCAGCCGCGGCGTGGGCATCTGGAGGTCCCGCCCCGCCCCGGCCCCGTCCAGCGCCTCCAGCAGGCTGCGCGCGACCTGCTCGCCGAGCGCGAAGGTGTCCCGGCTGAGCGCGGTCAGCGGCGGGTGCACGATCCGGGCGAGCACCGAGTCGTCGAAGGAGACGATGGACAGCTCGCCGGGCACCGCGACCCCCATCTCCCCGGCCACGCCGAGCCCGGCGACGGCCATCACGTCGCTGTCGTAGACGATCGCGGTGGGCCGCCCGGCCCGGGACAGCAGCGTCCGGGTGGCGGCCGCGCCCTCGGCGTCGCTGAAGTCGGTGGGCACCGACACCGCCTCCTCCAGCCCGAGCCGGCGCGAGGCGTCGCGCAGCGCGCGGATCCGCCGCTGGGTGTGCTGGAAGTGCGGCAGCCCGGCGAGGTGGGCGATCCGCCGGTGGCCGATGGCGGCCAGGTAGTCGACGATCGAGAGCATCGCCTCCCGGTCGTCGGCCCAGATCCGCAGCTGGTTGCCGCCCTTGCCGGGCCCGCCCAGCACCACGGCGGGCAGCCCGAGTTCGTCCAGCACCGGCAGCCTCGGGTCCCTGACCTGGAGGTCGACCACGATGAAGCCGTCGACCCGGTGCTCGGAGGCCCAGCCCCGGTAGACCTCGATCTCGGCGGCGGTGTCCTCGACCACCATCAGGTGCAGCGCGATCGAGCTGGCCGAGAGCACCGCCTGGAGCCCGGACAGCAGTTGGCTGAAGAACGGCTCGACGCCGATGGTCCGGGCCGGCCGGGCGATCACCAGGCCGACGGCGTCGGACCTGGCTCCGCCGAGGGCCCGCGCGGCGCTGTGCGGGCGCCAGTTCATCTCCTCGGCGACCCGCAGGATCCGGGCCCTGGTCGCCTCGCTGACACCCGGCCGGCCGTTGAGCGCGAAGGACACCGCGCCCTTGGAGACACCGGCCTGGCGGGCGATGTCGGCGATCGTCGGTCTGCCCACAGAACCCGACTCCTCTCTTGACATCCAAGTTTAGGCGGGAGCATAGTCCCTGGCATAGCTAGACCGGTTTAGTTAGTCAGGTTGCGGAATCCGACACAACCCCCGAGCTCGGCACGATCCCCCACCCACCCCCAGGACCGGGAGACCCTCATGCGAAGAATCTGGGCGGCACTGACCACGACCGCGCTCGCCACCGCCGCGCTCACCGGCTGCGGACTCGGCTCCGGCGACACCAAGGACAGCGACGCGGTGGCGAGTGCGGCCGCCACCGGCGAGGTCAAGGGCAAGGTCTCGATCCAGACCTGGTCGCTCAAGCCGAAGTTCACCGACTACATGCAGGGCGTGCTGGACGGCTTCAAGAAGAAGTACCCCGGCGTCGACGTCGAGTGGCTCGACCAGCCCGGTGAGGGCTACTCCGACAAGGTGCTCAGCCAGGCCGCCGCCGGCAGCCTGCCCGACGTGGTCAACCTCCCGCCGGACTTCGCCTTCCCGCTGGCGAAGAAGGACGTCCTGCTGGACATCGCCAAGGCCGACCCCAAGCTCGCCGAGGAGTACGTCCCCGGCGGCGTGGACGCCTACCGGTTCAACGGCTACCAGGGCACCTTCGGCTACCCCTGGTACCTCAACACCGATGTGAACTACTGGAGTTCCGAGCTCCTGACGAAGAACGGCCTGGACCCGCAGAAGCCCCCGGCCAGTCTGGACGAGCTGATCGCCCAGGCCCGGACGATGAAGGAGAAGTCCGGCGGCCAGACCTACCTGATGAGCCGCAAGCCGGGCATCGGGGACCTGTACAACATCGGCGTGAAGATCATGTCCGACGACGGCAAGTCCTTCACCTTCAACACCCCCGAGGCCGCCGCACTGCTCGACAAGTACCGCGACGCCTTCAAGGAGGGCCTGATGCCGAACGGGGTGCTCACCGACACCTACGCCGGCAACTCCAAGCTCTTCAGCTCCGGCACCGTGGCCTGGACCACCGGCGGCGGCAACTACATCACCAGCCTCGCCACCGACAACCCGACCCTCGCCCCGAAGGTCGTCTCCTCCCCCGCGATGGCCACCCCGCCGCTGTACGTCCAGGGCCTGTCCATCCCGAAGAACACCAGGAACCCGGCCGCCGCGGTGGCCCTCGCCCGCTGGGTGACCAGCCCCGAGAACCAGGCCGCCTTCGCCCACCTGACCAGCGTGTTCCCGTCCACCAAGGCCTCCGCGAACGACCCGTTCTTCAGCAAGAGCGACGGCACCAACGCGGGCGACGCCAAGGTGACGGCCTTCGCCTCGCTCGCCAAGGCCAAGCTGATCCAGCCGGTCGAGGTCGACGACGCGATGGGCACCATCATCAAGCAGCAGTTCGCGCTGGCCATCAGCGGCGACACCAGCTCCAAGCAGGCGCTGGACACCGCCGTCGAGCAGTGCAACAAGCTGCTCAAGGGCTGATCCGACGCCGCCCCGGCACCAGCCCCGCGGTGCCCCACCCCGCACCGGCGAAGCACCGGAGACGTACCAGCGACGTACCGGAGACGTTCCGGCGCGGCACCGGAGACGTACCGGCGAAGTACCGGTGAAGCGGCGGGCCTCCCCCGCGCCCGCCGCTCCCCGGGAATCACCCGCACCACCCCCAGGCCCCAGGAAGGCAACGGCATGACCCACCGGCGTTGGTTCACCCCCTGGCTGCTCGCCGGGCCCGCGATAGTCTGGCTGGCCGTCTTCAACCTCTGGCCGGCCGTCAACACGGTGATCCTCTCCTTCACCAACGCCAAGCCCCTGGGCGGCGGGCAGTTCACCGGCCTGGAGAACTACGGCCGGCTGCTGGACGACGACCAGCTCGCCGACGCCCTGGTCAACAGCATCGTGTTCATGCTGGTCTGTCTGCCGCTGCTGACCGTCCTGCCGCTGCTGCTCGCCCTGCTGGTGCAGCGCAAGATCCCCGGCATCACCTTCTTCCGCACCGCCTTCTACACCCCGGTGATCGCCTCCGCCGTCGTGGTGGCGCTGATCTGGGGCTGGGTGCTGGACGAGCGGGGCCTGGCCAACGGCCTGCTGCAGCAGACCGGGCTGGCCGACTCCCCGGTCGCCTTCCTGACCGACCGCTGGCTGCTGCTGTTCAGCGCGATCGCCCTGACCGTCTGGAAGGGCCTCGGCTACTACATGGTCATCTACCTGTCCGCGCTCGCCAACGTCCCGCGCGAGCTGCACGAGGCGGCGGCCGTGGACGGCGCCGGACCGCTGCACCGGTTCTGGCACGTCACCCTGCCCGGGGTGCGCCCGACCATGATCCTGATCTCGGCGCTGATCTCGGTGAGTTCGCTGCGCGTCTTCTCCGAGCTGTACGTGCTCTCCAACGGCCTCGGCGGCCCCGGCGGCCGGGACATGTCGGTGGTGATGCTGATCCAGATGTACAGCCGCGGCTTCAACGGGCACCTGGGCTACGCCTCGGCGCTCAGCCTGCTGCTGTTCGTCGTCACCCTCGGCCCGATGCTGTTCCTGATGCGGCTGAACCGGAAGGCGGCCTGACCCCCCATGACCACCGTCCGCACGCCCCAGTCCCCCGACACCCCCGCCGAGCCCACCAGGGCCACCGTGGCCGCCAAGCCCACCGGCCCCGCCGGGCCCGCCAGGCGCTCCCGGAGCTTCAACACCCCCTCCACCGCGCAGACCGCCGCCCGCTACCTGCTCCTGGTGCTGGTCCTGCTGCTGGTCATCGGCCCCTTCCTGTGGCAGCTGTCGACCTCCCTCAAGGGCCCCGCCGAGGACGTCTACACCCGCACCCCGAGCTTCCTGCCCGACCAGCCCACCCTGGGCAACTACGGCAAGGTCGCCGAGGTCATCCCGGTGTGGACCTACGCGCTCAACTCGGTGATCGTCGCCGTGGTCTGCATCACCGGCAACGTGGTCGGCTGCACGCTGGCCGGCTACGCGCTCGCCCGGCTGCGCTTCCGCGGCGCCAAGCTCGTCCTCGGCCTCTTCCTCGCCACCCTGATCCTGCCCGGCGAGGTCACCATCGTCTCCCAGTACGTGCTGGTGCGCGGACTCGGCCTGGCCGACACCCTGGCCGGCGTCGCGCTGCCCGGCTCGATCGCGATGCTCAACGTGCTGCTGATGCGCACCGCCTTCGCCGCCGTCCCGGCCGAACTGGACCAGGCCGCGCTGGTGGACGGCGCCAACGTCTGGCAGCGGCTGTGGCACATCGGCCTGCCGAACGTGCGCGGCATGCTCAGCGTGATCGTGATCTTCACCTTCATCGGCGCCTGGGACGACTTCCTGTGGCCGCTGATCGTGCTCAACGACCCGCAGAAGTACACCCTCACCGTCGGGCTCCAGTACCTCAACGGCACCTTCGCCGCCAACCCCCGGCTGATCGCGGCCGGCACCATGATCGCCTTCCTGCCGATCGTCGTGGTGTTCGGCGTCTGCCAGCGCTTCTTCTTCAAGGGCGTCGAGGAAGGAGCCGTCAAGGGATAGCCCGACCGGGGACCGCCCCCGCCGGTGACGACCCACCGTCCGTACGCCCCACACCCGTTGAGGAAGCCCTCCGATGACCCCGATGACCACCGCTCCCCGCTTCGGCGTCAACTACACGCCCAGCGCCGGCTGGTTCCACCACTGGCTCGACTTCGACCTCGACGCCGTGCGCGCCGACTTCGACTCCATCGCCGCCCTCGGCCTGGACCACGTGCGGGTCTTCCCGCTCTGGCCGGTCTTCCAGCCCAACCGCACCCTGATCCGCCCGCGCGCCGTCGAGCAGCTGACGGCCCTGGTGGACGCGGCCGGCGAGCGCGGTCTCGACGTCGCGGTGGACGGCCTGCAGGGCCACCTGTCCAGCTTCGACTTCCTCCCGTCCTGGACGCAGACCTGGCACCGCCGCAACATCTTCACCGACCCCGAGGTGCTCGACGGCCAAGCCGCCTACCTGCGCACCCTCGCCGACGCGCTGAGCGAGCGGCCCAACTTCCTCGGGATGACGCTCGGCAACGAGATCAACCAGTTCTCCGGCGCCCCGCACCCCGACCCGGACCGGGCCACCCCCGCCGAGGCGGAGGCCTGGCTGCGCCGGATGCTCGACGCCTGCGAGCAGGGCGCCCCCGGCCGGCTGCACCTGCACGCCTCGTACGACGCGGCCTGGTACCTGGACGAGCACCCGTTCACCCCCTGGCACTCGGCCCGGATCGGCGCCGCGACCGCCGTGCACTCCTGGGTGTTCAACGGCACCGCCCAGCGCTACGGCGCCCACTCCACCGCCACCGCGCAGCACGCCGCCTACCTGGTCGAGCTGTCCAAGGCCTGGGCGGACGACCCGGCCCGCCCGGTCTGGCTGCAGGAGGTCGGCGCGCCCGCCCCGCACATCACCCCGCAGGACGCGGCGCGCTTCACCGGCGCCACCGTGGAGGCCGTGCTGGACTGCCCGGACCTGTGGGGCGTGACCTGGTGGTGCTCGCACGACGTGGACCGCTCGCTCGCCGACTTCCCCGAACTGGAGTACAGCCTCGGCCTGTTGACCACCGACCGGACGGTCAAGCCGGCCGGCGCCCGGCTCGCCGAGGCCGCCGCCGAGGCCCGCCGCTCCTGGCAGCCGCCGAAGCCGCGCAGCACCGCCGTGGTGGTCGCCACCGGCGACGAGGCCCTCTCGCCCCGGCGCTCGGTCTGCGGCCCCGGCGGCCCGGTGTACGAGGCGTTCATGCGCCTCGCCGCGGAGGGCGCCCGCCCGACCACGGTGCTCGCCGAGCGCGCCGAGGACCGCGAGCACCTCGCCGCGCGCGGCATCACCGAGGTGGTCCACCCCTCCGACGTACCGTCCCTCTAGTCCGTCCGTTCCCCTCAGCCACGCAACGGAGCCCGCTGACATGCACGATGACCGCACCCTGGTCGAGTCCCGCCTCAAGCGCGTCCTGGACGAGCGCATCCGCCCGGCCGTCTACCCCGAGTCCGTCCCGCTGGAGGTCGGCATCTGGACGGCTCCCGGCGAGCCCGTCCCGGTCGCCGAGGGCCTGGCCGCCCCGCGCACCCCGATCGCGGTCGGCGACGCCTGGGGAGCGCCCTGGGGCACCAGCTGGATCACCGTGACCGGCACCGTGCCGCAGGAGTGGGCCGGGCGCACCGTCGAGGCGCTGATCGACCTCGGCTTCGACGCCAACATGCCCGGCTTCCAGTGCGAGGGCCTGGTCTACCGCCCGGACGGTTCCCCGGTGAAGGGCCTCAACCCGCAGAACCAGTGGGTGCGGATCGCCGCCCCGGCGGCCGGCGGCGAGCAGGTGCTGCTGCACGTCGAGGCCGCCTCCAACCCGGTCATCCTGGACTACCACCCCTTCCTGCCCACCGAGTTGGGCGACAAGGAGACGGCCGGCGACCAGCCGCAGTACAAGCTGGCCCGGATGGACCTCGCGGTCTTCGACGAGACGGTCTGGCAGCTGGTGCTGGACCTGGAGGTGCTCGGCGAGCTGATGGCCGAGTTGCCGGTGGAGGGCGCCCGCCGCTGGGACATCCTGCGCGCGGTCGAGCGGGCGCTCGACGCCGTCGACCTCCAGGACGTCAACGGCACGGCGGCGGCGGCCCGTTCGGAGCTGGCCGGTGTGCTGGCCGCGCCCGCCGTGCCGTCCGCGCACCGGATCAGCGCGATCGGCCACGCGCACATCGACTCGGCCTGGCTGTGGCCGCTGCGCGAGACCGTCCGCAAGGTGGCCCGCACCACCGCCAACATGACGGCGCTGCTGGAGGACGAGCCGGACTTCCTCTACACCATGTCCCAGGCCCAGCAGTTCGCCTGGATCAAGGAGCACCGCCCCGAGGTGTACGCCAGGGTCCGCAAGGCCGTCGCCGAGGGCCGGTTCGTCCCGGCGGGCGGCATGTGGGTGGAGTCCGACACCAACATGCCGAGCTCGGAGGCGATGGCCCGGCAGTTCGTGCACGGCAAGCGGTTCTTCCTGGACGAGTTCGGGGTGGAGAACCACGAGGCCTGGCTGCCGGACACCTTCGGCTTCACCGGCGGCCTGCCCCAGATCATCCGCAACGCCGGCTCCAAGTGGCTGCTGACGCAGAAGATCTCGTGGAGCCAGATCAACAAGTTCCCGCACCACACCTTCCTCTGGGAGGGCATCGACGGGACCAGGATCTTCACCCACTTCCCGCCCGTGGACACCTACAACTGCTCGATGAAGGGCAGCGAGATCGCCCACGCGGCGAAGAACTTCAAGGACAAGGGCGTCGCCCGGCACTCGCTCGCCCCGACCGGCTGGGGCGACGGCGGCGGCGGCACCACCCGCGAGATGGTCGCCAAGGCGGCCCGGATGAAGGACCTGGAGGGCTCGGCCACCGTCCGCTGGGAGAAGCCCGCCGAGTTCTTCGCCAAGGCCGAGGCCGAGTACCCGAACCCGCCGGTCTGGGTCGGCGAGCTCTACCTGGAGCTGCACCGCGCCACCCTGACCAGCCAGGCGAAGACCAAGCAGGGCAACCGGCGCAGCGAGAACCTGCTGCGCGAGGCCGAACTCTGGTGCGCCACCGCCGCGTTGCGCACCGGCGCGGAGTACCCGTACGAGCAGCTGGACCGGATCTGGAAGACGGTGCTGCTGCACCAGTTCCACGACATCCTGCCCGGCTCGTCCATCGCCTGGGTGCACCGCGAGGCCGAGGCGACGTACGCGGCGCTGGCCGGGGAGCTGGAGGCGCTGATCGGCGCGGCCCAGCAGGCGCTGGCCGGGGCGGCCGCCGGCGGGCGGGAGCTGGTGTTCAACTCGGCGCCGCACGGCCGCTCGACGGTGCCGGCCGGCGGGGCCGCCGCGGTCGGCCTGCCGGACGGCACCTGCGAGGCGGTCGAGCGCCCCGGGGGCGGCTTCACGCTGCGCAACGGCCTGCTGGAGGTCGTCGTGGACGCGGACGGCCTGATCGCCTCGGTGGTCGAGACCGCGACCGGCCGGGAGACCGTCGCCCCCGGCAGCCGGGCCAACCTGCTCCAGCTGCACCCCGACTTCCCCAACATGTGGGACGCCTGGGACGTCGACCAGTTCTACCGCAACACCGTCACCGACCTGACCGGCGTGGACTCGCTCACCGCCGCGTCGTCCCCCGCCGGGGCCTCGGTGCGGATCGCCCGCTCCTTCGGCTCCTCCACCGTCGTCCAGACCCTCACCCTGCCGGCCGGCGAGCAGCGGGTGGACATCGACACCGAGGTCGACTGGCACGAGACCGAGAAGTTCCTCAAGGCCGCGTTCCCGCTGGACGTCCACACCGAGCGCTACGCCGCCGAGACCCAGTTCGGCCACCTCTACCGGCCCACCCACACCAACACCAGCTGGGACGCGGCCAAGTTCGAGGCCTGCAACCACCGCTTCGTCCACCTCGACGAGCCCGGCTGGGGCGTCGCCCTGGTCACCGCCTCCACCTACGGCCACGACGTCACCCGCACCGTGCGCCCCGACGACGGCGGGACGACCACCACGGTCCGCTTCTCGCTGCTGCGCGCCCCGCGCTTCCCCGACCCGAAGACCGACCAGGGCCTGCACCGCTTCCGGCACGCCCTGGTGCCGGGCGCGGCGATCGGCGACGCCGTCCGCGAGGGCTACCGGATCGGCCTGCCCGAGCGGACGGTCACCGGCAGCGCCGAGCGGGTCGCCCCGCTGGTGGAGCTGGACAACGACGCCCTGGTGGTGAGCGCCGTCAAGCTCGCCGACGACCGCAGCGGGGACCTGATCGTCCGGGTCTACGAGGCCGGCGGCGGCCGCGCCCGGGGCCGGCTGACCACCTCCTACCCGCTGGCCGGCGCCGTCCCCTGCGACCTGCTGGAGCGGCCCTGGGACGGTACCCGCGGCGAGGTGGCGGTCGAGGACGGCGCGGTGCGCCTCGCGCTGCGCCCGTTCGAGCTGGTCACCCTGCGGCTCAGCGCCGCCCGCCGAGGCTGATCTACGCTGTTCGGCGCCCCGGCCCCCGCGGCCGGGGCGCCGCCCCCTACTTCCTGGAGCCCACCGTGCCGTTCACCCCGCTGTTCGCCGCCCTCGACATCGGCGGCACCAAGATCGCCGGGGCGCTGGTCGACGCCGACGGACGGCTGCGGCACCGGCTCCAGCTGCCCACCCCGGCCACCGAGCCGGGCGCTGCCGTGCTCGCCGTGGTGCACCAGGTGCTGGAGCGGCTCGCCGGGACGGCCGACTGGGCCGCCGTGACGGCCGTCGGGATCGGCAGCGCCGGCCCCGTCGACCTCGCGGACGGCACCGTCAGCCCGGTCAACATCCCCGGCTGGCGGGACTTCCCGCTGGTCGCCGCGGTCGCCGCGCACCCGGCGGTGGCAGAGCGCACGCTGCCCGTCCACCTCGCCGGGGACGGCGTCGCGATGGCCGCCGCCGAGCACTGGCAGGGCGCGGCCCGGGGCGCCGACAACGCGCTCTGCCTGGTGGTGTCGACCGGCGTCGGCGCCGGACTCGTGCTCGACGGCGCGGTGCGCCCCGGCCCCAGCGGCAACGCCGGCCACCTCGGCCACATCACCGTCGACCTGGACGGCGAGCCCTGCCCGTGCGGCTCCCGCGGCTGCCTGGAGGGCCTCGCCAGCGGCACCGCGATCGCCCGCCGGGCGCTCGCCGAGGGCTGGCGGCCCGAGGACGGCGACCGGACGGCCCGCGCCGTCGCCGCCTCCGCCGCCGCGGGCGACCCGGTCGCGCTCGCCTCCTTCGACCGCGCCGCCCAGGCACTGGCCGCCGGGATCGCCGCCACGGCCGCCCTGGTGGACCTCTCCCGGGTCGTCGTCGGCGGCGGCGTGGCCGAGTCCGGGGACGTGCTGTTCGCCCCGCTCGCCCGCCACCTGGACCGCTACGCCGCCCTCTCGTACATCCGCGGCCTGGACGTGCGCCGCGCCGAGCTCGGCACCGACGCCGGGCTGATCGGCGCGGCCGCGCTCTGCCGCTGAGCCTCCCCGGAGCCGCCCGCATGCCGCCGTTCGCCCTCCTGAAGAACCCCGTCCGCCGCTACGCCTGGGGCTCGCCCACCGCCATCCCCGCGCTCACCGGAACCGCGCCCGACGGCACCCCGCAGGCCGAACTCTGGCTCGGCGCCCACCCGTCGGCGCCGTCCCTGCTGTACGGATCCGGCGACGGCGGAGACGGCAGCGGCCCGCGGCCGCTGGACCGGCTGATCGACGCCGACCCGGACGGCCAGCTCGGAGCGGACACCGTCCGGCGGTTCGGCCCGGCGCTGCCGTTCCTGTTCAAGGTGCTGGCCGCCGACCGGGCGCTCTCCCTCCAGGTCCACCCCACCCGCGCCCAGGCCGAGGCCGGGTACGCGGCGGAACAGGCCCGGGGCATCCCGCTGGACGCGCCGGAGCGGGTGTACAAGGACCGCGGGCACAAGCCCGAACTCCTCTGCGCGCTCGGCGACTTCGAGGCGCTGTGCGGCTTCCGCCCGGCCGCCGGCACCGCCCGGCTGCTGGACGCGCTCGGCGTGCTCGCCCCCTGGGCCGCCGCCCTGCGCACCCGGCCCGCCGAGGCCGTGCTGCCCGAGCTGCTGCGCTCCGGCCTGAACGCCGACGGCTCCGAACTCGCCGCCGTCACGGGCGCCCTGCGCCGCACGGCGGCCGCCGGCGGGCCGTACGGCGCGAGCAGCGCCGCGTACGCCCGCCTCGCCGAGGAGTACCCCGGCGACCGGGGGCTGCTCGCCGCCCTGCTGCTCCACCACGTCCGGCTCACCGCCGGGCAGGCGCTGTACCTGGACGCCGGGGTGCCGCACGCCTACCTGCGGGGCGTGGGCGTGGAGTTGATGGCCAACTCGGACAACGTGCTGCGCTGCGGCCTCACGCCCAAGCACGTCGACGTGGACGGCCTGCTGGCGGTCACGGACTTCCGGCCCCGGGAGGTCGAGCCGCTCGCCCCGCGCCCGACCGGCGACGGCTTCGAGGAGGAGTACCCGTCGCCGGCCGAGGAGTTCAGGCTCTCCCGGCTGCGCCCCGGCGCCGCCGCTGTCCGGGTCGACCGCCCCGCCCCGCAGGTCCTGCTCTGCGTCTCCGGGCAGGCCCTGCTGCGGGCCCCCGACGGCTCCGAACTCCCGCTTCCGGCGGGCGCGTCGGCCTACCTGCGCCCGGGCGCCGGGCCGGTCGCACTGACCGGCCCGGGCGCGGAGCTGTTCCGGGCCACCACGGGGTAGCCGCGCCGACCGGCCGAGGCCGCGGGCGGCGGGCGGCGGGCTCAGGCGGCGGGCTCAGGCGGCAGGCACCCGCCGCGGGCTCAGGCCGGTGCCGGGTGGCCGAACAGCAGGTCGTAGCCGTCCGGGAGTTGCTCGATCACCTGGTCCAGCAGCTCGCCGGGGACGAGGTCGGCGACGGCGCTGAGCACGGCCCCGATGTCCCACTGCGCCGTCGCCGGGGTCGCCCCGTCGATCCACCCCACCACGGCCTGTACGAAGCGCTCGGCGGTCAGCGGTTCGGCCGCGGGCTGGGCGTCGCGCAGCAGCGAGGCGTAGGTCTCGGGCAGCGCGTCGGCGAGTTCGCCCCGCTCGGACCCCACCAGGTGCTCGCCGAGCAGGGCCAGCACGACCCGGGTGGCGTGGTCCGCCTCGGCCGCGCCCCGGTACTCGCCGCGCTCCACGACGCGGGCGAGGAAGTCCTCCCAGGAGATGGTCATCGCGTCCTCCTTCCGGTCGGCGGGCTCGGCCGGACCGACGGCGGCGCGCTCGCCCTGGGCCAGGACGGGGATCGCGGTCCGTGACCGCCGTGGGACGTACCGGTGCCCGTGCTGCTCAGCGTAACTCGCCCCGGCGCCTTCGGAACCGGCCGCCGCCGTCGATCACGCCGCCGCCCCGGGGCAACGGTCCGTCCTGCGGTCCACCGGGCTGTTCACCGCACCGCACCGCCCACCGCGCCGTTCACCGCGCCGAGGCGTGGCACCGCCTGCGCGGCCGCCGGGACGGCAGCAGCCCGCCGGTGGCCGGGCCGGCCGCCACGCGCTGCGCCGGGGGCGCCGCGCTCACCGCTGCCGCCGCGGTCACCGTGGTGGCCGCCAGGACCGCCTGGGCCCGGGCCGGGTCCGGCATAAACGCCGAGAGAAAGATCCGTTCCGCCGGGCTCAGCGCCCGCGAGCGGCCGGATTCGCGGTCCCGGGCGACCACCACGGTCCGCGCCCGCATAAAGGTGAGCCGGTCCCGGCAGACATTCACCTCGACCTGGGCGGAACTCCGTCCGAGCCGTTCCACGGTGAGCACCACCGAGAGCGGCTCGGGCCGGTGGTGCAACTGCTCCAGGTAGTCGATCTCGTGCCTGGCGATAATGAACCCGGACGGGAACAGCGACTCCCGGACGGCGGTTTCGTGGTGGCAGAACAGGTCGTAAATCCCCTCCTGGATGTAGCCGACCAGACGGGCGTTGTTGATGTGCCCGTTCTCGTCGACGTCGCTCCACCGGGTGGGGCAGGACAGCACGTGCACGCCCGGCAGCACCGCGCTCACTGCCGGGTCAGCCCGGCACCGGCGGGGAGCAGCGCGCGCTGCAACCTGGCGTAGTAGCCGGAGTGTTCGGCCGCCATCCGGGCCGCGGTCCAACCCTCCTCGGCCGCCTCGGCGGCGGCCTGGACGACCAGGCTGTCCAGCACCGCGTCGACCGCGCGGCACAGATCGTGGACGGCCGCGAGCCGCTCGGTCACATCCGCCCCGCTCCCTGCGTTCCGGGACGGGAAGGCGGCCAGTGATTCCATCGCGAGTTGAAGGTCGTCGACTCCGTCTGGCCGGTTTTCCGCAGGGAAATTCCGCATGATTTTCTCCATGACTCATTCGGCCATTACGGCCCAGTAGCTAGCGTTCGAATGCACCGGATCGGTGTCGACCCCCCGACCCCACGACGCTATCCCAGCCGACGGGGGTCGACGGATGGTTTGCCGACCGCGACGGAAAACTGACCTCCATCGGAGTAGTTTGTCGGTGTACACAATATGCCCCATCAGTCGAATGCCGTCCGCAATTCGAGTGGTATCCACGACGCGCGGCCCCGGATCGACTCCTCGGGGAACGAAATCTGCTACCAGACGCTCCACCACCTCGCCTTGTACAGGTGCGAGCCCCGCAGCGACCGCGTCCCCTCCGGCCGGTGCAGGGTGATCACCGAGGTGCACCAGTCGCACGGCGCCTCGTGTTCGGGCGCCGCCGTGAGCAGCCGGCCGGTGCCGGGTTCGTCGCCGACGCTCTTGAGGTCCCGCTCGGCGGCCGGATCGGCCAGGTGCACGGCGGTGAAGCGGTCGGTGGCCGGGTCGAAGCGCCACAGGCCGGTCAGCGTGGCCACCCAGAACCGTCCGGGATCCGCCAGGACGGGCGCCAGGTCGTGCCCGCCGCGGTCGGGCAGCGGGCTGCTCCGCACGACGGTGAGGGCGGGCGCGGCCGGGGTGCCGCCGACCCGCAGCGCGGTCAGCGCCGTGTCGCCGAGCACCCAGAGCAGGCCGGTCCGCGCGTCCCAGTGCACCCCGTGCGCGCCGGGCAGCGGGAACTCCGCGTACGCCGCGGCCCGCGGGCCCTGCGAGGCCGCGTACAGCCGCACCCAGCCGCCCGCGCTCGCCGCCACGGCCACGTTGCCGTCCGGCAGCAGCTCGATGCTGTGCGGGTTGGCGGCCGTCCCGAGGTCCGTCGCCCAGTGGACGCGGCCGGTGGTGGTCTCCACGACGGCGGCCAGCCCGCCGGAGGCGGTGGTCAGCAGGAAGCGCCGCCCCTGCCGGATCCGGGACTTGGCCTCGTCCGGGTTGGTCCAGCTGCGCGCGGGCGCCAGATCCGTCAACTCCGGTGCGCGGTCGGCACTCCAGCCCCACACGACGGGCAGTCGGCCCGGGCCGCGGTAGGCCATCAGCTCCTCGGCGCTCTGCAACACCAGCACGCTGCGCGAGGCCTGGTCCACGACCGCCACCTGCCGGCCCGGCGACCTGGCCCACGCGCCGCTCGTCGGCGCGCAGAGCAGCAGGGCGACCGCGAGGGCCGGCAGTGTTCTCCTCAGCACGCCTTCACCGTGGGTGCTGCGGGCCGACTCCGCTCGGCGGCACGTCCGAACGGACGATCGAAGCGACGGCCGTGGATCGTGCGGCGCCGGCGGCGGGTCCGCCTCGTTCACTGTCATCCGGACATCCTGGCGGGACGACCGCACCGGCGGCCGTCGCACCGGGTCGGCACGCCGCCGGACCGTCAACCCGGTGCCGCCCGCACCCGTTCAACACCCGGTTTCCCGAAGGCCCGAGGCCCGGCGCCCGGAGGCCCGGCCCCGTAGGCTCAGCGCCCGGAGACCAGGTCCGCGACCCGGGCGATCGGCGAGGTGGTGGCCCGGCCGGCCGCCTCCTGCCGGTCGGCGGCGTGGTACGCGGCGTACATCGCGTGCACGCCGAGCCAGCGCAGCGGCTCCGGCTCCCAGCGCCGCACGGTGTGGCCCACCCAGGGCAGCCGGGTCAGCTCGGTGTCCCGGCCGAGCACCAGGTCCCGCAGGGTGCGGCCGGCCAGGTTGGTGGTGGTCACCCCGCTGCCGACGTACCCGCCGGCCCAGCCGAGCCCGCTCACCCGGTCCAGCTCCACGGTGGCGCACCAGTCCCGGGGGACGCCGAGCACGCCCGCCCAGGCGTGGTCGATCCGGGCGTGCGCGGCGGCCGGGAAGAACCGGTCGAGGACGGCCCGGAGCTGGCGCACCGTCTCCACCTGGGTGCTGCCGTCCGAGTCCGTCCGCGAGCCGAACCGGTAGGGCACGCCCCGCCCGCCGAGCGCGATCCGGTCGTCGGCGGTGCGCTGCGCGTACATGTAGGCGTGCGCGAAGTCGCCCAGCACCTCGCGGCCCTCCCAGCCGGCCTCCGCCCAGAACTCCGCGGGCAGCGGCTCGGTGGCGACCATCGCGGAGTTCATCGGCAGCCAGGTGCGCTTCTCGCCGCGCAGCCCGGCGGTGAACCCCTCGGTGGCGCGCAGCACGTGGTCGGCGGTGACGGTGCCGTACGGGGTGACGGCGCGGGGCTTGCGGTAGCCGCTGCCGGGCAGGATCGCGGTGACCGCCGTCCCCTCGTACACCTCGACGCCCAACTCCCGGACGGTGCGGGCCAGTCCACGGGCGAGCCGGGCGGGCTGGATGCGGGCGCCGTGCGCCGTCCAGCAGCCGCCGAGGGTGCCGGCGACGTTGATCCGCTCGGCCGCCTCCTTGGCGCCCAGCAGCTCGACCCGGCCCTCGCCGTAGGCCCGCTCGGCCTCGACGTGGGCCCGCAGGCGCTCCAACTGCGGCTTGCTGCGGGCGACTTCGAGGACGCCGCCGCGCACGATGTCCGCGTCGATCCGCTCGGCCCCGGCGACGCCGACGACCTCCCCGACCGCCTCGTCCATCGCCCGCTGCATCGCGGCCGCGCGCTCCCGCCCGTACCGCCTGGCGAAGGCGCCGCGCCCCGCGAAGCCGTTGTACAGCCAGCCGCCGTTGCGCCCGGAGGCGCCGTAGCCGCAGAACCGCCGTTCGAGGACGGCGATCCGGAGGCCGGGGTCGGCCTTCTTCAGGTAGTAGGCCGTCCAGAGCCCGGTGTATCCGCCGCCGACCACGCACACGTCGACGTCCCGGTCCCCGGGCAGCGCGGGGCCCGGCTCCGGCACCCCGTCCGCCGCGTACCAGAACGACACCTCGCCGTTGACCGCCGTCACCGGAAACCTCCCGTACCCTCGCCGACCTGCCCGGACGCTACCTCCGCGGGTTCGGCCCGGGCCACCCCCCACACTGCAAGGATCACCGGGCCCGATCAGCCACCCTGTCAGTCCCGCAGCAGCTCCAGGGCCCGCGTCCAGTCGTACGAGCCCGGCGTGAAGTCCGCGATCCGCACCCCCATCCGCCGCAGCCTCGCCAGGCTGTCCGCATAGGCCGGATGCGCCGCCTGCGCCGCGCTCAGGCAGGGCTGGACGGCGACCGGGACACCCCAGCCGTACGACTCGCAGAGGATCCCCAGCGCCAGGGTGTCCGAGATGCCCAGGGCCCACTTGTTGAGCGTGTTGAAGGTGGCGGGGGACACGACGAGGGCGTCCGGGTCCGGCAGCGGCCGGGGCTCCCCCGGCTTCCGCCAGGCGGAGCGGATCGGGTACCCGGTCCGCGCCTCGATCGCCTCGGCGTCGATGAACCCCATGGCCTGGGGCGTCGCCACCACCCCCACGTCCCAGTTCTGCTCCTGCGCGGCCGAGATGAGCTCCCCCACCCCGCCCGCGACCCCCGCCGCGCACACCACGACGTACAGCACCGGCTTCCTCGCCTCGGACACCCTCGGCCTCCCCACTCTCGGACTGCCCGCTCTCGACCCGCCTGCGGCCCCCCGAACAGTAAGCCGCCCCCGTGGTCCGCTCCACCCGCCCGGTCGACGCCCGACGGAATCGACCGGTATTCGAACAACCTCGTCGGGACCCACCAGTACGCCGACGAACCGAGTGGGCACGGCTGCCCGCCCGCCGCTCCGCTCCGGGGCCCCGCCCGACGGGCCGGGCGGCCGGGTGCGGCCGTCGTCGCAGGCAGGGCACCCTGCGGGAAACCCGGCGGTAGCGTCGCGATCAAGCTTCGCCATGAGCATGATCACGCCGTTTTCCGTTTCGACCGGCCGCCTCGCGCCACCCGTGGGTGAAGATCGAACCGGAAAGAGATCGTTCACGATGTTCCTGCGGAATACGGCTCCGACGACCGCGGAAACCCCTGTCCGGACCGCTGGGGACGGCCCGGACCGGTACCACGCGCCGGACCGGCCGAACAGGACCGACAGGATGGGGAGCACATGCTCTTGGAGCGCGACGAGGTGCTGGGCACGGCCTCGGCGGCCGCGGCGGCGGCGCGAGCGGGCAGCGGACGCTGGGTCCTGCTCTCGGCACCGGTGTCCGGCATGGGACGGACCGCCGCGCTGGAGGCGATCGTCCGGCAGCAGGCCGACGGTGACGCCGTACGCGTCGGACGCGCCCGCGGCGTACCGGAGGAGACGGCGTTCCCGTTCGGGCTCGTCCGCCAGCTCTTCGCGGACGACGAGGCCGTGCCCTTCTCGGTCGCGGCCGGAGCGGACGAACAGCGGCTGTTCCACGGGCTGGTGACCAGGCTGACCCGGTCCGCCGCCGAGCGGCCGGTCCTGCTCGCGGTGGACGACCTCCACCACGCCGACGAGCCGTCCCGGCGCTGGCTCGGCTACCTCGCCCGCCGCATCGCCGAGATCCCCGTCCTGCTGCTGCTCACCGAGCGCGCCGACCCGTCCGGTCCGGCCCCCTTCCCGCCCGCCACCGGCACGGCCGTCGCCCTCCCCGCGCTCAGCGTCCCCGCCGTCATCCGCCTCGCCCGGGACGCCGGCCTCGACCAGCGCTCCACCGTGGCCTGCGTCGAGGCGGGCATCGGCAACCCGGCCCTGGTGCGGGCGCTCGTCGCCGACTTCGCCGACGGGGCGCTCCCCCGCCCGTCGGCCACCCCGTCGCGCAGCCGCTTCCGCGACACGATCGCCCGCTGGCTGGGACGGGCCGACCCCTGCGTACGCCACGCCTGCCTCGCCCTCGCCGTCGCCGCCGAGGGCGGGATGCCCGTCGGCCCCGGCCTGCTCCACCAGCTCTCCGACCTCTGCACCGCCACCCGCTCCCCGGGCGAGCGGTCGGCGCGCCGCATCAGCAGGCTGCTGGACCACCCCCTCGCGCGGGAGGCCGTCCTCGCCGTCGCCGCGCCGGAGGAGATCGCCGCACTGCACACCCGCGTCGCGGAACTGCTCGACGAGAGCGGCGCGCCCGCGACCGCCGTGGCCTCCCGGCTGCTGCGGGTCGAACGGCCCGGCGAGGCGTGGATGGCCCGCTCGCTGTCCGAGGCCGCCGAGGAGGCGATGCGCGCCGGTCACGTCGCGGAGTCCGCCGCGTACCTGCGCCACGCCCTGAGCGGCCCGCTCGATCCGGACCGCCGGGCCGCCCTCACCATGCGCCTCGGCGCCCTGGAGCTCCCGCACAACGCGACCGCCGGCATCCGCCGGCTCCGCACCGGACTGGAACTGCACACCGACCTCCGGGACCGGGCCACCGCGGCCACCGCCCTCTGCGCGGCCCACGTCGCGCGCCGGGATCCCGACACCGCGCTGGAGGTCCTCCGCCGGGCCGGTCGCGGCGCCGACGACGACGAACTCGTCCAGGTGCTGGGGACGCTCGGCGCGCTCGTCTCCTCGCACGACAACGACGCCTGGCGCGGCGCCGTCGCCGGCCTGCGCGCACTCGCCCCGACCGCACCCCCCGCCATCGAGCCCCTGGTGTGCGGACTGATCACCGAGTACGAGGCCGGGGCCGGCCTCTGCTCGGCGGCCGAGGTGCTCGACCGGGTCCGGCCGCGGCTGGCCGCGCCGGTGGACCCGCGGCTGCGGACCGCCTGGCTCGGCAGCGCGGCCACCCTGCTCCAGTGGGCGGACCGCCTGGACGAGGCACGGGAGTTGACCGGCCAGTGCCTGCCCGCCCCGCCCGTCCCCCCGGACCTGACCGACGTGGGCCTGCAGTGCCTGCTCAGCGTCCGGGCCGAAGCCGCGCTCTGGGCGGGGGAGTTCGACCGCGTCATCGCCGAGAACGCCCCCCTGGTGGAGGCGACCGCCGGACAGGGCGTCCGACTGCCGCACCTGGCGGCCATGGTGGCGACCGCCCGGCGCGAGACCGGCCGGCGCTCCGCGGCCTGGCAGGCCGTGGCCCTGGTCGGCCCGTCCGGCAGTGACAGCTCCTGGGAGTGGAACGAACTCAGCTACACCCGGGCCCTGTTGCACGCCGCGGACGGCGACTGGCAGGCCGCCCTCGACGACTACCTGGTCTGCGGAGCCGGCCAGCTCGCCCACGACTTCGTCAGCCCGGTCGCCACGCCGTGGCGCTCCGGAGCGGCGCACGCCCTGGTACGGCTCGGGCGGCGGGACGAAGCCCGCGAACTCGCCGAGGAGGAACTGCGCCACGCCCGGACCTGGGGCACCCCGCGCACCGTCGGCCGGGCGCTGCAGGCCCACGCCGCGGCCGTGGGCGGCCGGCTGGCCCTGTGCTCGCTGACCGAGGGCGCCGAACTGCTCAGGCCGGCCTCCGCGCCCGTGGAACTCGCGGAGGTGCTGATCGACCTCGGCCGGGCCCACATCGAGGCGGGCAGCGGCCGCAAGGGCCGCGACACGCTGCGCGAGGCGCACGCCGTGGCCCTGCGGCTGGCCGGGCCCGCCCCGGAGACCGGCGGACCGGCCCCGGTCGGCCGTCTCCTCGGCGCGGCGGAGGAGGCGCTGCGCGAGGGCGGGGTGCGGAACCGGGACGGCGGGCACGCCCTGAGCCCCGCCGAACGGCGCGTGGCCGAACTGGCGGCGGCGGGGCACACCAACGCCCAGATCTCCTCCGCGCTCTGCCTCACCCGCCGCACCGTGGAGACCCACCTCACCAACGCCTACCGGAAGCTGCGGATCGCCCGGCGCACCCAGCTGGTGGCGGCGCTGGACCGGTAGCGGCCGCGGACGCGCCCCCGCCCGGGTGCGGATGCACCCGGGCGGAGGCGGCCGGTTCGACCCGGCCCGACGCGATCAGGGCCTCGGCACCGGATCCCGCGTCAGGACTTCGGCGTCAGGACTTCGACAGGGTGAAGGAGACCGCGGCGTTGTCGCCGCTGCCGCCCTGCCAGGTGCACTTGTACCCGGCCGGCGCGTCGCAGCTGTAGCCGTTGCTGCCCCAGTACGGGTTGTTCCAGTGCACCTTGACCTGGTTCTGCTCCCCGGCCACGTTGAAGCTGACCTCACCCTCGGTGCCGGTCATCACGCCCTCGGACTCGCTCGCCCACTTCGCGGTGACACCGGGCTGGACCATCGACGGCGGCATCATGTTGTCGGACCAGATCCCCCACTGCAGGCTCGCGCCGGAGCGGGTGAGCAGCTTCCCCGAGTTGTTGGTCAGGTTGATGCTCGTGCTCCGGGAGGCGCTGGTCAGGCTGGGCATCTCCGCGGCGGCGGCCTTGGCCCGGCTGCGCCCGATGCTGAAGGTGACCGCGGTGTTGTCCCCGCTGCCGCCGCTCCGGGAACAGGTGTACCCGTCCGGGACGGAGCAGCTGTAGTCGTTGCTGCCCCAGTACGGGTTGTTCCAGTGCAGCTTGACCTCGCCGCCGTTGTCGAGCGTGTAGGTGATGTTGCCCTCGGTCCCGGTCGCGAACCCGCAGGACTCGCTCTGCCAGCTGGAGGACTTCGTGTTGGGGATGTAGTCGGACGGCAGCATGTCGTTCGTCCAGCAGCCGTGGTCGAGCTTGTCCCACGTCTTGGTCAGGCCGGACCCGCTGCCGTTGGAGAGCGTGACCTTCGTGGAACGGTCCGCGGCGACCAGCGGCACGTTCGCCGCCGCGCTCTCGGCGGCCGGGCGCTGCGCCGCCGAGGCCTGCGGCCCGTCCTGTCCGGCCGCGGCCTGCGCGGACGGGGCGAGGGCGACCGCTCCGGCCGCCATCAGCACGGCGGTGAGGGCGCCCGCGGCCGTGCGGCCCAGACCGGTCATGGAGGTCGTACGCTGCATGGGTCTACCAACTCTCTTCTCGGCTGGACGAGCGGACACGCGTCACGCTCGCCTTGGTCCCGTCCGGAGGGGGGCGCCGCGGCTGGGTGCCGGCGCCGGGTGACTCACTGGCTGTGGAGACTCACTGGATGTAGAGCTCCCAGGTCTCCACGCCGTTGTCCCAGATCTTCTCGATCCTCATCGCGATGGCGCTCCCGAGGCCGTACAGCACCCAGTACGCGGCCTCGGCGGCGAACTGCGAGTTGTACCGGCCGACCCAGTGCCAGATGTCGAGCGCCTGCGCCGACGCGCCTTCCTGGACGGCGGGCGCCGCGACGGGCGCCGGCGCGGCGTGCGCCGGGGCGGGGGAGGCCGCGGCGGCGTAGGCCTGGGCGGTACCGCCGACGAGAACCGCGGCCGCGAGAGCCGCGCTGAGCGAGGCCGCTCCGATTCGCCTGTTCATGACAAGTGTCCCTTCTGGGCGTTCCACGTGAACAGCCGGTCACCCGGGGCCGATCGGTCCCGCCCCGACCCGGCTGCGGGGTGCGGTGGCAGTCACAGACTGGCATCCGACCGCCACGCTCGGGCATCGTGGAAAACCGCGAACTTGGCACGGTGGGCGTCCGGCCGAAGGCCCCCGAGCGGCGCCGCGACGGCGCGCTCGGGGGCCGGTACGCACCCGTGGCGGGGTCAACTCGCCGCCGCGGCCGCCAGTTCGGCCGCGGCGTCGGCGCAGCCCCAGCTGAGCGTGACGCCGGCGCCCCCGTGGCCGTAGTTGTGGACGGTCCGGCCGTCCGGCTCCGCCTCGAGGCGGGGACCGCCGTGGCGGGCGGGCCGCAGGCCGACGACGTGGCCGAGGACGCGGGCCTCGCGCAGTGCGGGGATCCGGGCCGTGCAGCGGGCGAGGATGGCCTCGGCGGTGGCCGGATCGGCGACGGTGTTCCAGTCGTCCGGTTCGAAGGTGCCGCCGAGGACGACGTCGGTGCTGCGGGGGTGGATGTACGTGTAGCCGGCCGGGTCGTCCTGGATCCGGGTCGAGGTGGGCAGGCCGGGGTTGCGGACGAGGACGAGCTGGCCCCGGATCGGGTGCACGGCCGGGTCGTCGCAGAGCTGCCGGGCGCCGATCCCGGTGGCGTTGACGACCACGGGCGCCCAGGCGCGGGCCTGGTCGAGGGTGTCGAGGCGGCGGTGGACGATCCCGCCGCCGTTGTCGACGAACCGGCCGAGCAGCCAGGGCAGGTAGAGCGGCATCTCGACGGCGGGCGCGGTGAACGACCAGCCGTCCGCGCAGTCCGCCCCGCGTTCGGCGGCCGTCAGCCGGCGCAGGTCGGGGACGGCGTCGCCCCACCAGGGCTGGCCTGCCGACTGCCGCTCGTGCTCCAGCATGCGGGTGCTGCGCATCGAGACGCCGGGCACGCCCTCCTCGGCTTGGCGGGCGAACTCGGCGAAGGCCGTCGCGGACCAGTCCGCCACCCGGCCGCCGGTGCCGGTGGCGACCGGGAACCAGACGGCGGCCGCCACCGCCGAGGTCGTCGACAGCAGCCCGTCGGCCGTCACCACGACGACCCGAAGTCCCTTCTCCTGCAGGCGTATCGCCGTGGTGAGCCCGATGATCCCGCTCCCGACCACGACGACGTCCATCACGCCGTCCACCGTGCCGCCCGTCGCACCGTTCACCGTGCCGTCCGTCGTGCCGTCCATCGCGAACCCCTCCCTCGGAGGCCGCCCGCCGGGTGCCGGCGGCCCTCACCAGGAAAGCGGCTCGCGCCGGAAGCCGTCCAAGACCGGTTCTGTCCGGAAGCGATAAGCCGCCCTTATCATCGCCGGATGGATCTGCGGATGGATCTGCGGCGCATGCGCTACTTCTCGGTGCTGGCGGAGGAGTTGAACTTCACCCGGGCCGCCCGCCGGCTGCACGTGGCGCAGCCCGCGCTGAGCCAGCAGGTCAAGGCGCTGGAGCGGCAGCTGGGCGTGGAGCTGGTCGAGCGCACCAGCAAGGGCTGCGCGCTGACCCCGGTCGGGCGCGCGGTCGCCGAGGAGGCCCGGCGGGTGCTGCGGGAGGTGGCGGCGGCCGAGGAACGGGTCGCGGCGGTGGTCCAGGGGCGGGAGGGACGGCTGCGGGTGGCGTACACCCGCTCCGCCCGGGGCGGGGTCTGCGATGCCCTGGTGACGGAGTTCCGCAACCGCTACCCGCGGCTGGACGTCGCCCTGCAGACCGGCTGGACCTCGCACAACGTCGCCGAGCTGCTCGCCGGGCGGCTGGACGCGGCGTTCGTCCGGCCGCCGCTGGACGTCCCCGGGCTCGACTGCCGGATCGTCGCCGAGGAGGAGCTGCTGCTCGCCGTGCCGGCCGGCCATCCGCTCGCCCGCACCCGGGCCCGGATCGGCCGGCACCGGATCGCGGACGAGCCGGTGGTGCTCTGGCCGCGCCAGAACGGGCCCGGGATGCACGCGCTGATCACCGGGCAGCTCTGGCCGGGCCGGTCGCCGCGGATCGTGCGGGAGGAGCCGGACGACGAGCAGCTCCTGCTGGCGGTGGCGGCGGGGTACGGCATCGCGCCCATCCCCGAGGGCCGGGCCCGGGTGTTCCGGATACCCGGCGTCTGCCTGCGCCGGCTGACGGCCCCGGTGCCGACCGTCACGCTGGGGCTGGCCCACGATCCGCGGACGGCTCCCCCGGCCGTCCAGCTGCTGCTGGCGATGGCCCTGCGGCTCGCGGGGTCCGCGGGCGCCTGACCGGACGCGGGAGGACGACCGGACGCGGAGAGACCGTGCCCGCCCCCGTCATGCCGCGGGGGCGGGCACGGCCGTCGGGGGCCGGCGTCGGGGCCGGCTCAGCCGATGGTGGAGCCGGTGACCGGGGCGGAGAGCTCGACGGTCTCGCCCTTGAGCCCGGTCTTGACGAACTGCCAGCTCAGGCCGGTGATGACGCCCTTGTCCAGCGGGGCCAGCTTGGCGAAGGCGGGCTGGCTGAGGTCGATGTGGGTGGAGTCGCAGGAGGGACACTGGTCCTTCACCGGGACGGTGACGGTCTTGCCCTGGTAGGTCACCTTGACCGAAATGCCCTTGCAGACCGGGTCGTTGTTCGGGTTGGCGGTGGTCCACCAGGTGTGCGAGACGGCGACCAGCATCTGGGTGGAGGCGTTGATCTGGGTGCCGCAGGCGCCGTAGCCGGCGTCGGTGTAGTAGGTGGCCTTGCCGGTCATGGGCTGGTTGATCGGTATCGCCGCGCTGGCGGAGCCGGCCGTGAGGGCAATCAGGGCGGCCGCGGCGAGCGGGGCGCCCGCGAGGATCCTGAGGTTCTTGCCGATGGCGCGCATGGTTCGTTCCCTTCGGTTGCGGTGAAGGTCATGAGCATGACAGGCAGAAGTCGGCACATTCGTACGGAAGTTCACCGACCGAACGCCTTTGTGGAGGAAACGTATGCGCCTGACCGCAAGGTGGTCCAGACCTCCGCGATGTTGGCATGAACACAAGGCAAGAATCTTTACCAATGCGGCCGAAGGGGCGAAGATGCGTGACCGCCCTGCCACGGAGGGTGTTGACAGGCCGTCACCCGAGCCCCCGGAGGCCTCCTCAGATGCGCACCTCGCTCGTCGCCCTGCTCCTCGGCAGCGTCCTGCTCCCGACCACCGCCCCCGTCACCGCCGGCGCCGCGCCGCGCGAGGTGAACCAGGGCTACAGCATCCCGGTCGCCGGCGTGACCGACCTCGGCGCGCTGCCCGTCCTCGCGAGTCTCGGGCTGGACTTCGCCCGCCTGCTCGGGCAGTAGCGACCGCACCGCCGTCACCGAACGTCACAGCCGCACCGGTATCCGGGCAGGCGTCGGCCCCGAGGCGGGAACCGCCCGCGCCGGCCCGGATTACTTCCGCTCCGAAAATTAGTAACCCCACCCCCGGGCCACAAGCCCGAACCCCCGCCCGCAGTGCGCCCGCCATCCCCCCGTCATCCGCCGCAACACCCGGCAAACGGCCGCAAGCCGCCGCAACGAAGCGGCAACGCCCTTTCCCACCAGCCAAGATGACGATTGACAGGGGCCCGGGCGGTTCAGCACGATGAGGCCCGAGCCCATCCGCAGCGACCAGGAAGGAGGGCCGATGGCCACCGTCGTCCGCCCCGTCCCCCGCCGCTGCCCGCGCCGCTGTTGTCGCGGTGCCCTCGCCCGCTGACGTCCGCCGAAGCGGACCGTCGCGCCCCCCGTACGCCCGCTGCCCGCCGTGCGGAGCCGTACACCCACCGCCGCCTGACGCCGCTCCGCGCACCCGCCATTCGTCACGCTGCGTAGCCGTATCCACCGTCGCCACACCCGTCCCGAAAGGGCCCCGCCATGACCACCGCCCCCGCCGCGCCCGCCGCCCCCGCCGCACCGACCACCGCCGACGCCACCGCCCCGACCGCGCTCCGCCTCACCCCCGTCGCCGGCCGGATCGGCGCGCTCGTGCACGGCATACGCCTCGGCGGCGACCTCCCCGCCGGGACCGTCGCCGCCCTGGAGGCCGCCCTGTACGAGCACAAGGTGCTCTTCTTCCGCGGCCAGCAGCACCTGGACGACGCCGGGCAGGAGGCCTTCGCCCGGCTGCTCGGGCAGCCGGTCGGCCACCCCACCGTGCCCAGCGCGGACGGCCGCTACATCTTCGAGCTGGACGCGACCAAGGGCGTGCGCGCCAACAACTGGCACACCGACGTCACCTTCGTCCCGTCCTACCCCAAGGCCTCGATCCTGCGCTCCCTGGAGGTCCCGCCGGCCGGCGGCAGCACCGTCTGGGCCAACACCGCGGCCGCCTACCGGGACCTGCCCGCCCCGCTGAAGGCGCTCGCCGAGAGTCTGCGCGCCGTCCACACCAACGACTACGACTACGCCGCCCGGCTCGCCCTGCGCCCCGAGCTGGCGGACAACGCCGAGGTCGCCAGGCTGTTCCGGGACGTGTTCGTCTCCACCGCCTTCAGGACCGAGCACCCGGTGGTCCGGGTCCACCCGGTGACCGGTGAGAAGACCCTGCTGCTGGGCGCCTTCGCCCAGCGCGTCCAGGGCGTCTCGGGCGACGACAGCAAGGCCCTGATCGACCTCTTCCAGCGCTACGTGGAGCGCCTGGAGAACACCGTCCGCTGGGACTGGCAGGTCGGCGACGTGGCGATCTGGGACAACCGCGCCACCCAGCACTACGCGGTCGCCGACTACGGCGACGAGCCGCGCCTGGTGCGCCGGATCACCCTGGACGGCGACCTGCCGGTCGGCGTGGACGGCACCCCGAGCCGGCTGCTGGAGCCCGCCGACCCGCCGCGGGTGCCGGGCCTGGTGCCCGCCGAGGAGCTCGAAGCGGCCAACTGACCGGGGCCGCGAGGGACCACGGCAGAAGATCCGCGCCGATGACCACGTCCACCGCCCCGCGCGCCGGCGACGACCGCCGGGACGCCAACGCCTCCGCCGTCCTGCGCACGGTGCTCGACCACGGGCCGATCGCCCGCAGCCGGGTCGCCGCGCTCACCGGGCTCAGCGCCTCGGCCGTCTCCCGGCAGGCGGTGGACCTGGTCCGGCTCGGACTCCTGCACGAGCGGCCCGAGTTGGCGGCCGCCGGCGCCGGCACCCTGGGCCGCCCCCAGCTGCCGCTCGACCTCGACCCGGACCGCCTCGCCGTGGCCGGGCTGCACATCGGCCTGCCGTTCACCACCGTCGCGCTGCTCGACCTGCGCGGCCGGGTGCTGCGGCGCAAGGAGGTCCCGCACCGCGGCCGGACCGGCCCGGACCTGCTGCGGCCGCTGCTGGCCCGGCTGCCCCGGCTGATCGACACCCTGCGCGGCGACCGTACGGTGGTCGGCCTCGGCGCCGTCACCGGCGGCTCCGTCGACCCGGCGGCCGGGGTGGTCGTCAGGCACGATCCGCTGCGGTGGCGGGACCTGCCGCTGCGCGAGCAGCTGACGGCCGCCACCGGACTGCCCGTCCAGGTGGACAACCACGCCCGGGCGCTCACCCTGGCGGAGATCCTCTTCGGCCACCCGGCCGCCCGCCGCAGCATGGTGCAGCTGTTCGTCGGCCACGTGGTGGACGCGGCGCTGGCGGTCGCGGGCACCGTCCACCTGGGCCCGCCCTCGGCCACCGGCGACCTCGGCCACCTCCCGGTCTCCGGGACGGTCACCGACCCGGACGCGGACAGCCGGGAGCGCTGCCACTGCGGGCGGCTCGGCTGTCTCTCGGTGGCCGCCTCGGACACCGCGCTGTTCGCGGCGGCCGCCGCCGAGGGGGTCACCGCCGCACCGGACCGGGCCCAGCTGATCGCCGCCGTCCGGCGCGGCGACCCGACGGCCGGCCGGCTGGTCCGCAACCGGGCCCGGATCGTCGGCCGTGCGCTCGCCCTGCTCGCCGACGTCGTCAACCCCGACCTGGTGGTGCTGACCGAGACCTTCGCCCTCCTCGACCCGGCCCATCTCGACGTCGTCCGGGCCGAGTTCGCGCTCCGCTCGCACCTGCACCGGGACGCCGGCCTGCTGATCGCCCAGCCGCGCGGCCGGGACGTGCTCGCCGTGGCCGCCGGAGCGCCGGTGCTCGGCGAGCTGTACGCCCGGCCGGTCCACGCGCTCACCGCACCCCGCGCCGCCCACCGTCCCTAACCGCCCCCGATCACCCGCAGCCGCCCCCGACCCCGCGAAACCGCCCCGATCACCCGCAGCCGCCCCCGAAGGACCGCCATGACCGCGCTCCCCCGTCCCCCAGCCCCGAGCCGCCGCACCCTGCTGCGCGCGGGCCTCGCCGGCGCCGGACTGCTGACGCTCGCGGGCTGCCGCTCGGCCGTCGAGCACGCCCGGAACGCGGCCGGTGCCGTGGACGCCGACACCCCGCGCCGGGGCGGCGTGCTGACCGTCGCGACCGGCATCGACATCACCCCGAGCCTGCTCTTCGCCGTGAGCGCCAACACCCTCGTCCAGCGCCTCGCCTTCAACACCCTCACCCGGTACGACGACCGGCTCCGGCCGCAGCCCGAGCTCGCCACCGCCTGGGAGGTCTCGCCGGACGGCCTGAACGTGACCCTCAGGCTGCGCGAGGACGTGCTGTTCCACAGCGGCCGCCGGTTCACCGCCGACGACGTCGTCTTCGCCGTCCGGAACCTCCAGAACCCGGCCCGCTCCGCCCAGTTGAGGTCCACCGCCGCCGCCGTCACCGACTTCCGCAGGAACGGCGACTTCGAGCTGACGCTGGTGCTCGCCCACCCGGTGAGCAATCTCTTCGACCTCTTCGAGTTCATGATCGTCCCGGACCGGGAGAGCATCGAGGACGCCGTCACCGGCACCCGGCTGATCGGCACCGGCCCGTTCGCCCTCACCGGGCGCAAGCCCGGCTCCTCGCTCTCCTTCGCCCGCAACGAGCAGTACTGGAACCCCGGCCGCCCCCACCTCGACGGCGTGGAGATCCGGATCATCCCGCAGGCGGAGTCGCTGCTGTCCTCGCTCAGGACCGGCCAGACCCACCTCTCCTACAACGTCCGCGGCAAGGACGCCGCGACCCTGGTCGACGACCCGCGGTTCCGGATCAGGCAGTACGACACCGGCTCCGGCGCCCACTACATCGGCGTGGACGTCACCGCCGAGCACGTCCGCGACAAGCGCGTCCGCCAGGCCATCGCCTGGGCCGTCGACCGCGACCGGCTCGTCCAACAGGCCCTCGGCGGCTACGGCACCGTCTCCTCGGTGCCCTGGCCCAAGTCCTCCCCGGCCTACACCGAGGCCGGCGCCACCCACTACCGGCACGACCCGGAACGGGCCCGGGCGCTGCTCCGGGAGGCGGGCGCCGAGCACATCACCCTGCCCTTCGCCCACTCCAACGAGGCCGGGCCGACGGCCATCGCGCAGATCCTCCAGTACGACCTCCGGCAGGTCGGCATCGAGACGGTGCTCCAGCCCGCCGACTCGCCGACCATGCAGAAGCAGCTGATCTCCCAGTCCATGCCGGCCCTGTGGACACTCAGCCACGGCTTCGCCCAACTCCAGCCCGCCACCCTCGCGGTGAGCGCCTACCCCTTCAACGAGGCCAGGAACAGCTCCCGCTTCGCCTCCCCCGCCTACACCGACGTGGTGCAGCGCGCCTGGAACCGCAGCGACAGCGACAGCCCCGAGGCCAGGGCCCTCCACCAGCAGATCACCGACGTGCTGCTGGACGAGGAGTTCGTGATCGACCTCGCCATCGCCGGACTGGTCGAGGTCGCGGGCCGCCGGGCCCGGGGCGTCACGCTCAACAAGTTCGGCTACCTCAACCTCGACGACGCCTACCTCACGGCCTGAGCAGGACGGCCCGGAACCCCATGCGCACCTTCCTCCTGAAACGCCTCCCCAGCGGACTGCTCGTCCTCGCCCTCGCCTCCTTCCTGGTCTTCCTCATCCTCCGGCTGATCCCCGGCGACCCGGCCACCACGCTCGCCGGGCCGGACGCCTCCCCCGCCACCGTCGCCGCCATCCGCGGTCGACTCGGGCTCGACCAACCGCTGTTCGGCCAGTACGTCAGCTGGCTCGGCCACCTGCTGAGCGGCGACCTCGGGCCGAGCTACGCGATCGGCGGCCAGGTCTCCAACCTGATCGGCAACGGCCTCGGCGCCACCGTCCAACTCACCCTCGGCGCCCTGCTGCTGGTGGTGCTGATCGCGCTGCCGCTGGGCGTGGTCGGCGCCACCACCAGGCGCGGCCCGGTCGCCGCCGCCGTCCAGGCGGTCACCACCGGCGTGCTGGCGGTCCCGCCGTTCGTCACCGGCGTCCTGCTGGTCCTGCTGTTCGCCGTCTCCTTCGAACTGCTCCCGGCCGGCGGGCACGAGTCCCTGCTCGCCGAACCGGACCTGGCCGTCCAGTACCTGGCGATGCCCGCCCTCTGCCTGGCCCTGCCCAGCGCCGCCGTGCTGGCCCGCTACCTCAAGGACGGCATCGAACGCGCCCTCGCCGAGGACTACGTCCGCACCGCGACCGCGCTCGGCGTCTCCCGGCGGCGGATCGTCTGGCGGCACGCCCTGCCCAACGCACTGCCCTCCGCCGTCACCGTCCTCGGCCTCCAGACCGGCCACCTCGTCGCCGGGGCCGTCCTGGTGGAACGGATCTTCGCCTGGCCGGGCCTCGGCCAGCTGATCGAGCAGGGCGTGCTGCGCCGGGACTACCCGCTGGTGCAGGACCTGCTGCTGCTCGTGGTCGCGGTCTACGTGGCCGTCCAACTGCTCACCGACCTGGCCTACACCTGGCTCGACCCCCGGATCCGCTGGGAGTGACCCGATGACCACCACCGCCCTTCCCCTCAAGTCCGCCGCACCGCGCGGCCGTTACCGCTCCGCCCTGCTCAGCCCGCGCGGCCTGACCGGCCTCGTCCTGGTCGGCACCGTCGCCCTGGCCGGACTGCTCGCACCGCTGCTCACCGGCACCGACCCGAACGCCCAGAGCGCGCTCGCCCTGGCCGGCCCCGGCGCCGCGCACCCCTTCGGCACCGACGACCTCGGCCGCGACCTGTACAGCCGGGTGCTGCACGGCATCGGCACCGACCTCGCGCTGATCGTCACCGCCGTCCCGGTCGGCGCCCTGCTCGGCTGCTCCGCCGCCCTGCTCGCGGCCACCTCCCGGTGGGCCGACCTCGCCGTCCAGCGCACCTTCGACCTGCTGCTCGCCTTCCCCGGGCTCATCCTCGCCCTGGCCGTCACCGCCGTCCTCGGCCCGGGCCGCTGGCCGGTGGTGATCGTCATCGCGCTGGCCGAGATCCCCGGCTACGGACGGCAGTTGCGGGCCGGCATCCTCGTCCAGCGGGAGCGCGAGTACGCCCTGGCGGCCCGGGTCGGCGGCGCCTCCCGGGCCCGGGTGCTGCTGCGGCACGTACTGCCCAACGCCGTCGACCCGCTGATCGTGCAGACCGCCGTGGCGCTCTCGCTCGGCGTGTTCATCGAGGGCGCGATGAGCTTCCTCGGCCTCGGGGTCCGCCCGCCGGAGCCCACCCTGGGCAGCATCCTCAGCCAGTCCGTCGCCTACCTGGCCACCCACCCGACCTTCGCGGCCGCCCCGCTGGCCGCCACCACCGCGCTGGTGCTCGGCTTCACGCTGATCGCCGAGGCCCTGAACCGGGGGATCCGCCGATGACCACCGTGCTCCGCGTCACCGACCTCACCGTACGGTTCGGAGATTCCGACCCCCAGGGCACCACGGCCGCCGACGGCGTCTCCTTCGACCTCGGAGCGGGCGACACCCTGGGCATCGTCGGCGAGTCCGGCTCCGGCAAGTCCACCACCGCGCTGGCCCTGCTGCGGATGCTGCCGCCCGGCGGCCGGATCACCGCCGGCTCGGTCCACCTCGCCGGGCAGGACCTCGCCGCCCTCCCCGAGACCGCGCTGCGCGCCCTGCGCGGGCGGCGGATCGCCATGGTCTTCCAGGACCCGATGTCCTCGCTCAACCCCGTGCTCACCGTCGGCCGCCAGCTGGACGAGGCGCTGCGCGCCCACGGCGGCCCCCTGCGGAAGGCCGAACGGCGGGCCCGCGCCGCCGAGTTGCTCGACCTGGTCGGCATCCCCGACGCCGTCGGCCGGCTGCGCGACCACCCGCACCGGTTCTCCGGCGGCCAGCGCCAGCGCATCATGATCGCCCTCGCACTCGCCCACGACGCCGAGGTGCTGGTCGCCGACGAGCCGACCACCGCCCTCGACCCCACCGTCCAGCAGCAGATCCTGCGGCTGCTGACCCGGATCAACCGGGAGACCGGCACCGCCCTGGTGGTGATCAGCCACGACCTCGGGGTGATCGCCCGGACCTGCCGCCGGCTGCTGGTCATGCGGCACGGCCGGGTGGTCGAGCGCGGCACCACCGCCGAGGTCCTCGCCCGGCCCGAACACCCGTACACCCGGGAGCTGTTGGCCGCCGTACCGCGCCTGGAGGAGCCCTCCCGGGCGGCCGCCAACAGCACCCCGGGCACCCGGCCGCTGCTCACCGTCCGCGGCCTGACCAAGACGTACGGCTCCCGGCGGCGCGCCGTCACCGCGCTGCACGGCGTCGACCTCGACCTGCACCCCGGCGAGACGCTGGGCCTGGTCGGGGAGTCCGGCTCCGGCAAGTCCACCCTGGCCCGCGCCCTGGTCCAGGCACGCCCGCCGTCCGGCGGCAGCATCCGCTTCCGCGGCGAGGAACTCGGCCGCGGGGCACGGCGCGACAGGCCGCACCGCGAGGTCCAACTCGTCTTCCAGGACCCGTACTCCTCGCTCAACCCCCGGATGACCGCCGGGCAGATCATCGCCGAACCGCTGATCGCCCACCGCCTCGGCGACCGGGAGCAGCGCGCCGCCCGGGTCGCCGAACTGCTGGAGCAGGTCGGGCTGGACCCGGCCGTGGCCGACCGCCACCCGCGCGCCTTCTCCGGCGGCCAGCGCCAACGCATCGGCATCGCCCGGGCCCTGGCGCCCGAACCGAGCGTGCTGGTCTGCGACGAGCCGGTCTCCGCGCTGGACGTCTCGGTCCAGGCCCAGGTGATCGAGCTGCTCGCCCGGCTCCAGCGCGAACTCGGCCTGGCCGTCCTGTTCATCGCCCACGACCTGGCGGTGGTCCGCCGGGTCAGCCACCGGATCGCGGTGATGCACCGCGGCCGGATCGTCGAGACCGGCCCGGCCGACCGGGTCGTCACCGCGCCCGAACACCCCTACACCGCCGAGCTGTTGGCCGCCGTGCCGGGCCTGGAGCCCGCTCCGGCCGCCAGCCGCTGAGCCGGCGCCCGCTGAGCCGCCGCCCGCCCGAGCCACCCCCGGAGCACCGTATGAGCACCCCGCCCGACCCGCACCGCCGGCCGACGCCGCAGCCCGACCCGCACCGCCGCGACCCGTACGCGGGCTTCCCCGGCACCGTCGGCCGCACCTTCGCCGAGTCCGTCCCCGCCTGGCCGCGGCGGGTCCGCCCGCGCGAGGGCGCGCCCAACATCGTCGTCGTGCTGATCGACGACATGGGCTACAGCGACATCGGCCCGTTCGGCGCCGAGATCCCCACCCCCACCCTGGACCGCCTCGCCGCCACCGGCGTCCGGCTCGCCAACTACCACACCATGCCGCTCTGCTCCCCCGCCCGGGCGGCCCTGCTCACCGGCCTCAACCCGCACCGGGTCGGCTACTCCTTCGTCGCCAACGCCGACCCGGGCTTCCCCGGCTACGGCATGGAGGTCGCCGGGGACATCCCCACCCTGGCCGAACTGCTGCACGACGCCGGCTACGCCACCTACGCGGTCGGCAAGTGGCACCTCACCCGGGACTCCGCCTCCAACGCCGCCGACGACCGCGCCAACTGGCCGCTCCAGAAGGGCTTCGACCAGTACTACGGCGTCCTGGAGGGCCTGACCAGCCTCTTCCACCCGCACCAACTCGTCCGCGACAACAGCCCGCTGGACATCGACGAGTTCCCCGACGGCTACTACTACACCGACGACATCACCGACCAGGCCGTCAAGATGGTCACCTCACTGCGCGCCCACGACGCCGACAAGCCGTTCTTCCTCTACCTCGCCCACAACGCCGTGCACGGCCCGCTCCAGGCCAAGCCCGAGGACCTCGCCCGCCACCGCGGCCGCTACGACGGCGGCTGGGACGAGCTGCGCCGCACCCGCTTCGCCCGCCAGCTGGCCGCCGGACACTTCCCGCCCGGCACCGAGCTGCCCGAGCGCAACTCCGAGGCCGGGTACGAGGTCGGCCCGTGGGACGAACTCACCGACGTCCAGCAGAAGTTGTACGCCCGCTACATGGAGGTGTACGCGGCGATGGTCGACAACGTCGACCAGAACCTCGGCCGGCTCACCGACACCCTGGCCGCCCTCGGCGAACTCGACAACACCATCATCGTGTTCACCAGCGACAACGGCGGCACCGGCGAGGGCGGCGCCGAGGGCACCCGCAGCTACTTCAGCCGCTTCGTCCACCACCCGGACCTGCCGGCGGACTGGAACCCGGACGTCCGGCGCGAGATCGACCTGATCGGCGGCCCGCGGAGCCTGGTGCACTACCCGCGCGGCTGGGGCATGGCCTCCAACACCCCCTTCCGCCTCTACAAGGGCCAGACCTACGCGGGCGGCGTCCGCGTCCCCTTCGTGCTCTCCTGGCCGGCCGGCCTGCCCCGCGCCGAGGGCGACACCGGCGTCCGCACCCAGTACCAGTACGTCACCGACATCCTGCCCACCCTGCTCGAACTCGCGGGCGTGGAACGGCCGTCGGAGCGCCGGGGCCACCCCGTCCAGGAGCTCGACGGCACCGGCTTCACCTCCGTGCTGCGCGACGGCGCCGCGCCCGGCACCCACCACGAGCAGTACTGCGAGATGACCGGCAACCGCAGCTACTACCGCGACGGCTGGAAGCTGGTCACCCTGCACCGCCCGGGCACCCCGTACGACGACGGCGAGTGGGCGCTGTACGACCTGCGCACCGACCCCACCGAGATCCACGACGTCGCCGCCGAACATCCCGACCTGGTCAAGGAGTTGTCCGCCGCCTGGGAGGCCGCCGCCTGGCGCGACGGGGTCTTCCCGCTCGCCGACGGCAGCGGCGCCCTCGCCCTGCGCGGCCCCGAGGCCGAGCGGCTGCGCCGCCCCGTCACCCTGCTGGCCGGCACCCCCGAACTGGAACGCTACCGCTCCTCCCGGCTGATCGCCTTCCGCTCCTTCACCGTCGAGGCCGCGCTCGACGGCTACCGGCCGGGCGACCAGGGCGTCCTGGTCTCGCACGGTGACCAGGGCGGCGGCTACAGCCTCTACGTCGAGGACGGCCGGCTGCGCCTCGCCTACAACCAGTACGGCGACCTGCTGGAGGCCGACGGAGGCCCGCTGCCGGCCGGCGCCCGGCTGATCACCCTGGAGGCCACCGCCGTCGCCGACCTCAGATGGGAGTTCCGGCTGCTCGTGGAAGGCCTGCCGGTGGACGGCCTGCCGGTGGGCGACACCGGGGACGGCGCTGCCACCTGGGCGGAGCCCGCCCTGCTCGGCCCGGTCCACCAGCTGATCGGCATGGCCCCGTTCCAGGGCATCAGCATCGGCATCGACCGCAAGTCCCCGGTCTCCTGGCCGCTGTACGAGCGGCACCGCTCCTTCCGCTACACCGGCGCCCTGCACTCCGTCACCTACCGGCCCGGCGAGCCCGCGCCGTACGACCCGGAGACGGTGGCCCGGGCGCTGCGCGAGGCGGCGGCCGCCTTCGAGTAGCCGGGCCCAAGCCGGGCCGGACCGGGCCCAAACCGGGCCGGACCGGACTCGGACCGGCCCCGGACCGGACTCGGACCGACCGGTCCGCGCCAGTCGGGCCGGGCCGGTCGGCCATGATCCCCGATCACCCGCCAAGATCCCCCCACCCGGGTTACCCTCGTCCCGCGCGGCAGCCCGGCCGCGCGGCCGACCGAGGGGGGAACGGATGATCGGGGACCTGCTGCCGGACGTCGTGGTGACCGAGGTGGCCTACGAGGACCCGCCGGAGGCCCGGCTGGAGCCCGAGGAGGAGCCCGCCGTCGCCCGCGCCGTCGACAAGCGGCGCCGCGAGTTCACCACCGTCCGGCACTGCGCCCGGGCCGCCCTCGCCCGGCTCGGCGTCCCGTACCGCCCGCTCGTCCCGGGCCTGCGCGGCGCGCCGAGCTGGCCGGACGGCGTGGTCGGCAGCCTCACCCACTGCGACGGCTTCCGCGCGGCGGCCGTGGCCCGGGCCGGCACCCTCGCCTCCGTCGGCATCGACGCCGAGCCCGCGCTGCCGCTGCCGGAGGGCGTCCAGGAGGCCGTCGCGCTGCCGGTCGAGCGGCAGCGGCTCGCCAAACTGGCCGCCGAGCACCCGGACGTCCCGTGGGACCGCATCCTGTTCAGCGCCAAGGAGTCGGTGTACAAGGCCTGGTTCCCGCTGACGCAGGTCTTCCTGGACTTCGAGGAGGCCGAACTGGACCTCTCCCCCGACGGCACCTTCACCGCCCGGCTGCTCGTCCCGGGCCCGGTGGTCAACGGCCGCCGGCTCGACGGCTTCGACGGCCGCTGGGCGGTCCGGGACGGGCTGCTCGCCACCGCGATCGCCGTCGCCCCCTGACCGGCGACCAGGCCCCGGGCCGTCACCGACCGGCCCTCGACCGGGGCGGCATATCCTCGACCCCGTGACGGTGACCTATGTGATCGACGGCGACGAGATCAAGACCCTGGAGGACTTCTGGGACGTGGTCGGGCGGACCATCGGCGTGGACGGCTACTTCGGCCGCAACCTCGACGCCTTCGCCGACTGCCTGCGCGGCGGCTACGGCACCCCCGAGGACGGCGACTGGGTCATCGAGTGGCGCCACCACGAGGTCTCCCGCCGCAACCTCGGCTACCCGGAGACGGTCCGGCAGCTGGAGCTGCGGCTGGCGCGCGCCCACCCGACCAACCGCGCGCGGATCACCGCCCAGCTGGACGCCGCCCGGGCGGGCAGGGGGCCGACGGTCTTCGACTGGCTGGTCCGGATCATCGAGGAGGAGCACCCGGGCGGCCTGCGCCTGGCCTGACCGCCCTTCACCCCGCCTGACCGCCCCGGGGCCCCGTCTCCGGACGTTCCGCTACAGCACGTCCGAGAGCCGGACGAAGCGCCGCCCCGCCGCCAGCAGCCCCGGCACCGCCGCCGCCACCCCGGGGGCGGTGCCGCCGCCCGGGCGGTTCATGTGCCCGATCACGATCGCGCCGGGCGGGGCGGAGGCGACCTCCCGCCGCACCTCGGCGGACCGGAGCGTCGCCCCGTCGTCCCCGTTGACGGTGAATCCGGCCACCCGCTGGCCCAGGTCGGCGACCACCCGGGTGGCGACGTCGTCGTAGTGCGCGGTGCCGGAGCGGAAGAACCGGGGCGGGTGCCCGAGCAGCCCGGTGAGCTTCTCGGCGTTGCCCGCCACCTCGTCGTACACCTCGCCGACGCCGCGCGTGCCGGCGATGCCGTAGGCGGAGCGGCCGGTCACCGAGAGCGGACGGTGGACGGTGCCGTGGTTGCCGATCTCGAACAGCGGGTCGGCGGCGAGCTGCTCGAACTCGTCCGGGTTGGCGTCGATCCAGCGGGCGTTCAGGAAGAGCGTGGCCGGCACCCCGTGCGCCCGCAGGGCGTCGATCAGGTCGGCGTCGTAGCCGCTGCCGCCGGGGCCGCCGCAGGCGTCGAAGGTGAGCGCCATGGCGCTCTCGCCCTCCGGCAGCTCGGTGATCACCCCGGACACGTCCAGCCCCCACTCGGCCGGGGCCAGCGCGCCGTACCGCTCGACCACCTCGGCCCGGGTCGCCGGGTGCGGGGGCTGCTTCGCGGGGTCCGGCGCGGGTGTCGGCGCGAGGGCCTCGGTGGGCCCGCCGGACGGCGTCGCGAGCGGTTCGGCGGACGGCTCGGTGGACGGTGGCGCCGAGGCCGAGGGCGAGGCCGGACCGGTGCCCACCGCCCTGCTCCGGCACCCCGCCAGCGCTCCTCCGGCCACCCCCATGAGCAGCGCCCGCCGACTCACCGACACGCCCGTCTCCCATCCGCGCCATGTCTCGCACAAGCCATGCCTCATACAACCCGATGGCATGTAAACCGATGACATGACTATGAACCGACCATTCGTCACTCCCCGCAACTCGCCCCCGCCCCCGCCCGGCGCCTCTTCACCGACCCGCCCCGCCGCCGTGGGCCACGACTCACCCCCGGTTCACCCGCCCGGGTAAGCCCGCGAGCGACCCGCCCGCCCCGATCCGGAGACCTCGATGCCGACCGAGCCCAGCACCCCGTGCCCGAACCGACCCGCCGACCAACCGGCCGACCAGCCGACCCACCCGCCGACTCCACAGCCCGCCCGCCGCGACCTGCTCCGCACCGGCCTCGCCACCGGCGCCGCCACCGCGCTCGGCCTCGCCGCCGCCACCGGCCGGGCGGACGCCGCCCCCGCCGACGGCCCCGCCGCCACACCCCCCGACCGCACCCTCACCCTCACCGGCCACCTGCCCACCGGCTCCCCCGACTTCGTCTACCTCCCGGTCGAGGTCCCCGAGGGCGTCCGCGAGATCGCCGTCTCCTACGGCTACGACAAGCCGCCCGTCCCGGCCGGCACCCCCGGCAACTCCTGCGACATCGGCATCTTCGACGAGCGCGGCACCGACCTCGGCGGCCCCGGCTTCCGCGGCTGGTCCGGCGGCTTCCGCACCGAGTTCAGCCTCTCCCGCGCCGCCGCGACCCCCGGCTACCTCCCCGGCCCGGTCAACCCCGGCACCTGGCACGTCGTCCTCGGCCCCTACCAGGTCGCCCCGCAGGGCCTGGAGTACCACGTCGAGGTCACCCTCCGCTTCGGCGCCCCCGGGCCGCGGTTCACCCCGCAGTACCCGGCGGAGCGGGCCCGCGGCCGCGGCCGCGCCTGGTACCGGGGCGACTGCCACCTGCACACCGTCCACTCCGACGGGCGGCGCAAGCCGGAGGAGGTGGCCGCCGGGGCCCGCGCGGCCGGCCTGGACTTCATCGTCTCCACCGACCACAACACCAGCTCCTCGCACGCCGCCTGGGGCCCGCTGGCCGGCCCCGACCTGCTGATCCTGCCGGGCGAGGAGATCACCACCCGCAACGGCCACTGGCTGGCCCTCGGCCTGGAGCCCGGCCAGTTCGTCGACTGGCGCTACCGCTCCCGCGACGAGGAGTTCCCGCGCTTCGTCCGCCAGGTCCACCGGTCCGGCGGCCTGGTGGTGCCCGCGCACCCGTACTGCCCGTACGTCGCCTGCCAGTGGAAGTTCGGCTACGAGCAGGCCGACGGCGTCGAGGTGTGGAACGGCCCCTGGACGTACGACGACGAGTCGGCGGTGGACACCTGGGACGGCCGGCTCGCCGTCGCCCTGCGCGAGGGCCGCTCCTGGCTGCCCGCCCTGGGCAACAGCGACGCGCACAGCGAGCCGCAGGCCATCGGCTCCCCGCACAACGTCGTCCTGGCCGAGGACCTCACCCGGGACGCGATCCTCGACGGGCTGCGCGCCGGGCGCAGCTGGCTGGCCGAGTCCTCCGCCGTCACGCTGGACCTCACCGTCACCGGGCACGGCCGCCGGGCGGGCATCGGCGAGGAGCTGACCGTCCCGGCCGACGCCCCGCTGGACGTCCGGCTCACCGTCTCCGGCGTGCCCGGCGGGACGGTCCGCCTGCTCACCGACGAGGGCCAGATGCACCAGGAGTCGCTGCCCGCCGACGGCTCCGGCACCGTGATCTGGCGCACCACCGCCTCGCTCGCCGCCTACGTCCGGGCCGAGGTGCGCCACCCGAAGGCGGACGGCACCCCCGGCAGGGGCAACTCGATGGGCCCGGACCTGCCCTGGGGCCCGATGGCGGCGCTCACCAACCCGATCGTGCTGCGCACCGAAGCGGGCTGACCACCCCGGCCGGCCCCGCCGACCGACCACTCCGACCCGCCCAGGAAGCGGGCTGGGGACGACTCGGACCACCCGTTTGGACTAGGTTGATCCCCGAAACGCATCAGTCGTAGGGACGAGGCGGTCGGATGTCCGGATATGGGCCGACCAGCCCCTTCGCACTCCGACCGCCCCGCCCCGGCTACCCGACCGTCCCCGGCCCGCGAAGGGATCAGCAGCTGTGAACCGTACGACCGTAGGTGGGCCGGAGCTCGGGGGCGGCGGGGGCGCCGGGGGCGTCCTCGTCCTCGTCGACCCGGCCGGGGCCGGGAACAGCCCGGTCGCGGAGCTGCTCGCCCGGGAACTGAACCCGAGCGTCCACCTGCGGACGGACGACTTCCTGCGGGTCATACGCAGCGGCCAGCTCCCGCCCCACCTGCCCGAGGCCGGGCGCCAGAACGCCACCGCCCTCGCGGCCGCCGCCCAGGCCGCCTTCGCCTACGCCACCCGCGGCTACCAGGTCGTGGTGGAGGCCCCCGCCGCCCCGGCCGCCCTCGACACCTTCCGCCGCGAGAGCCGCGCCACCGGCGCCGCCCTCCACTACGTCGTCCTCCACCCCGGCCCGGCGCCCGAGGACACCGTCCACACCGCCCACACCCTCGACACCGCGGCCCTCACCCCCGAGGCCGCCACCGGCTCCGTCCTCACCGCCCTCACCCGGCGCACCCACCTGCTCGGCTGGTAGCCCGGTAGCTCCCCTCGGCGCTCAGGCGCCCACCGTGCCGTCGATCGCCTCCCGCAGGAAGTCCGCGTGCCCGTTGTGCCGGGCGTACTCGTGGATCAGGTGGAGCATCACCAGCCGCAGCGACACCTCGGCGTCCCACCGGGACTGGTAGCCGGTGACGTCGAGGGAGTCGGCGGCGAGCTCGATCCGGCGGGAGTGCTCGACCTCGGCCTGCCACGCGGCGAAGGCCTCGGCGCGGGTGGCGCCGGCGGGGTCGTAGGCGGCCTGGTAGTCGCCGTCCTCGGACCAGACCAGCGGCAGATCCTCACCGTCGATCACCCGGCGGAACCAGACCCGCTCGACCTCCGCCATGTGCCGGACCAGCCCGAGCAGGCTGAGCGTGGACGGCGGGCTGGAGCGCAGCCGCAGCTGCTCGTCGGTCAGGCCCTCGCACTTCAGGGCCAGGGTCGCCCGGTGGAAGTCGAGGAAGCCGCGCAGCATCTCGCGCTCACCGCCGGTCAGCGGCGGGGCGGGGCGGTCGTCGGGGACGGTCACGGTGGTCGGTCTCCTCGCGGTGGTCGGACTCCCGGCGGACTGTAGCGAACCGCCCGGCCGGTCCGAAACGCCTTTTCTCCCGGCCGCCCACCTGGCTGGCCGGCCGCTCGCCCGGCTTCGCCATCCGCTGTCACATCCGGGCGCCCTCCGGTGTCTTCATGTCCGGCAACCCGCCGAACCACCGAACCCGGAGGACACCATGGCACTGCGACTGCCGAAGGCCCAGCTGCCCGCCGAGCTGAGCGAGAACATGATCAGGACGTTCGGGACCGCCCTCGAACCCGTCGAGGCCGTCTGGCACAACCCCGCCGTCGCCACCGCGAACCTGGACTTCTCCCGCGGGATCGCCGAGTGGGACGCGCTCGACGAGGGCCTCAAGTCCTTCGCGCACATGGCGGTGGCCGCCCAGGTCGGCTGCGGCTGGTGCCTGGACGTCGGCTACTTCCAGGCCCGGAACCAGGGCCTGGACCCGGCCAAGGCGAGCCAGGTGCCGAACTGGCGGGCGGCGGAGGTGTTCACGACGCTGGAGCGCGAGGTGATGGCGTACGCCGAGGCCATGACGGTGACCCCACCGACCGTCACCGACGAGCAGTACGAACACCTGCTGGGCGAGCTCGGCCCGGCGGCCATGGTCGAACTCACCGCCTACGTCGCCTTCGTCAACATGGCCACCAGGAACAACACCGCGAACGGCGTCCGGTCGCAGGGCTTCTCCGACTCCTGCGGGATCCCGCTGGCCCGGCCCACCGTCACCGACACCTCCGTGCCGGCCGGAGTGAAGCCGGCATGACCGAGGACCCCTTCGTCGCCCACCGCAGCCTGCTCTTCACCGTCGCCTACGAGCTGCTCGGCTCCGCCGCCGACGCCGAGGACGTGCTGCAGGAGTCCTGGCTGCGGTGGGCCGGGGTCGACCGCGCCCAGGTGCACGACCCGCGCTCGTACCTCATCCGGATCGTCACCCGCCAGGGCCTCAACCGGCTGCGGACGCTCACCCGTCGACGCGAGCAGTACGTCGGCGAGTGGCTGCCGGAGCCGCTGCTCACCAGCCCCGACGTCGCCGAGGACGTCGAACTCGCGGAGAGCGTCTCGTTCGCGATGCTGACCGTGCTGGAGACGCTCGGGCCGACCGAGCGGGCCGTGTTCGTGCTGCGCGAGGTCTTCGAGCTGCCCTACGAGGAGATCGCCGAGGCCCTCGGCAAGACCCCGCCCACCGTCCGGCAGATCGCCCGGCGCGCCCGCGCGCACGTGGCGGCCCGCCGGCCCCGGGTACGGGTCAGCCGCTCCGAGCAACAACGGGTGGTGGAACGGTTCCTGGAGACCCTGCGCACCGGGCGGCTGCAGGACCTGATGGAGGTGCTGGCGCCGGACGTCGTCCTGATCGCCGACGGCGGCGGGATCGCGGCCGCCGTCCCGGCCCCCGTGCACGGGGCCGAGGCCGTGGCCGCGCTGCTCGCGCGCACCGGGCGGCTGCCGGTCCCGTTCGACACCACCACGGTGTGGCTCAACGGCGCCCCGGCCGGCCGGATCGACATCGGCGGCGAACCCTCGGTGGTGAGCCTCGCGGTGGAGAACGGCCGGGTCACCCGGGTCTACATCGTGCGCAACCCGCGGAAACTGACCCGCCTCGACACACCGGCCGACCTCACCCGGTAGCCTCTCCCCGTTCGCGTGGTGGTGCCCCGAGCCCGCTCGGAGCACCACCGCGCTCCCCACCGCTCCCTGGACGCTCCGCCATCACGTACCGTGTTCGGACCACCACAGGTTTGGGTACGTACCTCGGCGCGCCCGACGGCCGGGCGCCCACCGAGCAGGAGACCCAGCGGCCCATGGACCACAACCGCATCCCCCCGACCGTACGCCGGACGTACGGCGTCGACGACCTCAGCACCGCCCCGTCGTTCGCCGGAGGCTTCATCAACTTCGGCTACTGGCAAGGGATCGACCTCGCCGACCCGACCTCCGAAGACCGGGTGCGCAGCCAGGAGCAGATGTACCGGCGGGTGCTGCGGGAGTTCCCTGAGCCGCGGGAGCGGCTGCGGCTGGCGGAGGTGGGCTGCGGCCGGGGGCTGGGCGCCGCCCTCGCCCTGCGGGAGTTCCGGTTCGCGGGCGTGACGGGCGTGGACATCCACCCCGACCAGATCGAACGGGCCCGCGCCGTCAACGCGAGAGCCCTGGCAACGTACCCCGATCGGCTGGCGTACACCCTCGGCTCGGCGGACGAACTCCCCTTCTCCGACGGCTATCTGGACGGCGTCTTCTCCGTCGAGGCCGCCCAGCACTTCCGCGAACTGACCGGCTTCGCCCGCGAGTCCGCCCGCGTCCTGCGCCCCGGCGGCCGGCTCGTCGTCGCCACCTTCTTCACCGCCCCCGGCCCCGACGTCGCCGAACGCCTCAAGATCCTCCTCGCCAGCTTCGCCGACGGCCTCGACATCGCCCACCCCCTCGACGACTTCACCACCTCCCTCACCCGCACCGGCTTCACCGACATCACCACCGAATCCATCGGCGCCGACGTCTGGCCCGGCCTCGACCGCTACCTCACCGACGCCGTCCCCGCCGCCCACTGGACCCGCCACTTCCTCCCCGCCTGGCGCGACGGCCTCCTCGACTACCACGTCCTCACCGCCATCCGCATCTGACCGGCAGTGAGCGGCCCTGGACCTGTTACGGGCCCAGGGCCGACCGTGACGGCCGTCATGGTGGAGAACGTGCCGGAGTTCGCAACGTTGCAAGCCCTCCAGGGCTGATCACGACCTGCCGCGGGTGCACCTGGACCTACGTCCACGGCACGTTGCAAGCCCTCCAGGGCTGATCGCGACGCGGGCTCCGCTGACCGTGTCGGCCAACCTGCAGGTGTTGCAAGCCCTCCAGGGCTGATCACGACTGGCCGCCGCCGCTTCCAGGGTCCGCGTTGCCGACCGTTGCAAGCCCTCCAGGGCTGATCACGACGCCGGCAGCTCGGTAACCAACTCCGGGTCAACCTGTTGCAAGCCCTCCAGGGCTGATCACGACACCGCCACCCTCGCCATGGTCTGGAACGCCGCCCCGTTGCAAGCCCTCCAGGGCTGATCACGACGAGTACGCCGAGCAGCTCTCCCGCCGGGTGCTGACGTTGCAAGCCCTCCAGGGCTGATCACGACGTGGCGGCGTAGCAGGCCGTGCCGAAGAAGACCCCGCGTTGCAAGCCCTCCAGGGCTGATCACGACCCGAGGGTAAAGCCCAAGATCAGCGCACCTACGGGCGTCGCCGTAGGCGACGGAAGCGCGGCGACCGGCCGGTACTGCAGCGGCACTGGTCACAGGATCTCGCCCGGCCCTCCGAGGGTGGCGCCGAGTGTTGCTCTGTCGATCATGTCCGGGGAGCGGGCGGTGTAGGTGACGATGCTGTCGTAGCTGGGGTCGATCACGCTGTTGAGGGTGTGGGTGAGGGCGCGGTACTGGGCGGCGGTGAGTTCGCCGTGGAAGACGCTGCGCTGGGTCCAGTGGAGGTACTTGCGGCAGGTTTTCAATACTTTCGGGTTGCGTTCGGCTGCGGTGTCGTAGACCAGGATGACGAACATCGGCGGCTACCACCAGGGCCGGAAGGGCTTGTACGGCACGCCCTCCAGGCACAGCCGGACGAGCTTGAGTGCTTCGAGGTGGATGAGCTCCTCGTAGCTGACCTTCCGCTTCAGCGTCCGGTGGTACACCGTCGTCGCGAGTTCCTCCCGGACGAGAGCGGCGATCTTCTTTCGGCCGTCCGCGCTGAGTGCGGCGCGACCGACTTCCGTCTCGAAGTCGCTGGGCTTGAGGTGCTTCTGGCCGGCGGCCCGTCGCAGTAGCCGTTCGGCGAGCAGGGGTTTGAAGGGTTCGGCGAGGTCGAGGGCGAGGGTGTTGCGGCGGCGGTCAGTGTCGCTGTGCAGGAAGCCGATGGCGGGGTGGAGCGGGGTGCTGCGCAGGGCGGTGAGGACGCGGGCGTAGGTGAGGGCGTTGAGGTAGCTGATGAAGGCGTTGCCGGCGTTGGTGGGTGGCCGGCGGGTGCGTCCGTTGAGGCGGAGCCAGGCGGGGAGGCGGGTGTCGAGGACGGCCCAGGCGGTGCGGCGGAAGTTGCCTTCCTGGCCCATGAGTTCGTCGGTGTCGTGGCAGTCGGGCAGGGCGGTGCGCAGGGTTTCGAGTGCCGGGTCGAGGAGGTCGGTGTCGAGGGCCCAGCGGAGGTTCTCGGCGGTGGCGAGGAGGAGTCCGCGCGCGACCGGGAGGCGTTGCGCGGGGTCGCCGGTGATCTCGACCTGTCGGCGGAGGACGGTGGCGGAGGACATGGCCTCGGCGGGCGCGAAGTGTCCGGCGTAGTTGCCGTAGTGGTCGAGGATGTGGACGGTGACGCCGTGGCGACTGAGGAGGGACATCACGGAGGTGTTGAGGTCGACGTGCTCGAAGGCGACGAGGTCGCGGATGTCCGTGATGGGGATGCGGACGGGGCTGCCGTCGGCACGCTCGATGCGGATGCTGTCGTCCTCGCGGCGGATGCGGCAGGGTCCGGTGAGCCAGTAGGTACGGCCGACGGCGGGCATCAGTCTCCCCAGCAGTAGTCGAGGTAGGAGCAGCCGCGGCAGGCGGCACGGGTCTGGCGGTCGGGGGGTTCGGCCGAGGCGATGACGGCGCGGGCCTCGTCCTCGGCGGTCTCGGCCGCTTCCCGCGCCTCTTCGTTCCAGGGGACATCGGTGGTGCGGCGGATGAGGGGGTAGTGGACGGTGCCGCCGCGCACGTTGACGCCTCGGCGCTCCAACAGCAGGCAGTAGTGCCGGACTTGGGCGTCGTGGGCGGGTGATGGGCTGCGGGAGGACTTGGTCTCGTGGATGACGGCCCCGGCGGTGACCCAGTCGATGCGGGCTTCGCCGAGGTCGACGTCCCGCCGTCGCGTGAACGTGGTCTCGCTCACGACCTCCCCGAAGGCGACGAGGTCGCTGCCGCCTTCGGGCCGGTAACCGCGCGTGTAGAGCCAGAGTTGGCGCGGGCAGTGGCGCAGGTACTTGATGTGGACGCCGCCGAGGCCCTGGTCGTCGCCGAGTGGACTCGCAGGGATGGGTTTCACAGGATCGTCTCCGTTTCGGCGGGCGGGCGGAGGCCCAGGACGGGGTCGTACTCGCCCTTGACGAGATGGACGCCTAGCGACCGGTCGAACGCGTGGCTGTAGGTCTTCAACTGCCCGTAGCCCAGCGGGATGAGCAGTCCGGCGGCGAGGAGCGGGTCCGCCTTCCTGCCGACCGCGAGTCGGCGGTACTCCTCGGTGTCCTCCTCCAGGAGCACCTCCACGGTGTCGAAGCGTTCGCCGAGGGACTTCGCGTACTCGGTGCGGTCGTGGAAGGGGTCGGCGAAGGTGAGGAACTCGGCGGTGAACCCGTCGCGGGCCTCCCGAGCCCTCTCAGCCCACTTGTGGCCCCATTCGGTGTCGTAGGCGAGGGCGAGGAGGCGGTCGATGTCCTCTTCGCTGAGGTCGGTGGCGCCTTCCACCGCCAGGGTGGTGAGCGCCGACCAGGCGGCCTCCACCGCACCCTGGTCGTACGGGCGGTGGCCGTCCGTCCGGTGGACACGGAACTCGACCGCCCCGTCCGGGTGGAGGCCCCGACGGTTGACGCGTCCGGCGCGCTGGGCGACGGCCTCGATGGGGGCGTTCTCCACCGCGCCCCGGTCGAAGTCGAGTTGCAGCGAGACCTCCACCGTCTGCGTGGCCACGACCAGACCGCCTCGACGCGGCGCGTCGTCGGACCGGCGCTCGCGGTGGCGTTTCAGGAGTCGGCGTTCGATCTCGTCGCGGTCCTTGTTCTTGAAGCCCGAGTGGAGGAGCAGCGCGGCGTCCGGGTCGTCGGGGTGCTGCTCGCGGGCGTGGTCGGCGAGGGCGGCGAAGAGGGCCTGCCCCGCGGCAACCCTGTTGACGACCGCCAGCACGCTGTGCCCCTCGTCGATCCACCCTTCCAGCCGCGCGATGCTCTCCGGGTCCGTCAGCGCGAGCTCGTCGACGACCAGTCGGTGCCGCACCGGCGCCGTCCCGGGCTCGGCCCGGTGGCAGGTGACGGGCTGGTGCAGGCTCTCGTCGACGATGGTCAGCAGCGGCGGGGCGAGGGTCGCGGACAACACGGCGATCCTGCTGCCGAGTTGTTCCCACAGCCGCATCGCGGCGCAGAGCCGGCCGAAGGTCTCGGGGTCGTAGGCGTGGAGTTCGTCCAGGACGAACAGGGAGTTGGCCTGTTCGAGGAGGACGGAGGAGTGGGTGGGCCCGGCGATGGCGGCGGCGAGGAGTTGGTGGGGCGTGGCGACGCGCAGGCGTTGGGTGAACAGGCGCATGGCGTTGGCGCGGGCGCGGGCTTTGCGGGCGTCGTCCTTGGTGGGGCCGCTACAGCAGTCGTCCTCCGACGCCTCCGTGAGGAGGGTACGGGCGAGGGCGCCGTGGAGGAGGCCGATGTCGGGCTGCTTCTCCCCCGCGGCCGGGTGGAGGGTGCCCTGGAAGCGCCGTCGGGCGGCGTTGAGGGAGGCGTGGTAGGGCAGGGTCCACACGACCCTGGGCCTGCCCGCCATCGTCGCCAACTGCCGGGCAGCCCAGGAGAGTCCGGCTTCGGTCTTGCCGCTGCCCGTGGGGGCGATGAGGACGAGGTGGCCCACGGTCGTACCGGCGTCGTGCTGGTGCCGGTGCGGCGGGTACGGGAGCCGCGCGAGGTAGTCGGTGGGCAGCGGCATGTGGGTCTGGAGGTCCACGTGGGCGGAGCCGGCGTGGTCGGCCAGGGTGAGGGCGCCCTGGGCCAGGACGGCGAGCAGGCCCTGGTGGGCCTTCACCGGGAGCCTCCAGGCGGTGAGGACGTCCTGGAGGAGCAGGCGGGCCCGGTCGGCGAGCACCGGGTCGTTCGGCCCCGGTGGTGCGGGTTCGGTGCCGAGGGAGCCGGCCAGCCAGGCCAGGAGTTCCTGGTGCAGGCCGCGCGGGACCTGCGGCCGTGGGCCGTCCGGGCCGGGCACGTGGCCGAAGGCCTCGTCCCAGCGGGTCCGTTCGTTGTAGAGGCGGGACAGGGCGGGCTTGCCGCCGCCGAGGGAGGACGCCGCGTGGAGCGGCCGGTGGTGGCCGGCGACGAGCGTGGCGATCAGCAGGCGCTCCTCGCTGCCCCACCCCGCTGCCGGGGCCAGCAGGTCGACGTAGGCGAGGGAGAGGACCTCGTGGCGCTCGCCCCAGGGTTTGCCGCCGGGTTCGACCTGCCGCTGGAACAGTTCGGCGATCTTGCCCGCGTCGTGCAGCAGCGCCGCGACGCGTACGAGGCTCCAGAACTGCGGTTCGGTGGCGATGACGCCGGCGGCCCCGATGCGCGCCTCCAGCTGGGCGACCGCGTCGTGGACGGTGCGCAGGTGGGTGGTGAGGCGTTCGGGGTCTTCCCGGGGCAGCGACTTGGCCCGCAGGTCGGTGAGGGCGCGCCTTCGTGGTGGGACCAAGGGTGGGGCCAGGGGTGGGGTCAGGGGGTCAGCAGCCATACGGCTTGGGTGTCCTCGTTACTGGTGGGTGCTTCTCGGTAGGCGCCGCGGACCGGTGCCGCCCCAGCGGGTTCGTCGCACCACAGGTACGGCGACCAGCGGGTGGTGAGGCGGTCGGCGGAGACGGTGTCGGCGAGCCGGTGCTCGTGGGCGGAGGGCACGTCGTGGCCGTCGGCGGGGGCGAGGGCATGGCCGACGACCGCCCGCTCGGCAGGTTCGAGGACGACGTGGGCCAGTCCGGTGAGGTGGACGAGGTCCTGGGAGCGGCCCAGGCGCAGGGCGTGACGAGGCCGGCGCAGCGCCCGGGCGAACCGGTCGCCGTCCGCTCCCGGTTCGGGCAGCCACAGGGTCAGGTGGACGTCGGCGAGGAAAGGCCGGTCCTTGGCCGTCGTGCCGCCCTTTCCGGCCCGGATGCGGCCGCCGGCGGACGGGTTGCTGCCGTCGGCGGCGATCGGATGGTAGGTCTCGGTGTCGGTACCGTGGCCTTCCGACCAGGCCGCCATGCCGAGGACGAAGGGTTCGGCGTACGCGCCGGTGGCGGCCGCCAGCAGCCCGCGGACGGTGGACGGCGGCGGCACCGGGAGAACGCGGGTGACACCGGGGAACAGCGGGTCCCGGAAGGAGGCCACGGGCGCGTGGAACGTCGCACGCAGGGCCCGTACCGGCCCGCCCGGTGGCGCCGGGGTCATCGCGGCTCCGGGTCGTCGAACCAGCCGTCCAGCTCGCCCGCGCGCAGTTCCTCCGCCAGCTTGAGCAGAACAGTCCGGGGGTGGTCGACGACGATGGTGCCCTCGGCCAGCTGCCGCTCGCACTGCTTCTCGAAGTCCTCGCGCGCCTGGTCGCGGAAGCCGGGCCGCCAACCGATCCGTACCGGCCCCTCCCACTCCCCCGCCCACGCTTCGAGCTCCTGGACCAGGACGTCCCCGCGCACCCGCACCCCCGTGTCGGGGTCGCTGTCGATCACGTGGCCCAGCGGGTTGATGCCGCCCTTGAAGGCGACCAGGACGATCAGCGCGGGCACCCGGTCGCCGTAGTGCAGGGCCTGCTTCGCCCCGCCGCTCAGGTGCGCGATCGCCTCGGGCAGCAGCGCGGCCCGGCGGCGCCGCTCCTCCAACGGCAGCCGTACAGCCGGCTGGTCGCGGAACGGGCCGGTGGTGGCGCCGAGCGCGGCGGCCTCCGCCACCTGGAGCGCCTGCTCCTGGGTGAGGTAGTTGGGCCGGCCCACCCCGTCCGCCCCGGGCAGCGTGAACGTGCCGATCCTCGGAAGGTCGAGCAGGAAGGGCGCGGCGAGGTCGGCGGTGTAGAACTCGTGGCCGTGCAGGACGGGTTCGGTCACCCCCCGGGACATGACGCCGAAGTCCTCGGTCGGATAGGCGGGTTCGACGGACATCAGGGTGCCGAGCATGAACGGGCTGTCGCGCAGGGTGGTCGCCGCGTCGTCCTTCTTCGCACCCGCCCGCATGTAGCCGAACAGGTCGTCGTCCGCGTAACGGACCGGATCCGCTTGGGTGTTGGCCTTCTGCGCCTTGCCCTGGGCCTTGCCCACCCGGGTGACGGGCGACGGCACCGAACCGCGCTCGACCATCGTCTCCCGGATCCAGCGACGCGCCGCCTGCGCGGACACGTACGGGAACTTGCGGCCCCTGATCCGCGCGAACTTGACGCGGGAAACCGTCTCCTCACTCCGCCCGTTGTTGGGTGCCCCGGCCTGCACGGAGAGCACCATCATCCCTGCCAGGTAAGCCATTTACGCCTGCTCCATCTCGTATGCGTCGTACTCGTCCTCGGCGTCCACGCCGAACGCCGGTTGCTCCGCCAGCTCCTCGATCTCGCGTTCCTGCTGCGGGTCGGGCTCCTTGCCGCTGATCGCGACCCCTCGGCGCTGGAGCATCACCGACACCAGCGCGAACAGGAGCATCCGCTGCTCCCAGGCACGCGGCCGGCGCCCGATCAGCGGCTTCCACAGCTCGGGGCCCGCCAACGGCGTCTTGTTCCCGTCCAGTTGCAGACGCGTGTAGGCCTTCACCATGAGCGCGCCGAGCTGGTAGTCGTTGAGCGCGGCCCTGCGGTACTCGGCCAGGCGCCCGCGCGAGCCGTCCTGGGCGATCCAGTCGGCGATCAGCGTCGCCACCGGTTCAAGATCCGTTTCCATTCCGAAGACCTCCTCGGCGTAGGTGAAGGCGAGCCTGACCAGGGCCTCGCGGTCGTCGACGCTCCACGCGCCGTCGGGATCCGCGAGGAGGCGGTGCACCTGCCCGAGCAGCGGGCGACTCCGTCCGTCCTCCGCCTCGAACAGCAGCCGCGCCGCCTCACTCGCGCCGCTCCTCCCGGCGTCCGGCCGAGCCAGGGCACGACGCAGCAGGTGCCAGCCACGGCGCAGCGGCGCGTTGCCGTCGACGGTGGCGAGGAAGGCCGGGACGGCGCGCCGGGTACGGGTGACGCGCAACCAGGGCTCCTGGTTGTCGTTCTTGAAGCTCCACAGAGTGGTCGCGCACAGGCCGTCGGTGGCGTCCCGCAGCGCGGCGAGGACGACCAGCTCGGGCCTGGCCCCGGCGGGCATCCCGGTGAAGCCGGCCTGCATGACGCGGCGGGCACGCCGTACGTTACGGCCGGCGAACTCCCGTTCAGCGCCTTCTTCTTGGCAAGACAGGACGGTAGCCGAGCCGGCCGTCACCCAGGCACCGTAGGGCAGCGCCCACATCGCGATCCGGCACCCCCGGCAGACCGGCCAGCCGGGGACGCCGGGTGGCAGGGTGTTCAGGGCCTTGCTGGTGTCGAACAGGGGGAGGTTCGACTTCGCCCAGACCACCGCCGTACCGGCGCCGCAGAACGTGCACGGCCGCACCGGCCCGGCCTGCGGGGCGTCCGGGGCGAAGAGCCTTTCGATGTCCGGCCTCAGCACGTTCGGGTCGGAGGGCCGCTTGCTGTGCGTGGCCTTCGAGTTCGGGTACAGCGCGAACAGGACCTTCCACCAGTCGTAGCGGCCGCCGCTGTCCTTGGGTGCCGTCGCGGCCGCCAGCACGTCCGCCACCAGGGTGGACGCCATGGCGTCGAGGTCTGCGGCGCTCACCCGGCCCGGGCCGTCGCGCTCGGCGATGACGGCCACGGCCCAGGCACCCGCCCGCTGCAAGGGATGACCGGACGCGACGAGGGCCGTCACCGTACCCACCCGAAGCCCTGGATCGTGTCCAGGCCCAGCCCCCAGGAACGGATCGCGTTCACGAACCGGCCGTCAGCCTCCATCGCCACCCGCACCCGCGCCCCGATCCGCGGCGCCCCGCGCACCGTGAACCGCCGCCGGGGGCCGGCCTCCAGCACCCGCAGACCGTGCGGGGCCGGCAGGCCCAACATGTCCGCCTTGTGCGCCAGGTTGTGCTGGAGGCGGTCCAGGTAGTGCTCGTCGCCCGGGAGCAGGTTCCAGCTCTCGTGCTTGAGCACGACCGGCGTCATCGTCTCCAACTCCACCGGCCCCTCCCCCGGCGGCAGCACCGCATCCATGTCCACCGCGACCCCGCGCACCCGCAACCGCGTTGCGCCCCACACCAATTCCTCGGCCCCGGCCAAAGCGCGCACCAACACCGAAGCGATCTCCGGCACCGGCGACCCGAACCACACCGAACCGTCCCGCGACGTGGAGTACACGCCCCTCTTCCGCGGCGCCCCCAGAAACAGCGGCCCGGCCACCCCCACCGGCTTCAACGGCTTCCCCCGCCACCCGCCGTCGTGCAGGGCCTGTGCCAGAGCCTCGTCCTGCCCACCGATCAACCCGTACACCACGCCCCGCGCCGCCCCGTGCACGTCCTCCCACCGCACGCTCGACGCATCCGGCGTCACATCGACCCTCACCCGCACCAGACTCTCCCGACCCGCGTGCCGCAACCCGAACACGCCGCAACGTAGTTGGGCGTGAACGATCGACACCGCATTCCTCACGATTTGGAGCAATAGCCAGCCATATGTGCTAGAGGCCCCGGCCACGCCGCCAGCCCCGCGACGGGAATAGCGTCCACCTGCAGAGGCACCAGCCCCAAAACGCCCTGACCTGCCACGATGCACTACCGCCGAGTCGCCGCAACAACATCGCCGCACGCAATCCGCACGCGCCGCTGGACCTGGTGCTTTACCCTCGGGTCGTAATCAGCCCTGGAGGGCTTGCAACGCATCCTGTTCAACGCGGCCAGCGCGTTGGTTAACGGTCGTAATCAGCCCTGGAGGGCTTGCAACAACTGGTGGCTCCGATGCCGAGGGCGGCGGCGACCGGTCGTAATCAGCCCTGGAGGGCTTGCAACTCGTAGGCCGCGATCGCCCGCACCAGCGCGTCGTAGTCGTAATCAGCCCTGGAGGGCTTGCAACAGGCCTTGTTGCCGGGCCGTGGCGATGACGGCCGCAGTCGTAATCAGCCCTGGAGGGCTTGCAACAGGTTGAGGATCTGTCCGCACAGCACGACGGGCATGCGTCGTAATCAGCCCTGGAGGGCTCGCAACATGATCATGCGTTCCAGGACGTCCTCCAGGGCGGATCGTAATCAGCCCTGGAGGACTCGCAACGCCAGGCCGCTGCCGATCCACCGCAGGTCCCGCTCGGGTCGCAACCAGCCCTGGAGGGCTCGCAACATGCTCGCGCACCGTTGCAGCAGGAACGCGCACGCGGTCGTAACCAGCCCTGGAGGGCTCGCAACGAGGTGAACAGGCTCACGGGGCTCTCCCGATGGGGGGCGGTGATCGTTGGTGAGATCCGACAAAGGCCGCTAGCCTTGGCGGGCCGACACTCGTACGGTGCCGTCGTGGCGCCGGTCAGGTTCGTTCTCATCAGCCCTAGAGGGCTTGCAATGAGCGCGCCATAGAGTTGGCCGAGAGGCTGGCGGCGGTGAAGTCCTCGGGCGGACACCGCCGCTGGCCAACACGCCCATCCGAACCAGTCTCGACAGCTCCGCGACCAACTCTCAGGGTCGACGTAATCACCCATGCGCGGTGCCAGTCCGCTCCCGGTGCCACTGCTCCCGAACTTGCTCGCAGGTTGATTCATCGGAGCGAGTCATCTAGTTCGCTGATGAGCTCACCGGCATCGCGAGGGCCCACCAATCAAGACGGGCGTCCCACGATCGGGTGACATCAGCCCCGGGCCGGACTGCTCCCAAACCACACTCATCATCCGACACTTAGCCTCTCACCTGCGGCTTTATCAACTGTCGGATGCAGCAGCCAAGCCCAGCGGCCAGCAAGCCTTGGGCTGATCCATGAAGGACCAACCAATACTGGTGCTGCCCTGAGCGCGAAGACCCCAGCACTATGCGCGGCTTGTCGCCAAGGCCTCTGTCCCGTGGGGGGATGACCAGGTGAACGTCTCGGAATCCGTTCTCGTGCTCGTCGACGCGCTGCTGGCCGCCGTCGTGCCGGGCGCTGCGGTTGCCCGCGTAGTGCCATCCGCAGCGATGCGTCCGGATTGGCATCGCGAGCGGTGCGTTCAGGGACCGCATCCCCTCACTCCGCTATGCGCCCGCCGGCAACGGCTGGAAGCCCGAATAGATCCTCCGCCAGCTGCCGCGTGCGTCTTGAGGTCAGGTACCGAAGGTGTGCCGGAGCCGCTGGCCATCGCCTGTGGAGTCGCCCGGCTCCGGGTACCTCTGGTTCCCCGGGCTCCCGGGAGGGCCGACGCGGCCGGTCGTTCCGGGGTGGGCGCCCACAGGCTGGGTGTCGGCCCGGCCGCGTGATCTACACCCCTCCAGCTTGTCGATTCACTGGAGGATGGAAGTGCGGTTCATGGAGTTGCTGTGGCAGGACGAAGCTGCGGTCAAGGTCGCGGGAGTAGTCCTGAGCATCGTGTTGGAGTGGTCCCTTCAGTTCGTCAAGGGCCGCGCCAGGCGGCGGGCGGATCTGCCGCCCGGTACAACGGTGGAGCCGTCCGTACGGCGTCCGCGCCGTACCCGGCGGTCGTCGCGTCGGGTGGCCGAGTTGAAGCGGTCGAGGGCTCGGTTCGACCGTGCCCCGAAGCCGCGTCCGGAGGGGGGTGGCCGGAGCAGTGCACGGCAGCGCCGGCCCGGGCAGCGCCGCCGTCCCGGCAGGCGTGCCTCTTGACTGCGGGCACGATCGGCCGATGCGCCCGGAACTGGATGCCGGGCGTTCCGTAGAGCCGGTTGCAACGCCGTAGCGGGCGGCCAGGGCGCGGAGTGGCCTCCAACCCGGCCATCGGCGGGGTACACGGGAGTGTTCGCCGGCGGCTCCGGAGGATGCAACTCCCCTGCCGGGGCGACATACTGGATGTCCCCCTGGGAAGCCCCGGGCGTGCGGCCTCGTTCGCACGCCCGCGCTCTGCCTCCTCTGATGTACCGCCAGAGGCGATCGGCGGGTCCCGGCCCCGGAGGTCCGGCCACAAGGGGACCATGAGACTCCGTGGATCGTGCGGGCCCGTCCGTGGGTCCGCTTCGTCGTCGTCCGTCGTGCCTCCGGTGCGGCGCTCCCGTGCGCACCGTGCGCGCCGGGTGCTTCCGCTCGGGCGGCCGGGCGTGCTGCTCGGGGTGCCTGTGGCGTTGTGCTGTCTGCTCGCGGCGGCGGCTCCCGCCCACCCCGCCGTCCCGAGGACGGCCCGCTCCCCGACCCTGGCCGACCAGCCCCACGGCCAGCAGGCGTACGGCAAGGCCGACATCTACCTCTTCAAGGTGCCCGAGGGCGTCACCTCGCTGAACCTGTACGCGCTCGGCCCGGGGGGCGGGGGCGCGCCCGGTGGCGGAGGTGGGGGTGAGGGCGGCGGAGGAAGCGGTAACTGGACCTTCCTCGGCAGCGCCACGGGCGGCGGCAGCGCCGGAGGGGCCGGTGGCGGCGGCGGGGGCGGCGGAGCGGCCCTGGCCTGCACCGCCGTGCCGGTGACCCCGGGCATGCGCCTCGTGGTCATCGTCGGCCGGGGCGGCGTCCCCGAAGGTCGGAGTGGCGATGGCGGTGCAGGTGGTGGGGGCGGTGCGGCGGGCGCCACTCTGCGCCCGGCCGAACCCGGTGCTGCGGGGACGGCGGGGTCCGTCGGCGCGAGGCCCCGCAATGGCGGGGACACCTTCGTCCGCGTTCACAACGGTTCTGCGATCACCGGATCCTCCGGGGCGGGGACGGAGGCGTGAGCGGCAGCGCGGGCCGGGGCGGTGGCGGCGGCACCGGCGGCAGCAGCGGCGGGGCAGGGGCGGGAACGGCGGCGCACCACCGCCCGGCCCGGACGACCAGTCGGGTACCGGTGGCGGCAGCGCCAGGAACACCGCTGTGAGCACCGGCGGTGACGGGTACGTCCTGATCACCCGGTAGCCCGCTGCCAGGGCATTTCCCGCCCGTTCCGTCCGCACACCCACTGCGCGGACGGGACGGGCGCGGTCGCGACGGGCCTGGTCGGCGGCGGTGCGGCCGTAGGACGGTGGCGACCTCGCGGCCGGGGTCGGGAAGACCGATGGCGCGTAGGGCGGTTATGGGCAGCGGAGCAGGGCGGGGCGGTCGCGGGTGCGGACGGCGGGGAGCCAGGCGGGGGTGTGGCCTGGGAGGCGGATGCGGTACCAGAGGGTGGAGGTGAGGTCTTCCTCGTTGATGACGGGGAGGCCGGTGGGGAGTTGGCAGTCGGCGTCGAGGGTGTCGTTGTGCCAGACCCGGACGGGGCCGACGTTGTCGGCGGTGTAGGGGCGCAGGGGGTCGACGGCGAGGCCGAGGCTGCACTGGGGGTCGTGGTCGGTGCGGTCCTGGCAGCCGCGTTCGGCGTTGAAGACGCGGACGTGGGCGGGCTGTCCGGGCGACGGTTCCGGGTGTGGCCAGAGGGCGGTGGCGGTGACGGCGGCCGTGGCGCAGGAGGCGATGGCCAGCAAAGCGGTGCTCGGACGGCGCGGGCGGCGTGGCCCCCGGTCGGAGCGGATGCGCGCGAGCAGGCTCTCCGCCGTGTGCGGGGCGCGGGCGGCCTGGGTGGGGGCGAGGCAGTCGGCGGCGAGGGCGCGCCAGAACGGGGGGACGGCGGCGGCCAGTCGCAGGGCGGCGCGGCCTTCCGCGTACTGTTGGGCCGCGGCGCTGCGGGCGGTGGGGGTGACGCCGGGGAAGGGGCGGCCGCCGTCGGCGAAGACCTCGTGGATGACGATGCCGAGCGCCCAGATGTCCGCTGTGGTACGGACTTTGACGCCGTGTTCGCCGAGCGGTTCCGTCCAGCGTTCCGGCGGGAGGTAGTCGGGGGTGCCCATCGGGGAGCAGTGGCCGTGGGTGCCGGTGAGTTCGATGGCGAGGCCGAAGTCGGAGAGGCGGACCTCGCCGTCGGCGCCGATGAGGACGTTCTCCGGTTTGAGGTCGGTGTGGACCCAGCCGGAGCGGTGCAGGTGGGCCAGGCCTTCGCAGATGCCGGTGACGATCCGGGCGCCCTCGGCCTCGTCGACGCCGAGGGCGAGCAGGTCGCGCAGGGTGCACCGGGCGCGTTCCATGACGAGGACGATCGCGCCGTCGAGGGTGGGCTGGTCGGGGGCGGCCAGGACGAGGGTGTCGAGCAGCCGGACCAGTCGGGGGTGCGGGGCGGTGCGGCCCAACTCGGTTTCGCGGCGGGCGGCTTCGGCGACCTGGCGGGCCTGGCGGGGGGCGAGTCCGGCGGTCGGCAGCACCTTGAGGGCGACCGTGCCGTCCGCGTCGTCCGCGCGGCCGGCCCCGCCGTCGGCCCGGCGGGCGGCGTAGACCGTCGCCCAGCCGCCCTCGCCGAGCAACCCGGTGACGGTCCACTCGCCGACCCGGTGGCCGGCCGGCAGCAGTTCCTCGCCGTCCCCGGGGAAGTCCTGCTCGGGGACGCCCTCCCTGGGGACGGCCTCGCTGGGGACGCCCTCCCTCGGGACGGCCTCCCCGGGAAGGGCCGGGTCTTGCGGCATCTCCGCCCCTCCCTACCGTCCGGTGCGGGCGGGTTCGGGGGCCGGCAGGAGCGCGAGGTGCTCCTCGCGGACGATGCCGAACTTCAGGGCGAGCCCCACCACGGCCTCGCGTTTGCCGCTGCGGCGGTCCGCGCGGTCGCCGTCGGGCAGGTCGATGCGGAGCTTCTCGTCGGCGAGGTAGTCGAGGTGCGAGCTGACGGCGCGGGCGGTGAGCCGGGCGCAGGCAGGGTGGCCGTGCAGCCGGGCGACCACCTGCGGGGTGGTGGGGACGGCGGCCGGGGAGCGGTCGCGCAGCCACGGTTCGCAGAGTGCGACCAGGACCAGGAAGTAGGTGGCGGTCTCGTCCAGCGAGTACGCCGTCATGGTGCGGCTCTCCCGGGAGCCGCCGTGGGCGCCCGGGTCCAGGTAGACGTGGTCGGGCGCGAACACCTGGAAGGAGAGCGGGGTTTCCCGCCGGGAGGGCAGCACCACCCGGGAGAACTCGAAGGGGATCGGCGCGCCGATCCGCCGTGGCGGCACCCGCAGGTACTCGCCGGCGCCCTCCGGGTTCTCCACCAGGTAGGCGTGGGTGTTGCTGAGGTTGCTCAACTGCCAGTGGTCGTCGGTCGCGTGGATCTCACCGGCCAGTCGGGAGACCGTCTCGTCGCCGAGGCGCAGCTCCACGGGGATGCGGGCGGAGCCCCGGCCGAAGCGCGCCCGTTCTCCCGGACCGAGCCGTAAGGTCACCGTGTCGTCGCCGTTCCCCTCCGGCAGGTGGACGACAATCCCGCTCACCGTTCCTCCGTCCCGCGCACCGCTCCCCCGTTTCGCGCGCCGGCTCTTGCCGGACGGACGAACGGTACCTCTTCGCGTACGACAATAAACCGGATGCCGCAGGCTACTTGACAAAGCGGGAGCGGAGGGTACAGGCGTTCGGTCAGCGCATCGGCGCCCCCGAACGCACGGGTGCCACCGCACCCATCGGCGCCCCCGACCGCAGCGGCGCCACCGGCCGGTCGCCGAAGGCGGCCCACGGCCGCCAGCCGCCACCGGGCCGGTCCTGGACGCGGGTGCGCACCCGGCCGTCCTCGGCCACCGCGAAGACGTGCAGCCGCCCGGTGGAGTCGGCCGCGGCCGAGGGCGGCGCCGCGAGCACCAGGCCGGGCTCGCCGAAGTCCTCGCCGAGCACGTCCGTCGGTGCCCAGGCTCCGGCGGGCGCCGACTGCCAGCGGTGGGCGAGGCGTTCGCCGCCCGGGGAGAGGGTGAAGGCCTCCAGTCGGCCGTCCGAGCCGGCGATCACCGGCGGCGCGGCGGTGGACCAGCCGAGCAGCGGCTGCCAGGCGTCCCAGCCCCCGCTGGGCACCGACTGGCGGCGGTGGAAGGCGGCCGTGCCGGACGGGGCGATCGCGGTGACGTTCAGCCGCCCGGTGCCGTCGCGGGCCACCCTGGGCGCGGCCCCGGCGGGCGTCCCGAAGGGCTCCCAGGCGGACCAGGTGCCGCCGGGCGAGGTCTGCCAGCGGTGCAGCAGCGCGGCGCCGCCGGGCGCGAGCGCGAACACCTCCAGCCGGCCGTCGGCGTTGGCGGCGACGGCCGGCGGCGCGCCCGCCGGGCCGCCGAAGCCCGGGTCCCAGTCGTCCCAGCCGGTCGAGCCGGGCGAGGACTGGCGGCGGCGGGCGATCAGGGCGCCGCCGGGGGCGAGCGCGAAGACCTCCAGCCGGTCGTCGGCGTTCCGGGCGACGGCGGGGGCGGCGCCGGCCGGGCCGCCGAAGGCCTCCCAGTCCGACCAGCCGCCGTCGCTCCGCTGGACGCGGTGGTGCAGGGCGGCGCCGTCGGGGGCGAGCGAGAACACCTCCAGCCGGCCGTCGGCGTTGCGGCCCAGGACGGGCACCGCGCCGGCGGGTGTCCCGAACACCTCCCAGTCCGACCAGGTGTCGGTGTCCGGGCCGGTCTGGACCCGGCGCAGCACCGACCGGTCGGCGGCGTCGAGGGCGAACACGGTCAGCCGGCCGTGGACGTCCGGGGCGGCGACGGGGTTGTCCGGGCTCTGCCAGGGCGGCGGGGTGGACCGCCAGTCCAGCGGGGCCAGGTAGAGGCCGCGCCGGAACCAGCCGACGGCGCTGGCCCACCACTGCCGCCCGTCGGTGACCACCTCCACCGCGTGGCCGGGCACATGGCCGGCGTAGCCGTCGAGGGAGAAGCGGAACGGGTCCTGGGAGGCGAGGACGTCGGTGCCCTCGTACCCGTTGCGCGGTCCGATGAACAGGTGGTACCAGCCGTCCCGGGCCACCACGAAGGGCGACTCGGTGACCGAGACGCCGTCCGCGGCGGTGGCCGCGTCGGCGAAGGCCACGCCGGGCTCGCCCCAGGTCAGCAGGTCGGTGGAGCGCCGGTAGCAGACCTGGTGGCGGCCGCCGGGGGCGGACAGCTCGGTGTAGTACATCACCCACTCGGCGCCGATCCGCAGCACCATCGGGTCGCGGGCGGCGGTCCCGCGGAACAGCGGACCGGACGGCAGCCTCGTCCAGGTGGACAGGTCGGTGGAGGTGGCGGCGTTGACCGCCGCCCCGGCGCGTCCGCCCGCCGCGTAGAACATCCAGTGCACGCCGCCCGACTCGACGACGTGCGGGGCCCACAGGTGCTCCTCGCCGAAGTACGAGGCGTCGACGGTCAGCGCGTCCGGGTGGCTCCGCCACGGCCCGGACGGGGAGGGCGCGGAGGCGTGCGCGAGTGAGACCTCGGCCGCGCTGTCGGGCGCCTGCCCGGGCGGCGCGCTGTCGCCGACGATGCTGAACAGGTGCCAGCGCCCGTCGGCCTGGACCAGGGTGTGGTCGTTGAGGTAGCGGCGGCGCGCGGTGGACGGGTCGTAGACGTGGTCGAACGGGCCGGCGCCGACCCAGACGGCGCCGGCGGAGGCGCCGGCGGGGACGGCGGGGACGGCGGAGGCCGCCGGGGCGGTACGGCCCGCGAGCGGGAGCACGAGGGCTCCCGCTCCGGCCGCCCGCAGCAGGCCGCGCCTGCTGATCGGGTGCATCGCTGCGCTCCAGGGGGTTTCCGGCGGGGTCAGCCTGCGTGGTCAGCCGGCGGCGGGTCCGTGGGTGGTGTTCAGCCAGGCCCACTCGGACCAGGTGGAGAAGCCGGTCTGCCAACGGTGGTGCACGCCGTCGGTGTTGGCGCCGAAGACCTCGATCCGGCCGTCGGCGTTGTTCGCCGAGCCGATCTCGGTGCCGCCGGTGCCGAAGGTGTCCCACTGGCCGTACGGGGCGTTCAGGCCGGTCTGCCAGATGTGCTGCGCCGTACTGCCGTTGATGGCGAACACCTCCACCCGGCCGTCCGGCGAACGCCCGCTGGTCAGCTGCGCGTCGGCGGGACCGCCGGTGGCCTCCCAGCCGGACCAACTGGTCGGGTCCGTCTGGTACTTGTGGTAGACGCCGGCCGGACCGGAGGCGAAGACCTCGAGCCGGCCGTCCTGGTTGTGGCTGACGGTGAGGTCGTGGCCGCCGGTGCCGAAGGTGGAGTCCCAGGCGGACCAGCCGCCGTTGACGGCGGTCTGCCACTGGTGCTGGAAGACGCTGCCGTTGAGGGCGAAGACCTCCAGCCGCCCGTCGGGGGCCTTGCCGAGTTCGATCTCGCTGTCGGCGGGGCCGCCGCCGGTGCCCTCCCAGCCGGACCAGCCGCCGTTGGGCGCCGTCTGGTACCGGTGGAAGACGCCGACCGGTCCCGAGGCGAAGACTTCGAGCCGCCCGTCCTGGTTGGAGCCGACGGCGAGGTCGTGGCCACCGGTGCCGAAGTCCTCCCAACCGGACCAGGCGCCGGACGGCTGGAGCTGGTAACGGTGCTGGAGGGTGGTGCCGTTGAGGGCGAAGACCTCCAGCCGACCGTCCGCGTTCAGGCCGATGGCGAGTTCGGCGCCGGCCGGGCCGCCGAGGTCCTCCCACTCCGACCAGCCGCCGTTGACCACGGTCTGCCAGGCGTGCGAGACGCCGTTCTTCCCGGCCGCGAAGACTTCGAGGCGTCCGTCGGCGGACCGGGCCGAGACCACCCGGCCGGACTCCGCCGGGTACTCCAGCGGTGCGGGGCCGGGCTCGTGGTGGCCGAGCCGGTCGACGGCGGCCTGTGCCTCCTCCAGGTGCCGCACGTGGGCGCGCGCGCTGTAGGTCGACCACTGGTGCCAGTCGAGGCCGCCGTTGGAGATCCGGTAGGCCGCGTCGGCGTTGCACTGGGCGTCGTAGGCGCAGGCGTCGGAGACCTCCTTGTGCCAGTGGTCGTTGATCTCCCACAGGCCGCGGTCGACGGAGTAGTCCGGCTGGTTGCCCTGGCGGTTGGAGGCCAGCGGGTTGCAGCTGGACTCGGCGAGGCCGACGGCGATCGCGGTCACCAGGGCCTCGCCCCGGAAGCCCGCCTGGTAGGCGACCTCGGCGCACAGGTCGCTGCCGGTGGCGGCCGGAGCGGAGGGGGCGGCGACCGTCAGGCCCGCCGTGACGCCCAGGGCGGCGATCGCGGACAGCAGGGCGCGGTGGGGCGCCCGGCGGGCGTGCTGCGGTCCGGTCACGGGGTGGCTCCTCGACTGGCGGCGGGCCCGGGAGTGGTGTTCAGCCAGGCCCACTCGGACCAGGTGGAGAAGCCGGTCTGCCAACGGTGGTGCACGCCGTCGGTGTTGGCGCCGAACACCTCGATCCGGCCATCGGCGTTGGCGGCGGCACCGATCTCGGTGCCGCCGGTGCCGAAGGTCTCCCACTGGCCGTACGGGGCGTTGAGGCCGGTCTGCCAGATGTGCTGCGCGGTGCTGCCGTTGATGGCGAAGGCCTCGACCCGGCCGTCCGCGGTCAGTTCGCTGGTGAGCCGGGAGTCGGCGGGGCCGCCGGTGGCTTCCCAGCCGGACCAACTGGTGGGGTTCGTCTGGTACTTGTGGTAGACGCCGACCGGCCCCGAGGCGAAGACCTCCAGGCGGCCGTCCCGGTTGTGGCTGACGGTGAGGTCGTGTCCCCCGCCGCCGAAGGTCGCGTCCCAGGCGGACCAGCCGCCGTTGACGTCCGTCTGCCACTGGTGCTGGAAGGTGTCGCCGTTGAGGGCGAAGACCTCGAGGCGGCTATCGGGGGCCTTCCCGAGCTCGATCTCACTGTTGGCCGGGCCGCCACCGGTGCCCTCCCAACCGGACCAGCCGCCGTTGGGCGCGGTCTGGTAGCGGTGGAAGACGGCGGCCGGTCCCGAGGCGAAGACTTCGAGCCGCCCGTCCTGGTTGGCGCCGACGGCGAGGTCGTGGCCCCCGCCGCCGAAGTCCTCCCAGCCGGACCAGGCGCCGGACGGTTGGAGCTGGTAACGGTGCTGGAGGGTGGTGCCGTTGAGGGCGAACACCTCCAGCCGGCCGTCCGCGTTCGGACCGATGGCGAGTTCGGCGCCGCCCGGGCCGCCGAGGCTCTCCCACTCCGACCAGGCCCCGTTGACCACGGTCTGCCAGGCGTGCGAGACACCGCTCGCCCCGGCGGCGAAGACCTCCAGGCGCCCGTCCGCGGACCGGGCCGACACCACCCGGCCGGACTCGGCCGGATACACCAGCGGCGCGGGCCGGGGACCGCTCCCGGGGACGCAGGGCACGGTGACGCCGCGCTCCGTGAGGTACGGCTCCGGGTCGGTGCGCTGGGACGCGTTCGGGTCGGCCCAGACCCGCAGGTGCAGGTGCGGGCCCGTGGAGTTGCCCTCGCTGCCCATCAGCGCGATCTGCTGGCCGGCCCTCACGTCGTCGCCCTCGAACACGTCCCGCCGCTGCATGTGCCCGTACTCGGTGATGGTCCCGTCCGGGTGCAGGATGCGGATCCACTGGCCGTAGCCGGACACCGGGCCGGAGATGACGACCTTGCCGTCGCCGACCGCGTAGATCGGGGTGCCGCGGTTGTTGGCGATGTCGATGCCGTTGTGCTCCGCGGTGTAGTGCTGGGTGATGGCGCCGTCGGTCGGACAGGCCGCCGCGAACCCGGCGGCAACAGCGGGAGCAGCGGTAGCGGCGGGAACGGCGACAGCGGGAGCGGCCGGGACGGCGACCGGCAGCAGCAGGGCCACCACGGCCAGGGCCCGCCGCGAGGTGCGGGAGATCATCGGTGCGGCCCCCTCACGCCTTGCGGAGGCGGCCGATGATGCCGTCGATGTCGCGCCGCATCATGTCGGGCCGGATGAAGTGCCCGCCCGACTCCTCGTGGGCCTCGTACGGGATGCCGGCGCCGTCGAGCAGGGCGCGGAACTCCCGCTGCCCGGCCAGCACCGCGGTCTCGTTGAAGGTGTCGAAGGGGTTGGTCGGGTCGGGGCTGGTGCCGGCGACCAGGAAGATCCGCTTGTTGCGGTAGCTCTCCAGGCGCTCGACCGGGTTGTCGGCGGTCACCCTGGCCTGGTCCCACAGCGGCGCGCCGTAGATGGTGCCGCCGGCCAGGTCCTTGACGGCGGCGGAGACGTTGGCCCAGTGGACGACCGCGCCGTTGTCGCGGCGCAGGCTGGCCGGGCCGGAGTGGGCGCTGACCGAGGCGAAGTGGCCCCAGTACTTGGCCGCGTACTTCAGCGCGCCGAAGCCGCCCATGGAGAAGCCGGAGACGGCGCGGCCCTCGGGCTCGGCGAAGGTGCGGAAGTTGGCGTCGACCCACGGGATCAGCTGGTTGATGTGGAAGGACTCCCAGTTGCGGGGGCCGACGTTGGTGCTGACCGGGTTGGAGTACCAGCCGGCCTGCCCGCCGTCGGGCATCACCACGATCAGGGGCTTGCCGATGGTCCAGTCGCGGACGCCCTGGCGGTCGAACTCGATGAAGTCCTGGAGGCCGCCGTGCAGGAGGTAGAGGACGGGGTAGGTGCGCCCGCTGGTGTGGTAGTCGTCGGGGAGCAGCACGTTGACGGCCGGGTCCCAGCCGATCTCGGCGGTGTGGAAGCGGTAGTACCACATCCGGGCGTCGGCCTCGCCGCGGTCGGTGATGTGCAGGCCGAAGCCGTCGTCGGCGGCGTGGGCGGTCGAGGCCGTCGCGAGGACGCTCGCGCCGCCGAGCGCCAGCGCGGCGCCGAGCCCGCCGGCGGACTTGAGGATGCTCCTGCGGGTGGGGTGGTTCGCGGTCACCGTGACCTCCTGAGGGTGCGTGTCGGCGGCCGGTCCGCGACCGCCGGATGTCCGTCGTTCGGACGGTTCGGACGGTAGCCACCCGCCGGGGGGCGCGGAATCCGGAACCATACGGACTGACAGCGGCGGGGCCGGGCGCGGAGACTGGTGCGTTCCCGGAGCGTCGGGTCGTCGGCCGTGCGTCCCTGTCCGGCCGCGCGTCCCTGTCCGACGGCGCGCTCTTGTCCGGCGGTGCCGCCGCCACCAGACTGGTGACCGGACGCGGACAGGAGGGGTGCTGTGGCCAGGATCAGGATGCCCGACCGGGTCTTTCTCGCCTTGGAGTCCGCCACCACTCCCCAGCACGTGGCGCTCCTGGCCACCTTCGGGCCGCCCGCCGGTGCCGAGCCCGGGCCGTACGTACAGCGCCTGTTCGAGCGGCTCGTCGCCGCGCCCGTCGCGGCCCCCTTCACCTTCCGGCCGCGCCACGCACGCTGGGGGGCCTTCGACGGCACCTGGGAGGAGCTCGCCGGGCAGGACGTCGACCGGTCGTACCACCTGCGCCGCTCCGCGCTGCCCGCGCCCGGCGGCGAGCGCGAACTGACCGACCTGGTCTCCCGGTTGCACTCCCGGCCGCTCGACACCACCCGGCCGCTGTGGGAGTGCCACCTGATCGAGGGCCTGGCGGACGGCCGGTTCGCCCTGTACGTCAAGGTGCACCACGCGCTCACGGACGGGCTCGGCGTCCAACAGCGCCTGCGGCGCATGCTGAGCACCGATCCGCGGGACGAGGGGCTGCGCCCGCTGTGGAGCATCGCCGCCCCCGCCGACCACAGCACCGGGGCAGCCGGACCGACGGCCCGCGGGCTCGCGGCCACCGCGCTGGGCCTCGGCCGGGCCGCCAGGACCATGGCGCGGGGCGTGCGGGCCAGGGCCGACCGCACCCGCGCGGTGCCGTTCCTGGTCCCGCGCTCCCCGCTCAACGCCGCCGTCGGGCGGCAGCGCCAAGTGATCACCCGCAGCTACGAGTTCGACCGGTTCCGGGCGGCGGCGAAGGACGCCGGCACGACCGTCAACGACGTCCTGCTGGCGGTGTGCGGGGGCGCCCTCCGGCAGTGCCTGGCCGCGGCCGGGGCGCTTCCGGCGCGGTCCCTGACCGCGGGCACCCCCGTCTCGACGAGGGAGGCGGGCGACGCGTCCACCGCCAACTCCTTCGCCATGACGGTCATGAGCCTCGGCACCGACGTGGCCGACCCGCTGGAGCGGCTGCGCGCCGTGGCCCGGTCCAGCGCGCTGGCCAAGCGGGAGCTGGGCGAGCTGCCGAAGGGCTCCACCGGGCTCTACGGGGCCCTGTTCACCTGGCCGTTCGTCGCGCAGAACGTGCTGGGCCTGGGCGGCGCGACCCGGCCCCCGTACAACGTCGTGGTGTCGAACATCCCCGGCTCCTCGCAGCGGATGTACTTCGCCGGCTGCCCGTTGGAGGCGGTCCACCCGCTGGGCAGCGTCTGCCACGGGGTCGGCCTGTTCATCGCGGCCCGCTCGGCGGGCGGCCGGTTGAACCTGGGCCTGGTGGGGGACCGCTCCCTGCTCGCCCCGCTGGACAGGCTGGGGGACGCGCTGGGCGACCAACTCGGCCTCCTGGAGGAGGCGTTGGAAAGGACTTAGGTCAGCGCAGCAGCCCGTCGGCCCGCAGCCGGTCGAAGATGATCCGGTCCACGGGGGACGTCCGGTGCCGGTCGGCGTGGGTGAGCCACACCAGCTCGGCGATCTCACTGGCCGGCGCGAGCACCCCCTCGTACGCGGCGGTGTAGCAGGTCATGCGGACGACCACGCCCTGGCCGTGCCCGTGGGCCTGGGCCTCGAAGACGCCCAGCAGGGCGGCCGAGTCCCGTACGACGGCGACGGACAGCTCCTCCCCGATCTCCCGGCACAGCGTGTCGAGGTCGCTCTCCCCCGGCTCGCGCTTCCCCCCGGGCAGGTAGTAGGCGTCCTTGCCGTGGGAACGCGTGCTCAGCACCAGGCCGTTCTCCAGGTGGATCCACGCCACCTTGTCGATGAGCGCCGCCATGGACCAGTCCTCCTGTTGCTCCGACCGGTTGCTCCGGCCGGTCCCCGAGGATACCGCCCCCACCGGCCCTCAGCCGTCCAGCAGTTGCTCCGTACAGGTGGTGACGACCTGCCGCACGGCGTGGGTCAGGTCGGCCGCCAGCGCTTCGTCCAGCGTGAGCCACCGGGGCGCCTCGCCCGAGTTTGGTACCGACCTGCTCGATGTGCTCCTGCATGTGCGTACCCCGATCTGTCCCGTGAGCCGCTGCTGGTGGCGTGTTTCGCGTGACCGAGAATCTGCGGGTATCGAACGTCGTCAGACCACGGCCGATGCCGAGACTCTAGAGGCGCACCCAACGGACAGCAACGGACCACTATCACCCCAACTCGTAATGAGCCAAACTGAGTTGGGCCCACCCGCGCACGGCGCGGCGCCCCGGGAGACGGATCCGCCGACCCGCCGGACCGACGCCTGACCAGCCGTCTCCCGGCGTCCGCCGACCGGCCCGGGAAACCGGAACCCCGTCACCCGGAAGTGGCATGACATGACCGAAAGCAGCCACCGGGCTCCAGGGGGCCTTGTCCTCCCCGGCCCGGCGGGGTCTCCTGAAGCCCGTCAGAAGGTGCGCCCGCACGACTCATGAGGAGCCCTCGGTTCTATGGACGTCGAGGTCGGGGAAACGACGACGAGAACGGCGTTACCGGAAACCCGGTGGGAGACACCGGCCTACCTCTACGACCTGGCCGCCGTGAGCGACGCCCACCACCGGCTGGTGGGCTCACTGCCCTCCCCGGCCACCCTGCTCTACTCCCTCAAGGCCAACCCGCACCCCGCCGTCCTCGGCCGGCTGGCGGCGCTCGGCTGCCACGCCGAGGTCAGCTCGCCCGGCGAACTGCGCGCCGCCCTCCAGGCCGGCTTCCCGGCCGACGGGGCGCTCTACACCGGCCCCGGCAAACGCGACGAGGACGTGGCCGGGGCCCTCGCGGCGGGCGTCCGGCAGTTCTCCGTCGACTCCCCGCACGCCCTGGACCAGCTCGACCGGCTGGGCCGCGCCGCGGGCACGCGGGTGCGCGCACTGCTGCGGGTCAACCCGCCCGTCCCCCCGGCCGGGGCCGGTCTCGCGATGACCGGCGGCCCCTCCCAGTTCGGCGCCGACCTGGCCTGGGTGCTGGAGCGGCCCGAGCTCTTCGCGGACCGGGAGCACGCGGAACTGGCCGGCCTGCACCTCTACATGGGCAGCAACCTGACCCGGGTGGACGCGCTGCTCGCGGTGTTCCGCTACGGGCTCGACGTCGTGCGGCGGATCGAGACGGCACTCGACCGCCGGCTCCCCGTGATCGACCTCGGCGGAGGCTTCGGCGCACCGTACGCCGTCCCCGGCGCACTGCCGCGGTTCGACGCGCTCAGGAGCCGGCTCGACGCCCTGCTCGAGGAGGGGCTCCCCGGCTGGCCGGACGGGGAGCGGCGGGTCGTCTTCGAGTCGGGCCGCTACCTGACGGCGGGCTGCGGCCGGCTGCTGACCAGGGTGCTGGACGTCAAGCGCTCGCAGGGGCGGCGCGTCGTCGTCCTGGACACCGGCGTCAACCACCTGGGCGGGATGTCGGGGCTCCGCAAGGAGGACCGGATCGAGCCGCGCTTCCAGTGCGGTGACGATCCCCACGCGTCCGCCGTCCCCGACGGGACCATCGTCGCCGGCCCGCTCTGCCACCCGCTGGACGTCTGGACCAGGGACGCGCGCCTTCCGGACGTGGCCGTCGGAGACCTGCTGACGGTGCCGAACGTCGGCGCCTACGGCCTGCACGCGGGGCTGGCCCTGTTCCACTGCCACCCCATGCCGCTGGAGGTGGTGCTCGACGGGGAACGGGAGGTCGCCCGCGGCAGGTACGTCCTGGGCCGCGAGCGGAGCCCGCGGTGATCCGCGCCGTCCCCGGCCACCACCTCGTACACCCCGACCACCACCTCGTGAGCCCCGACCCGGGCTCCGACGTCACGACCCGCATCGAGGCCCCCACCACGGGCGCGTTCACCATCGTCATGCGCGACGACACCTCCTACTGCGTACGGACCCTGGGCCGCGCACCGGCCCGGTGCGGCACCGTGTCGCCGGGCGGCTCGGCTCCCGCCGTCGCGGAGGCCTACCGCGCCTTCCAGCGGGACCTGAGGGACGCGCTGCGCACGGTAGTGCCACGGCCGGGCGGCCTCCGGTTCCACCTGGTCGACGCGCACCGGCTCGAACTGGCGGTCCGCCGCCGGGTCACCGGCGGGCCGCCGGTGAGCCTCGATCCGCTCCTCGACCGGGCGGTCCGGCCGCTGCGGGTGTCCCGGGGCTTCCTGCTCGGCGGCCGTCGGCAGGTCGGGCTGGTGCCGCGGCCCGGCGCCGTCCCCATCCGCGACCAGATCGCCTCGCTGCCACCGGACCCGGCCGGGCGGGGCTACACCCTCATCGAGGACGACATCGCCACCGGCGGGACCGTCGCCGCCGTCATCCGCCTGTTCCAGGACACGGGACGGCGGGTCCGGCACGTCATCCCCGGTATCCGGCTGGGCGGTTCGGCACATTCCCCCATCCTGGGCGCCGCCGTCGACCCCGTGCTCCACTACCGGACCGCCGCCACCGGGCCGGACGGGCCCGCCCTGGAACTGCTCGACCCGAGGAACTTCCTGCTCGGCCTCTCGGGGCTCGTCGTCCGCCTGCCGGACGGAACGTGGGGCCGCACACCGTACTGGCTCCCCTTCGTCCGGACCTCGGCCCGGCTCGGCAGCCCCGCCGGGGCCGACCGGGAGTTCGCCGTCCTCATGCTGGAGGCCAACGCGCGCTTCTTCGCCCGCGTCGACCAGCTGCTGCGGCGCACCCTCCGGGTGGCCGACCTGCGACCCGACGCGCGCCGGCCGCTGTTGTCGCTGGGGATGGCGGAGCCGGGCGAGCCGGTCATATCCGTCCTGCGCAAACTCCAGACGGGGATGGACAGTTGGTCCGAACTGATCGCGGAGGTCGAGGAGCGGGGCACGGACGTGCCGGCCGGATCGGCCGCCCGGTGACCGGGCCCGGCCACGAGCCGTTCGCCGTGGTGCTCCTCGACGTCAACGGCACCCTGGTGCCCTCGGTCCCCAGCGGCCCTCCGGACGCCCTCGCCCTGCAGCGCTTCCGGCGGCTGGTGCGGCACCTGACCTCCGCGGGCGTCGCCGTGGGGCTCTGCTCGGACTCGCCGCTCCGGCAACTGCGGGAGTTCGGCACCCGGATCGGCCTGGGCACGGCGTCCGGGTTCCCGGTGATCGCCGAGAACGGCAACGTGGTCGCGGTCGACGGGACCGTGCGCGTCACCACCCCGTTCCCGGCGCTGCGGAGCCTGCGCGCCGAGGTGGCGGAGGCGGCCGCCGCCCACGGACTGACCCGGGTCGGCGACGCGGTGGCCCCCGAGTTCGGGGGCCGGCCGCCGACCGGCCGCACCTGGGCCTTCGGGGCGAACCGCCTGGCGTCGGCCAGCGTCTTCGGGCCCCCGGACTTCATCCACGACGTACGGCACCGGCTGACCGGCTGGAGCACCGGGAACCGCGTCGCCGTCTCCGTCGAGCTCGGTCCGGGCGGCTCGTACGCCGGGATCCACCCCTATCCGCGCACGGAGTCCGGAAAGCGCGTGGCCCTGGCCGGACTGGCCGCGCGCGACCCGAGGAGCACCCTCCTCGTCGGGAACTCGCCCGCCGACTGGGTCCCCGGGGTGCCGGGCGTCAGGTGCGCGTTCGTGGCGGACCCCGCCGTGCCCCGGCACATACGGGACGCGGCCTGGTACGTCTCGCCGGCGGCCGACCTGGAGGGGGTCGTCGACGTCCTGGGGCACGTGCTCCGACGACAGCCGCCGGCACCAGGACCAGCCCGTTTCTGAGGAGGCCGATATGGTACGTGTCCGTGTGGGGGTCGTGGGCTGCGGGATGATCGCGCAGCTGGTGCACCTCCCGTATCTGGCGGCGCTGCGCGACCGCTTCGACATCGTGGCGCTCTGCGACCGGTCCTACGACCTGGCCCGGTCGGTGGCCGAGCGCTTCCACGTCCCGAACGCCTACGCGGCCGTCGAGGACATGCTGGCGAAGACACCCGAACTGGACGCGGTCCTCGTCCTCACCACCGACCACCGGGAACCGGTGCTCACCGCCCTGGAGCACGGCAAGCACGTGTTCACCGAGAAGCCCCTCGGCCACACGGTCGCGGAGACCGAGGAGGTGATCGCCGCCGCCGAGCGCACCGGCTCCAAGGTCATGGTGGGCTACATGAAGCGGTACGACAGCGGCGTCCGGCGGGGCCTGGAGGAGATCGCGCGGATCACCCGGCCCGTCATGGCGAGGATCCACATCGTGGTGGGCCCCGAGTACGGGAACTGGATCATCCCCGAGCTGTCCCGGATCACCCGCTCCGGCGAACCCGACGGGGCGGCGGGGCCGGACGAGCGGCGCGGCCGGGTCGCCCGGGAGTTCGGCGCCGCCTCGCCCGAAGCGCTGGAAGCGTACATGGACATGTTCGGGGTGTGGAGCCACGACGTGAACGTCTACCGGGCCGCCTTCCCCGCGCCGCCGGCCTCCATCAAGGCGCACTGCTCGCCGGACGGCACGACGCTCACCGCCTCGCTCCTGTACTCCGACGGGTTCCAGTGCGTCTTCCAGGGCTCGTCCACCTCGGTCCGCCGGTTCGAGGAGAGCCTCACCGTCTGGGGCGAGGACCGCACGGTGATGCTGGACATCTCCAACCCCTTCCTGCCCAACGCGCCGTCGACCGTGCGGATCTGGCGTGACGAGGCGCCGGCGGGGCCGGGCGCCGGCAGGGGGGCCGCCGTGGAGGAGACCGTCACGGGGTCCTACGAGGAGGCGTTCAAGGCCCAGCTCGCGCACTTCCACGAGTGCGTCGGCGCGCCGGGAGCGCAGCCCCTCACCAACGCGCACGAGGCGCTCCTGGACACCCGCCTGATGATCGACATCGTCCGGGCAGCAACGGAACGGCCGTAGCGCCGTGTCCGTCCTCGCTGCCGTGTCCGCCGGACCGTGCCGGGGCCCGGTCAGGGGCGGACGGCCACGGCGGCGAGGCAGGACGCCTCGGCGTCGCTGACGTGCGGGGCGTCCGGTTCGGGGCGCCAGCGGGGGGTGGAGGTGATGCCGGGGGCGAGGATGTCCCAGCCGGTGAAGAACCGGGCGAACTCGTCGGCGACCCGGGCGCGGACCGGGTTGCCGTTGTCGCGGTAGACCTGCTCGATGCGGGCCGCGTCCTGGGGGGCGTAGTCGGGGGTGAAGTGGCTGATCACCAGGGCGGAACCGCGGGTCGGCAGCGCGTTCCCGAGCGTTTCGGCGATCTCGTGGGCGCCCTCGGGGACGAAGTGGAGCAGGGCGACGAGGCTCAGGGCGATCGGCCGGGTGAAGTCGAGGACGCCGGTGGCGCGGACCGCGTCCAGGAGGGCGTCGGGGTCCCGGACGTCGGCCTGGACGTAGGCGGTCCGCCCTTCGGGGCTGCTGCGCAGGAGCGCCTGGGCGTGGGTGAGGACGATGGGGTCGTTGTCCGCGTAGACGATCCTGGCCCGCGGTTCGATGCCCTGGGCGATCTCGTGGAGGTTGGGCGAGGTCGGGATGCCGGTGCCGATGTCGAGGAACTGGGTCACGCCGCCGCGGGCGAGCGCGCGGGTGGCGCGGTGCATGAACGTCCGGTTGGCGCGGGCCGCCGACCGGGCCTGGGGGAAGACCGCGAGGGCGTGCCCGGCGGCCTCCCGGTCGGCGGGGAAGTTGGTCGTGCCGTCGAGGAAGTAGTCGTAGATCCGCGCCGAGTGCGGGCGGTGGATGGCGAGGTTGACCTCGGCGCCCGGCGGAGTGGCGATGTCGTCGTGCTGCTCTGCTGCCATGGTGCGTTGTCCCCCTGCGTCGGCGTCATGTCGTGCCCGCAGGCCGGCGCGCCACAACCCGTGGCGCGGCGTGGCGAACCCTTGCGCGGGCCATCGTTCAGCTCAACGTGACGATATCTGATCGCATGTGACTGATCACCATCTGATAAGTCATCACATGCCAGTTCATACAAACCTTTTTGGGATCCCCTTCACATCAGGCTTTTCAGGACGATTGGATGTCCGTACGGAGGACGGCCGTTCTCCACCTGACTCCACCGTTCCCGACCCCCGGGTCGGCCGAACGTCGTCCGCACGGGCGACGAGGAGGATCATTTGACCAGCGACGACGAGTGGGCAGCCGTGCGCCCCACTCATCGGCTGTCCTACCAGGCTTTCTGCGACAGCCGCGAAGAGACCTGGCGCGGAGTCGCCTGGGCCCGGTTGCACGACCAGGAACTCGTCGACCAGGCGGTCCGCAGCACCCGCCGGGAACTGGGGCAGGACTGGCTCGGCGCGCTGAGCCAGCCCGACATCGAGGCCCACGCCTGGATGATCGCCAAGCGGTGCATCGCCGACCGGGAGATGAGCGCCGGCCAGGCCCCGCCCAGCGCGGTCGTCCCGGACTGGATCGTCGCCATCCGAGGCGCCCAAGCCCTGGCCCGCGTCAGCCTGGAGAACCTCGACAACGACTACGAGGAGCTCTACAAGGCGATCCTGCGGCTGCCGGAGCGCCAGTACGACATGATCGTGCTCCGCTACATGCTGGACATCGACTACCCGACGATCGCCACCTACCTCGGCATCACCGAGACCAACGCCCGCACCACCACCAGCCACGGCCTGGCCAAGCTCCGCCGCCTCCTCGGCACCGACACCACCATGGGGGACATGCAGTGACACGGGGACACGACCGCCGGGCAGCCACCCCCCGGAACCGGTACGACGGGAACGGCGACGGACCCGACGGACCGGTCGAGCTGCCCGACGGCGTGTCCGGTCCCGACCTGCGCCGACTCGTCCGCGCCCGCGCCCCCCTGGGCGCCGAGCACCTCCAGGCCCGCCACGAACTCGACCTCGCCGCGACCCTGATCATCGCCCAGCCCGAGGCCGCCGACTCCCTGGAGGCCCTCACCAACAACCGGCGCCGCATCCACCCCGGCGGCGCGCTCGTCCTGGCCGCACTGCTCCACCTCGCCGGACACGACGACGGCTGCCAGTTCTGGCTGCAGTTCGCCGCCGGCGGCGGCAGCACGACCGCCGCCAGCTGCCTCTCCTTCCTGCACGCCGCCCGCGGCGAGTTCCGCGACGCCGACTACTGGCGCAACCAGGCCGACCAGCTCGCCGCCGAAGCCCGTAACCCGGCCGCGCCGCCCGCGCCCTGGCCCGGCCGGCCGCTCCCCCCCGCCGTGTGGGCCGACACCCTCGCCGCCTGCCACGACGGCCTGACCCTGCGCCTGCCACCGCGCGTGGCCGCCGTCGTCCACCAGCTGCCCGTCGCCACCGACGACGAGGACCACGGCGAGATCCCCCAGCCCTCCCCCACCCTCGTGGACGACCTCGCCCACGCCTCCGCCCCCGCCGCTCGCGCCTGAGCCCCGCCCCGCCGCCCCGCCCGGGCGGTCGCGCCGCGGGTGGGCGGATCCGGCCATCTAAGATGCCTGAGTCACTGGTACGGGCCCAAACCTCCGTGCCGGCGGCGCAGGCCATGTCCGAAGCGGTGACGGCGAGACGAGGGAGCACCGGTGCCCAGCCAGCGGTCCATCAACGAGGCGGAGCGGCTCGTCCAGGCGAAGCTCGGCGGCATTCCGATCCGCCGGGAGCGGATGGCCGCGGTGGCCAACATCTACCGGGCCGCCTCCGCCGTCCGGCAGCACCTGGAGAACTCCGTGCTGCGCGGCTCGGACCTGACCTGGACCGCCTTCGTGGTGCTGTGGGTGGTGTGGGTCTGGGGCGAGTCCGAGACCCGGCACGTCGCCGAGGAGGCGGGGATCTCCAAGGGGACGCTGACCGGGGTGTCCCGCACGCTGGAGTCGCGCGGGCTGCTGCGGCGCACCGACCACCCCACCGACGGACGGCTGGTGCTGCTCGCGCTCACCGAGGAGGGCGAGGAGTTCATGCGCGAGGTGTTCCCCGCGTTCAACGAGGAGGAGTCCTTCGTCACCGGCCGGCTGAGCGACGCGGAGTGCGTCGGCCTCGCCGACGGGCTGCGGCGCGTGGTGCTCCAGGTCGAGGAGTCGGGCGAGGAGCGGCGCCGCGCGCTGCTGAACGGCGAGGAGCCCGCCCCGCGCCGCAGCGGCCGGCGCGCCCGTCGGTAGGACTCAGTCGGCGGCCCGCACCAGGGCGTCGAAGAGGCGCTGCTGGGCCGGGTCCTCGTGGGCGGTGTCCTCGGGGTGCCACTGCACGGCGGCGAACCAGCCCTCGTAGTCGGGGAGTTCGACGGCTTCGACGGTCCCGTCGGCGGCCCGGGCGGTGACGGCCAGGCCCTCCCCGAGGCGGTCCACGTGCTGGTGGTGGTAGCAGGACACCCGGACCTCCCCGGCGTCGATGATCCGGGCCAGCGCGGAGCCGGGCGCGAGCGGGACGGGGTGCCGCAGGTGGCGGTGGTCCCGTCCGGGGCCGCCCATGTCCTGGTGCAGGGTGCCGCCCAGCACCGTGTTGACCACCTGGAGTCCGCGGCAGACGGCCAGCAGCGGCAGTCCGCTCGCGAGGGCCCGCCGGGCGAGTTCCAGGTCGAACGCGTCCTGCTCCTCGTCCACGTCGTAGACGGCCTCGTGGGCGTCGGGCGCCCCGTAACGGTGGGGTGCCAGGTCGCCGCCGCCAGGGAGCAGCAGCGCGTCGAAGCGGGAGAGCCGGGCGGCGACCTCCTCGGGGTCGGCGGTGCCGCCGGGCGCGTGCGGGTGCAGGGTGGCGGGCTCGCCGCCGGCCTGCCAGACGGCCTCGACCAGCGCGCGGGCGCTGACCTCCGCGGCGTACCGCAGCGCGGAGGTGGTGGCGGCGAAGCGGGCCGGCACCGCGATCAGCGGGCGACGGGCCGTGGGCGGGCGACGGGTCACAACTGGATCCAGGTGGTCTTGAGTTCGGTGTACTTCTCCAGCGCGTGGGCGGACTTGTCGCGTCCGTTGCCGGACTGCTTCATGCCGCCGAAGGGCACGGTGAGGTCGCCCTCCTCGTAGCAGTTGACCCAGACCGTACCGGCCCTGAGGGCGCGGGAGACCCGGTGGGCGGTGGACAGGTCGGAGGTCCACAGGCCGGCCGCGAGGCCGTACTCGGTGGCGTTGGCGAGGGCGACGGCCTCGTCGAGGTCGTCGAAGGCGAGGACGGAGAGCACCGGGCCGAAGACCTCCTCGCGGGCCAGCCGGCTGTCGGGGGCGACCCGGTCGAAGACGGTCGGTTCGAGGTAGGAGCCGCCGGTGCCGGTCAGGGTGCGCCCGCCGCCCGCGCGCAGGCGGGCGCCGTCGTCGAGGGCGGTGCGGACGTGGCCGAGCACCCGGTTCAGGTGGTGCTCGCCGACCAGGGCGCCCATCTCGGTGGCCGGGTCGAGGGGGTCGCCCACCCGCAGGGCGCGGGCGCGCGCCACGACGGCCTCGGTGACCTGCTCGGCGACGGAGCGGTGGACCAGCAGCCGGGAGGGCGCGGTGCACATCTCGCCCTGGTTGAAGAAGATGCCCCAGGCGGCGGTGGCCGCGGCCCGCTCCAGGTCGGGGGCGTCGGGCAGGACGATGTTGGGCGACTTGCCGCCCAGCTCCAGCCAGACCCGCTTGAGGTTGGAGTCGGCGGAGTAGCGCAGGAAGTGGCGGCCGACGGCGGTGGAGCCGGTGAAGGCGAGGATGTCCACGTCGGGGTGGAGACCGAGGGCCTGGCCGGCCACCGGTCCGTCGCCGGCCACGACGTTGAGCACGCCCGGCGGCAGCCCGGCCGCGAGGCCGATCCGTCCGAGCAGCAGGGCGGACAGCGGGGAGTGCTCCGAGGGCTTGAGGACGACCGTGCAGCCGGCGGCCAGGGCCGGGGCGATCTTCCAGCCGGCCAGGGTGAGCGGGAAGTTCCACGGGACGACCGCGCCGACGACCCCGGCGGGCTCCCGGGTGACGAGGGCGAGGGCGTCGGGCGCGGTGTGCGGGGACTCGTCGGTGAGCTTGTCGGCGAGCCCGCCGTACCAGCGGAAGGTGGTGATGACGGCCCGCAGTTCGATGTCGTGGGCGTCGGTGACCGGTTTGCCCATCTCCAGGCTGATGGTGAGCGCCAGTTCGGTCCGCTGTTCCTCCAGGAGGTCGGCGAACCGCAGCAGGATCCGTCCGCGGTCGGCCGGGGAGAGCCGCGGCCAGGGGCCGTGGTCGAAGGCGCGGCGGGCGGCGGCGACGGCCGCGTCGACCTCGGCCGGGCCGGCGTCGGCGGCCTCGGCCAGCACCCGGCCGTCGCGGGGCGACACCACGGGGAAAGCGCCGTCGCCGGGTTCGTCGGCGCCGTCGATCAGGTGCGTGACGGCCGGTTCCAGCGCCTCGGCCCGGCGCAGCCAGTCGTCGTGGGTGGCGAGGGTCATCGGGTCCTCCGGAGCACGTGGGTGCGGGGTGGGTGGCGCGCGCCCTGCCTGCGGGCGCGCGCCGGGGAAAGCGTCAGCCGGGAAAGGATCAGCCGGGGAAGGCATCGACCGGGCAAAGCGTCGACCGGGGGGCGCGTCAGCCGGTGCGTCGGCGCCGGATGCGCTGGTTGGCCACGCCGAGCGCCATGACGACCGGCACGGACAGGACGAGCCACAGCGCGGTACCGGCCTCGCCGCCGATCAGGGTGGTGAAGTTGGCCAGGATGAGCCAGATGGCACCGGCGATGCCGAGCGCGCCCAGCACGGGGGCGATCACGGTGTTCCACAGCCTGGTGTCGACCCGTCGACGGCGGAAGTACACCACGACGGACACCGAGGTGAGCAGGTAGAGCAGCATCATCGCCAGGACGGCGAGTCCGCTGAACCAGGAGAAGAGGGTGAGCACCGGGTCCTTGCCGGCCAGCGCGAAGGGCACGACCAGGAGGACGGCGATGGCGGTCTGCACCCGGCCCGCGACCGCCGGGGCGTGCCGCCGGTTCAGCCGGCACAGCGGTGCGGGCAGCTGCCGGTCCCGGCCGAGGCAGAACAGGTACCGGCTGGCGGAGTTGTGGAAGGTCAGGACGCCGGCGAACAGCGAGGTGGCGAGCAGGACCGGCAGGACGCCGCCGATCCAGCCGCCGAACAGGTCGGCCACGGGGGCGAAGACGAACCCGGCGGAGTCCCCGGCGGCCACCGCCTTGGCGGCCGCCGCAGGGGCCTTGGCGGCGCCGTACGCGGAGATCAGCATCCACGAGGTGAGGGCGAAGAAGACGGTGACCACGGTCACCGAGAGGTAGGTCGCCCTCGGTACGGTCTTCTTGGGCTCCTTCGCCTCCTCGCCGTAGATGGCGGTGGCCTCGAAGCCGAACATCGAGGCCAGGGCGAACATCACGGCGACGCCCGGCGCGCCCTGGAGGGCGGCCGACGGGGAGAAGCTCTCGGCCACCCCGAGCCCTTCCGGCCCGCCGCCCTTGACCAGGGTGACCACGCCGAAGACCAGCAGGATGCTGAACTCGGCGAGGACGAACGCGGCCAGTACCCGGGCGCCCATCTCGATGCCCAGGGCGCCGAGGGCCTGCACCACAGCCATGGTGACCAGGGTGTAGACCCACCACGGGAGGTGGAGCGGGGTGTGGTCGGAGACCAGCCCGCTGACGATCGAGCCGTACAGGCCGTACATCGCCGCCTGGATGACGCAGTAGGCGAACAGGGCGACGCTCGCGCTGCCCGCGCCGGCGGCCCGGCCGAGGCCGGTGCCGATGTACGTGTAGAAGGCTCCGGCGTCCACGACGTGCCGGCCCATGGCGATGAACCCGACGGAGAAGAGCAGGATCACCGCCCCGGCCACCACGTAGGCCGCGGGGGTGCCGGAGCCGTTGCCGAGGGCGACCGAGATCGGGGCGGCGCCGGCGATGCCCGTCAGCGGGGCCTGGCCGGAGAGGACGAAGAAGAGGATGCCCAGGACACCCAGGGCGTTGGGTTTGAGCGTGGCCGCGGTGGGGGCGTCCCGCTCGGTCCGTTCGGAGGACGTCGTCCGACTGTCCACACGGATCACCTGCCAGGTCGAAGTGGGGGAAGGTCCGGAGAAGGTCGTTTCAGGTCAAACGAGTTGCCTCATCGTGGGGCGGCGCCATGCGTTTGACAAGGGGTCGGGAAGCAGGAAAAAGGGGCTTGGACGGCGCGGCGTCAGCGCCCGTCGGGCTCCTCGGCCAGCCCGGCCAGCAGGCCCCTGAGCTCCGCCAGCGCCTCCTCGGTGGCCTCCCGCTCACCGAAGACCAGCTGGTGCAGCACCAGGCCCTCCAGCGCGGCGAAGACCAGCCGGGACATGCCGCGGCTCACCGGGCCGGGCAGGATCCGGCCCAACTCGCTCCGGCTGGCCTCGAAGTACTCCTCGTAGAGGCCGCGCAGGTGCGGCAGCAGCTCCGGCCGGCGGCGGGCCTCCAGCAGCAGCTCGTACTGGAAGGCCTGCACCTCGGGACCGGACTCGACCATCTCCACGAGACCGGTGGCGAAGTCGGCCGCGGGGCCGGTGCCGACGCCGAGCGCGCTGACGCTCAGCGAGGAGCGGATGGCGTGGGTCAGCGCCTCCTCGATCAGCGCGTCCCGCGTACCGAAGTAGTGCACGACGAGCCCGTGGGTGACACCGGCCTCCTGGGCGACGGCCCGGTAGGTGAGCTTGCGCAGACCGCCCCGGGCCACCACGCGCACGGCGGCGTCCAGCAGGGCCGTCCGTCCCGTCCCGTAGTTCGTCACGCGCTTGCGGGGGCCGCGCTCGACGGTGGTGGGCTTGACGGGATCGGTCATGTGATCGACCCTACCGGCGCGCACCGGTCAGCGCTTCGGCGGCCGGATGCCGCGGAACTCCCAGTCCCCGCCCAGGGCGGTGGACAGCACCTCCTCCGACTCGGTGGGCTGCGCCCCCACGTCGGTGCGCACCGGGGTCGGCCCGGCGACGATGCGGTTGGCGAGTCGGCCGAGGCCCTCCACCTCCACCTCGACGAGGTCCCCGGGCGCCACCGGCCGGGAGTTGGCCGGGGTGCCGGACAGCAGCACGTCGCCGGGGTACAGGGTGATGGTGCGGGCGATGTCGGCGACGAGGTAGTGCATGTCCCAGGTCATCTCGTCGGTGGAGCCGTCCTGGACGACCTCGCCGTTGACGTAGGTCCGCAGCCGCTTGCCGTGGAAGTCCCAGTCGGTGACCAGCCCGGGGCCGAGCGGGCACAGGGTGTCGGAGCCCTTGACCCGGAGCATGGAGCCGGCGTCGGTGTCCCGGAAGTCGTGCAGGCCGTAGTCGTTGGCCACGGTGTACCCGGCGATGTACTCCCCCGCCTCGGCCGGGGAGACGTTGCGCGCGGTGCGGCCGATCACGATGGCGACCTCGCCCTCGTAGTTGAGCCACTTGCAGCCCTCGGGGCGGACGACCGCGCCCCGGTGGGAGTTGAGCGCCGAGGTCGGCTTGTGGAAGTAGGTGGGGCTGTCGGGCAGGCCGATCCGGAACTCCTCCACCCGGCTGCGGTGGTTGAGGTGGACGGCGATCACCTTGGAGGGGACGACGGGCGGCAGGTGGTGGGCGTCCTCGGCCGCGACGCGCCGGCCGTCGCCGGCCACCAGGTCGTCGCCCTCGCGCACGGTCTGGACGGCGGCGCCGTCGAGCAGGATGCGGCGGTACTCGGGCATGGCGGGGCCTTTCTAGCGGAGGCTGTGGGGGTTGCGCGGGCCGGCCGAGGCGGCGGACGGGCCGGTGCCCGTCCAGCCGCCCTGCGGGCGGTCGAACCAGAGGTGGGCCTGGCCGGTGCCGATCGCGTTCTCGTACTCGCCGTACTGGCGCGCCGTCGCGGTGCAGGCCCGCTCGCCGAGGGCGCCGGCCATCATCAGGTAGTGGGAGAACCCGGCCTCGGGCCGGTGGCGCCGGAACTCGTCCATGGTGTCGAGGACCCGGTCGTGGCGGCCCTCCTTGAACCAGGCGATCCGTTCCCGGTCGGCGGCCCGGGCCTCGGGGGTGAAGATGTGCGCCGGGTCGCCGGACTCGTGGTCGCGCAGCTCGCGCAGCGGCCAGAAGGTGTGGGACAGGGCCCCGGAGGCGATCAGCAGCACCCGCCGGCCCGGGGTGGCGGCGATGCCGTCGGCCAGCGCGCGGCCCAGCCGCAGGTGGTCCTCGGCGTCGCCGGTCTGGCAGACGCCGATGGTCACCCAGCGCTTGTCCGGCAGGCCCTCGCCGAGGAACTTCCACAGGTTGACGGTGGCGTAGTAGATCGGCAGGTACGCGTCGTCGACCGGGGTGATCCAGGTGCCGTGCCGGTCGGCGAACGAGGCGATGGCGCGGGCGAGTTCGGGGTCCCCGGGGAAGTCGTACGGCATCCGGCACATGCCGCGCGGCAGCTCCTCGGAGGTGAACAGCCCGGCCCGGCGCTGCTGGGCGGTGACCACGAACTCGACGGTGGTCGCCCAGTGGGAGTCCAGGACGACGACGGTGTCGTAGTCCGCGCGCTCGAAGACCTCCTCGCGCAGCTGCCGCAGGCCGGTGACGAGGGTGATCTCCCGGCCGTCGTTCAGCCGGCGCCTGGTCTCCTCGGGCAGCACGATGGTGGGCACGTGGGCCAGCAGGCCGGCCCCGACGATCTCACCCATGGCTGGTCCACCCCTTCGGCGAGGTGACGGTGTTCTTGACATCGCAGTAGAAGTCGAAGCTCCAGGTGCCGCCCTCGCGGCCGACGCCCGAGTGGCGGGAGCCGCCGAACGGGGCCTGGAGGTCCCGGACGAAGAAGCAGTTGACCCAGACGGTGCCCGCCACCAGCCGTGCGGTGACCCGGCGGGCGCGCTCCGGGTCGCCGGTGGCCACGGTGGCCGCCAGGCCGAAGCGGGTGTCGTTGGCCAGCCGGACGGCCTCCTCCTCGGTGCCGAAGGTCTGGAGGGTCAGGACGGGGCCGAAGACCTCCTCCTGGACGATCTCCGCGTCCTGGGCGACATCGGTGAGCAGGGTCGGCGCGTAGTACCGGCCGTCCCGGGGCCGGCCGCCGATCACGGTGCGGGCGCCGGCCGCGACGGCCCGCCGGACGAAGCCGTCGATCTTCTCCAGCTGGCGGGGGTGGACGGTGGGGCCGATGTCGGTCGCCTCGTCCCGCGGGTCGCCCTGTACGAGGCGTGCGGCCCGCTCGACGAAGCGCCGGGTGAACTCCTCGGCGACCGTCTCCTCGACGAGGAGGCGGGTGGCGGCCAGGCAGACCTGGCCGGCGTTGTCGTACTGCTCCACCGCGAGCTCGACGGCGAGGTCCAGGTCGGCGTCGGCGAAGACCAGCAGCGGGGACTTGCCGCCCAGTTCGAGGCTGAGCGGGGTGAGGTTGGCGGCGGCCGACGCGGCGATCCGCCGGGCGGTCGGCACGGACCCGGTGAAGCTGATCCGGCGCACGTCCGGGTGCGAGGTGAGGGCGTCGCCGATCTCGGAGCCGTACCCCTGCACCACATTGAGGACGCCGGCCGGCAGCCCCGCCTCGGCGGCGATCGCGGCGAGCAGCGAGGCCGTCAGCGGCGACCACTCGGCGGGCTTGAGGACGACCGTGTTCCCGGCCGCCAGGGCCGGGGCGACCTTCCAGGTGGCCAGCATCAGCGGCGCGTTCCAGGGGGTGATCAGCACGCAGGGGCCGGCCGGGTCCCAGCTGACGTGGTTGGTGTGGCCGCGGGTGTCGAAGTCCTCGTGGCCGAGCCGCAGCAGCCAGTCGGCGAAGAAGCGGAAGTTGTGGGCGACCCGGGGCATGACGCCGCGGCGGTGCGAGCGCAGCAGGGCGCCGTTGTCGGCCGTCTCCACGACGGCCAGCTCCTCCAGCCGGCGCTCCACGCCGTCGGCGACGGCGTGCAGGAGGCGGGCCCGCTCCTCGCGCGGGGTGGCCGCCCAGGCGGGGAAGGCGGCCTTGGCGGCGGCGACCGCGGCGGCGGCCTCCGTCGCGGTACCCCGGGCGATCTCGCCGAGGACGGCGCCGTCGACGGGCGAGACGTCGGTGAAGGTGCCGGCGGAGGCGACGCGTTCGCCGCCGATCCAGTGCCGGGTGTCGACGGCGACCCCGGCGACGGTGGTGGTGTGTTCGCTCATGTCCTGCGCTTCCTCGTGTCTCCGGGTTCCTCGTGGGCGGTGCGGCGGGGGGTCACTCGGCACCGGAGGTGCCGGACTCCAGCAGCCGGCCGCCGTCCCACACCACGCCGACCTGCCGGTAGTAGGCGGCGATCGGCTCGCGGACCTCCAGCCGGGCCAGCTCCTCGGTGGGCGCCTCGAACAGCTCCAGCTCGGCGTCGCCCACCCAGGGCTGCCCGGCCTCGAAGGAGGCGGCACCGGACTCGACCAGCTCGTCCAGGGCGAGGCCCTTGCCCTTCTCGATGGAGGGCAGCCAGCGGTGGTGGAGCATCGGGTGGCCGTTGACGAAGCCGTTGCTCTCCGACGGCTCGCGCAGCGTGACGACGGCCTGGGCCAGGCGCCGGTCCGCGGCGGCGAGGGTCGCGCCGAACCGGGCACCGGCCTCGATCCGCGGGGCGGGCCCGTACGGGTGCGGCCGGGTCTGGTGGATGGAGCCGAGCTTCTTCGGGTAGCCCTGGTGCAGCCCCCGGGCGATCGCGAAGTCCTTGTCGACCCAGATGTGCGCGCAGCGGCTGTACGTCCGGCCCCGGTACGCGCAGCGGACGACGGCGAACGCCTCCTTGTACTGGGCGCGCACCGGGTCGAGCAGCTCCCGTCCGGAGTCGGAGCAGGACTGCCAGTCGGCCCAGATCAGCGCGACGGCGCCCGGGTCCTCGTCGGCGAGTTCCAGCGGCTCGGGCAGCAGCTCGCGCACCCGGGCCGGGTCGGTGCGGTACTCGACGGTGAGCAGGTCGCCGGAGTAGCGCCACGGCGGCGGGGGGATCAGCGACGAGTCGCCGGTCGCCGTCTTGGGGTGGAAGTATCCACGGACACTGGCCACTTGGGGTTCCTTACGCGGTGGGAGCGGGGTGTGGGAGGGCGGGCCGCGCTACGGCCGGCTACGGGAGGGCGGGCTGCTCTACGGCCTGCTGCCCTACGGCCGGCTGCTCGACGTCCGGCCGCCGCAGCAGCTCGGCGCGGTAGCGGGCGGCGGCCGCCGCGGCACCCCGCCCGCCGAGGGCGACGACGCCGACCAGGCGGCCGGCCCGGTGGTAGCCGACCAGGACGTCCCCGTCGGGGTCCCCGTCGGGGTCGCCGGCCAGGACGCGCGCGTCGTCCCGGCCGAGGCCGGGGGCGCCGAAGGACTGCAGCCGGAAGTCGTGCTGGTCGCTCCAGAAGGTCGGCAGCGGGGCGAACGGCGCGAGACCGTGGTCGGCGCCGGCGAGGTGGGCGGCGAGCACCCTGGCGGCGTGCTTGGCCGTGTCGGTGGGGATGGACCAGTGCTCGACGCGGCGCGGGACGCCGTCGTACCGGGCGTTGGGGAAGCGGGCGACGTCACCGACGGCGACCACCTCCGGCCGCCCGCCGGCCCGCAGGTGCTCGTCCGTGCGCACGCCGTCGGAGAGGTCCAGGCCGTTGCCCTCGAGCCACTCGGTGTTGGCCACCGAGCCGACCGACTCCACCACCACGTCCGCGTCCAGCACCCGGCCGTCCGCCAGCGCCACCCCGGTGACCCGGTCCTCGCCCCGGAAGCCGGTCACCCCGGCGCCGAGGGCGAAGCGGACGCCCCGCCGCCGGTGGCGGCCGAGCAGCGACCCGGCGAGCAGTTCGCCCAGCGGGCCGACCATGGGCAGCGGCTGCGGGTCGACGACGGTGACCTCGGCGGCGCCGAGGGCGACGGCGGTGGCGGCCACCTCGCAGCCGATGAAGCCGGCTCCGACCACGACCACCCGCGCGCCGGGCCGGGTCAGCGCCTCGCGCAGCCCCCGGGCGTCGGCCTGGGTCCGGACGGTGTGCCGTCCGGTGGCGGGGCCGGGGCAGCGCAGCCGCCGGGCGCGCATGCCGGTGGCCACGACGAGGGCGCGGTAGGGCAGGGTCTCGCCGCCGTCGAGTTCGACGGTCCGGCGGTCGAGGTCGGCCCGGACGACCGCGGTGCCCAGGCGCCAGTGCACGTCGGAGACGCCGGCCCGGGGCCGGAGGGCGAGCGAGTCGAAGGAGGCCGTGCCCGCCAGGACCTCCTTGGACAGCGGGGGCCGGTTGTAGGGCATGTGGGGCTCGTCCCCGACGAGGGTGATCGGCCCGTCCCAGCCCGCGGCGCGCAGCTGTTCGGCGGCGCGCAGCCCGGCCATGGAGGCGCCGGCCACGAGGACGGGTGCGCCGGCCCCGGCGGTGGGTGCGGTCACGGCTCAGTCCTCGATCCGGATGGCCTGGAGCGGGCAGACGTCGGCGGCCTCCTCGACGTCGGCGCGCAGGCCCTCGTCGGGGTGGGCGACGTACGCGAGGTGTCCGTCCTCGTCGAAGCGGAAGACGTCGGGGGCGGCGAAGACGCACTGGCCGTGGTCCTGGCACTTGTTCATGTCGACGACGACCTTCATGGCCGGTCCTCCTGGTGGTGGGGGAGCGTCGCGGGAAAGGGAGGGAACGGGGGGGGATCGCGGGGGGCGTGGGGCCGCGGGGGCCGGATCACGGCCGAGGGGGCGGCGGACGCCGGAGGCAGGGGGCGATGGCCGCCGAGGAAGGCGGTGACGAGCGACCGCCAAAACGTTTGATGTCAAATAACATAGGAAGCAGCCGGCCTCTGGTCAAGAGCTATCCGGATGGATAAATTTCTGGGGCAGACCCCTTGCGGGAGAGCGACCGGCGTCCCTACCGTTTGCCACCAGCGAGCGAGCGTGTCCTGCCCCACCCCGCAGCCCGAAGCCGCCGCGCCCCCTCCCCCACCCCGCCACTGCCGTGCGCCCTGGCCCTCCCGACGCCGTGAACGCGGGGAGGCGCCCCACTTCCCCCAGAGGAGACACCGGTGAGCGCATCCGACATCCCGCCCGTCCGCCACCACCTGGAGCGGCTGGCCGCCCAGGGCATCGACGTGGTCCGGGTGACCTATCCCGACCTCATCGGCACCGAACGGGCCCGGGACGTCCTGCTGGACCACCTGCCCTCGGCCTGCGAACACGGCCTCGCCTTCTGCCGCGCCGTCTACCACACCAGCCCCCAGGGCGACGTGGTCCCCGTCCCCGGCGGCCTGGACGCCGGCCTGCCCGACATCTGCGTGCGCCCCGACCTCGACACCCTGGCCGCCCTGCCCTGGGAGCCCGGAGTCGCCAGCTGCCTCGGCGACGTCACCGACCCGGCCACCGGACGGCCCGCCCCGGAATCCCCCCGCGACCTGCTGCGCACGGTCGTCGACCGGTGCCGGGAGCACGGCCTGCACCCGGTCGTGGGGCCGGAGTTGGAGTACTTCCTGTGCGACGCCGCGCCCGGGACGCCGCAGGGCTGGCGCCGCTACAGCGAGGCCGCCGGCGTGGTCTACACGGCGGGGCTGCGCGCGGACGCCGACAACCACCTGCTGCGCACCCTGCGCCTGCTGCGCGACCTCGGCATCGGCATCACCAACGGCAACCACGAGTTCGACGGCTCCCAGTTCGAGATCAACCTCAACCACTCCGACGCCATGGCGGCCGCCGACCGCGCCTTCCGCTTCAAGTCCGCGGTCAAGGAACTCGCCCGCAAGGAAGGCCGGTTGGCCACCTTCATGGCCAAGCCCTTCCAGGGCGCCGGCGGTTCCGGCTTCCACCTCCACCTGTCCTGCGTGGACGGCGCGGGCGGCAACGTCTTCGCGGACCCGGCCGCGCCGTACGGGCTCAGCGCGACCGCGCGCCACGCGGTGGCCGGCGTCCTCGCCCACGCCCCGGCGCTCGCGGCGCTCGCCAACCCGACGGTCAACTCCTACAAGCGCTTCGGCCCCGACACCCTCGCCCCCTGGCTGATCGACTGGGGGCTGGACAACCGCAGCGCCATGGTCCGGATCCCGCCGGAGCGCGGCTCCGGCAGCCGCTTCGAGCTGCGGCTGGGGGACGCGAGCGCCAACCCCTACCTGCTGATCGCGGGGACCGTCGCGGCGGCCCTGCTGGGCGTCCTCGCCGGCGAGGAGCCCGCCGCCCCGCTGGAGGGCTACGGCTACGACCGCGCCAGGTCCGCGCTGCTGCCGACGTCCCTGCCCGAGGCGCTCGACGCCCTGGAGGCGGACCAGGACCTGACCGGGGTGCTCGGCCGGGACTTCGTCGACGCCTACCTCTCGTACAAGCGCGACGAGGTCGCCCGCTTCCAACGGCACGTCACCGACTGGGAGTTCACCGAGTACGCGTACCACCTGTGAGACCGAGGAGACCAACCGTGACCACCGTGCCGTCCACGCCGCCCGCCTCCGGCGCCATCGACGAACCGCTGCCCCTCGACCAGGTGGACCTGGCCGACCTCGACAACTTCACCGACGGCGTCACCCCGTGGCGGATGTTCCACACCCTGCGCCACCAGGACCCGGTGCACTGGCAGCCGGAGGAGGCGCCCAACTCCGGCTTCTGGGCGGTCACCCGGCACGCCGACATCGCCCGCGTCGACCGGGACGCCGAGACCTTCACCTCGACGAGGTTCGTGAACCTGGAGGAGGTCGACGACGACCAGATCAAGAAGCGCGCCTCCATCCTGGAGCTGGACGGGGTCCGCCACCGCGCCCTGCGCAGCATCCTCCAGCGCCAGTTCGGCGCGGGCGTGATCAACAGCTACGCCGACTTCCTGCGCGGCCTGACCGCCACCACGCTGGACGCCGCCCTGGCCAAGGGCCGCTTCGACTTCGTCAAGGAGGTCTCCGCCGACTTCCCGATCAACGTGCTCGCCCGCCTCCTGGACGTGCCCCCGGAGGACAACCAGCAGCTCATCGACTGGGGCAACCGGATCATCGGCAACACCGACCCGGACTACGCCGACGTCCTGCTGCACAGCGCGGAGAGCGAGAAGTACCGCGACCTGCCGTTCCGTTCGCCCGCCTCGCTGGAGGTCTTCGCCTACGGCCGCGAACTCGCCCGGCAGCGGCGCGGCGGCGCCGGCACCGACCTGGTCTCCAGGCTGGTCAACGAGACCCCCCGCGACGGGGTGCCGCTCTCGCCGCAGGACTTCGACAACTACTTCCTGCTCCTGGTCGTCGCCGGCAACGAGACCACCCGGCACACCATCAGCCACTCCATGCTGGCCCTCCTCCAGCACCCCGAGCAGCTCGCCCGCCTCCAGCAGGACCCGTCCCTCATCCCCGGCGCGGTGGAGGAGTTCCTGCGCTGGGCCTCCCCCGTCTACCACTTCCGCCGCACGGCCACCCGCGACGTCGAACTCGGCGGCAGGCGGATCAGGGAGGGCGAGAAGGTCGTGATGTGGTTCGCCTCCGGCAACCGCGACGAGGAGGTCTTCGGCAACCCCTACGACTTCGACGTGACCCGCCGCGACAACGACCACGTCACCTTCGGCAAGGGCAGCCCCCACCTGTGCCTGGGCAACCTGCTCGCGCGCACCGAGATCCGCATCATGTTCGAGGAGCTGATCCCGCGGCTGGCGGGCATCGAACTCGCCGGGGACGTCCCGCGGGTGCGCTCCAACTTCGTCAACGGCATCAAGCGGCTCCCGGTCGAGGTCACCCTCGCCTGACCCCGCCGCACGAGGTCGGACGGGCCGCCGCCGTTCCGGGAACGGCGGCGGCCCGGAGGCCCGTGCGACGGTGCGTCAGCGCCGCAGGACGGTGACGCCGAGGCCCGGCGCGGAGCGGATCTCGGCCTCGGTGAAGCGCTCGGTCACCCACTGCTTGCGGGCGTAGACGCGGGTCTGGTCGGTGAAGTGCGGCGAGGTCGGGTCGGCGGACTCGCCGTAGGTGAGCAGCGTCCTGGTGCGCGGACCCCGGTCGGTCAGCTCGGTGGCCATCAGGAAGGTGCCGCCGTGCGGGACGCTGCCGAGGTTCGTCGGGTAGGTGCCGCCGCCGGTGCCCGAATCCGGCCCCGCCGTCAGCACGTTGAAGCAGCCCAGCTGGTGGGAGCAGCCGTGCAGCGGGATGCCCGCCCAGCGCTGGACGAGGCCGATCGGGGCGTCCACCGGCAGGCCGCGGGCCGCCATGCCCTTCACCGCGTCGGCCAGGGCGCGCTGGGCCTCGGGGTTGGCGGCGTCGATGCCGCGCGGGGTGGTCAGCGGCCGGGCCGGATCGGCCGGGACCGTCTGCCAGGCGGTCGTGCCGGTCCCCGCCAGCGCGTCCCGGTACGCCTGCCAGAGCACGGTGCCCCGGCTGTCGGCGTCGGCCCGGGTGTTCCAGGCGGCGAGCGCGTCGCAGGCCGGGCGGACGTCGACCCGGCTGCCGTCGGAGGCGGCGATCTCCGGGTGGGCGCGGCAGAGCGCCACGGCGTCGTCGCGGTCGAGTTCGGCACTCTGCACCCGGTTGCCGAACATCGTCGCCTGGAGCGAGCCGAGGGTGAACCCGGGGGCGCCGAGGCCGTCGGTGCCGGCCCGGCGGTCGGCGATCATCCGCAGGCCCAGCTGGCTGCGCAGCATCCGCGCGGAGGCGCCCTGGTACATGGCGGGAAAGCCGGTGAGCGGGGCCTCCGCGTTGGTCAGGTACGGGCCGTTGTTGGAGTTGGCGACGTAGTCGGTGCGGGTCAGGCCCGGCTGGTTGGCGGGGCCGAAGACGCCGGGTACGAGCGCGTCCGGGTCGGTGCCCGGGTCGCAGGCGGCGGTCGAGCCGTCCAGTACCTGTCCGAAGCCGCCGCCCGCGACCAGGCAGCGGTCGCGCTGGGCGTCGGGGAGGTTCGGGACGGCGGAGGCGTCGGTGAACCAGGTGGTGCCGGTGGAGTCGACGGCCGTGGTGTACACCCACGGGAGGCCCTGGTAGGTGCGCTGGGCCTGGCGGAGCTGGTCGAGGTTCTGGGCGCGGCCGACCGCCAGCCACTGGTTCAGGGAGCGGAGGTTCTCGGCGTTGGCGTCGCCGAGGGTGTAGGCGTGCTCCCCGGTCCAGCCCTCGGCGAGGACGTAGCCGTGGCGGGAGCGGTAGAGGCTCCGGTCGACGGTGGAGAGCGTCCCGTCGGCGGCCCGGACCGTGACCTTGACGGTCTCCTGGGCCATCCGCTCGGCCTTGCCGTCCACCAGGTACGCGGTCGGGTCGCCGGGCACCAGGCTGAGCCGGTGGAGGGTGTGGTGGTCGGCGTAGCTGGTGGTGTGGCTCCAGGCGAGGCCACGGGTGTGGCCGATCTGGAGGAACGGGATGCCGTACAGCCCGGCGCCGGCGACGTCCAGGACGCCGGGGATGGTCAGCTGGGCCTGGTAGAAGCGCTGCTCGCCGGCCCACTGGAGGTGCGGGTTGGCCAGCAGCAGGCCGGTGCCGTCGCGGCTGGCGTCGCGCCCGATCGCCCAGGCGTTGCTGCCGAGTTCGGGGTTGTCGGCGGAGTGGCCGGGAGCGGCGATCCGGGGTGCGTCCGCCGCGGGTCCGGCGGCCTCGGCGCCGGACCCGGCTGTGGCTGCGGGCCCGGTCGAGGCCGCGGGGACGGCCGTGGCGATCTGCTGCTTGGCGGCGCCGCTGCCCGCCAGGGTGTTGGCGGAGTAGAGGATGTTCCACAGGTCGTCCGCGGTGATCGGCCCGACCCAGGCCTTCCCCCGGCAGGACGGGTCCGGCAGGTGGTCGGGGCCGGTGTCGCGCAGGTAGCGGTTGTACCCGGCGACGTAGCCGTCCACCAGCTGCCGCACCTCGTCGGTCGGGCCGAGCGGCGCGGGGGCGGCCTGCAGCCGCCGCACCGTCCCGGCGCGCAGCAGGCCCTGCTGGTAGGTGTCGCTCACCAGGTTGCTCACCCGGTCCACGGACTCGCCGTCCGGGCCGAGGTGGCGCGAGCGCTCGCCGCGCACGGTGAGCACCTGGTCGGCGAGCTGGCAGAGGTTGTCCTGGGCGAAGGCGTACCCGTAGCCGTAGCCGAGGCCGCCGAAGTCGCGGGCGAGGACGTGCGGGACGCCGTACTCGGTCCGGCTGATCTTCGCGGTCCAGCCACCCCGGTCGGCGTCCGGGCCGGTCCCGAGGTCGGTGCCGGCGGCCTGGGCCACGGCGGGCACCAGGGCCGTCAGCAGCGCGGACGTCAGCCCGACCGCTAGCGCGCCCGAGGTGAACCGCCTTATTTTCGATGGGAACTGACGTTCCTTCATGTTCTTCACTTCCGTCATGGCCTCACCCTGTGGCCGCCGGCACCCGCCGGTCATCGCCCCTCGGGACGACCTGCCCTCGACCCTACGACCTATCCGTGTACACCCCGGGGAGGAGACGTTCCCTACCCGCACGACCCTCCCGTCGGACGATGCGGTCGTCGATCACAGAGTCCGACGCCCGCTCAGCTGGCGCGGGGGCTCCCGGCGCACAGGGCGTGGTCGATCAGCTTCGAGGCCGCGTCCTCCTGGGCCTTGATGTGGTCCCAACTGTCGCCGAGCGCCTCGGACATGGAGACCACGGCGCTGCGCTTCCCGTCCTCGGTGACGCCGTTGAGGGTGATGAAGCCGCCGTCCCCGCCGTCGTGGCCCCAGTAGGTCCCGCCGCAGGTCAGCGAGCGCTTGACCAGGCCGAGCCCGTACTCGCCGCCGTGCCACATCTCCGAGGTCTGGTCGTCCACGGGCACCGTCCGCCGCATGTCTGCCAGTTGCCGCGCCGGCAGCAGCCGGCCCGCGAGCAGTGCGCGGAGGAGGACGTTCTCGTCCCGCGTGGTGGTGGCCCAGGAGAGCCCCTGGTCCATCGGCACCTGCTCGGTGACGTCCACCCGGCCGTCGGGTTCGGGGAAGAGCTGGTAGGCCTGGGCGTGCGGCCGGGGCAGGGTGGGCGAGGTGCCCATCAGCCGGGTCCGGTCGAGGCCGAGCGGGCGCAGGATGCGGTCCTCGACCTCCCGGTGGGCGGGGCGGCCGGTGGCCCGCTCGACGACCATGTCGAGCAGGAGGTAGCCGACGTTGGAGTACCTCCAGCTCTTGTCCGTGCCGAACTCCGCCCCGGCCACCAGGTCTTCGGGCTGGTAGACCTTGTAGCGCTCCCGCTCGTACCCGTCCTTCGAGTCGTATCCGGGCAGGTGGTCCACGATGCCGCCCTGGTGCTGGAGCAGCTCGCGGACGGTGGTCCCGCCGCCGGCTCCGCCCTTGGCCCGTACCACCTCCGGCAGCCAGTGGCCGAGCGTGTCGTCCAGCGACAGCCGCCCCTCGGCCTCCAGTTGGAGGACCACGGTCGCGACCATCGTCTTGGCCGTGCTGGCCATCCGGAAGTAGCCGTCGGGGGAGACCGGGCGGCCGGTGGTGACGTCGGCGGCGCCGCTGGTGGCGACCGTCTGGCGGCCGTCGGGCCCGATCACCCGGGCCTGCACGCCGCTGATGCCGAGGTCGTGGATCGCCGCGGCGTCCCGGCGCAACTGCTCGGCGACGGACGGACCGGCCGGGCGGGCGACGGCGGTGGCCGCGTTGGCGGCGAGCAGCACGGTGACGCCGGCCGCCACGACGAGGTGCCTGCGCAGGGTCGAACCCATGATCGAAGTCATGGCCGCACGCTAACCGGTTCCGGCCCGAACGGGCCGTGGTGCTCCGCTACTTGGGGGAGGAATGGGGGATGTCCCCCAGTCGTCCCCCAGCGCCGTCCCGGGACTCCCCCGCACCGACTCCGTGGCGACTCAGCCCACCGAGGCCGTGACCGGCCGCGCCGGCTCGGCCCCCGCACCGTCGGCCGCCCCGCCCAGCGCCGCCAGCCGCCGCAGGCTGGCCCGGCGCTGGAGCGCGCCGAGGCCGACGGTCGCCGCGCCGAGCCCGAGCCAGCCGACCGGCCCGGCCGCCATCACCACCCCGGTCAGCAGCAGCGGCCCCACCGACTTCTGCACCGACTGGGACATCCCGGCGACCCCGAGGTACGAGGCCTGGGCGCCCGGCGGGGCCAGCACGACCGCCAGCTCCCAGGAGCTCACCGAGCGCAGCAGTTCCGCCAGCGTGATCAGCATCGCCGCGGCCAGCAGCGCGACCGAGGCCAGGACCGGCCCGGCGCCGGTGGCGAGCGCGATCAGCAGGCAGCCCCCCAGCACCGTCACCCCGTACCAGCGGACCGCCGCGGCCGCCCCGAGCGCGCCCTCCGCCCAGGCGGAGACCCGCAGTTGCAGCAGCACCACGAGCACCGTGTTGAGCACCAGGAAGACCGGGACGACGGCGTGCGGCGCGCCGGTGTGGTGGACCAGCCAGAGCGGCAGCCCGACGTTGAGGACCGAGTCGTCCAGGTTCAGCGGCATGTCCAGCAGGACGAACCGCAGGTAGCCGCGGTCGCGCCAGGGGCTGGGCGCGGCCGCCGCCCCGGCGGGCGCCTCCCCGGCCTTCGCCGCGACCAGGCCGCGCCCGGACGGCTCCCGGGTGCGCCAGACCAGCACGGCGGCCAGCACGTAGGACAGCCCGTTGGCCAGGATCAGCACCCGGTAGGCGGCGGTGGTCCCGACCGCCAGCCCGATCGCCGCGACACCCGCGCCGAGCGCGTACCCGGCGTTGGCCACGCTGCGGAACAGGGCCTGGTAGGTGGCCCGCCGCTCGCCCGCCACCCGGGTCGCGAACAGCATCTCCAGGGTCTTGGCGGCCCGTTCGGCCAGGCAGATCAGGGCCACCACGGGCAGCAGCGCGGCGAAGCCGTCGACCACCAGCAGCAGCCCCATCGCCCCGAGCCGCAGCAGGTGGCAGCCGATCAGCAGCCACCGCACCGGCACCCGTTCGGCCGCCCGCCCGGCCAGCGGGGACCCGGCGATCCCCGCCACCGCCCCGACCCCGAGCAGCAGTCCCAGCTGCCGCGCGTCCATCCCGCAGACGTAGGTGAAGTAGAGCACCGAGGCCGCTGCCCACACCCCCGTGCCGGTCCGGTCGACACACTGCGCCAGCAGCATGATCCGCGCGTCCCGCCCGCCCGGCGGCCGCCGCAGCTGCGCTATCAGTCCGTTCCCCCGCATGGCAGGCCCCCGTCGTGTGCGTGGCGCGAGTCGCGCGATCGGCATCAATCTCGATATCAAGATACTTCACATCAAGAGACTTTTGGAAGCCCCGAACCCCCGACGGCCGCCGGGCGCGGCCGGCCGCACGACCCTCGACGCGCGGCGGGCGGTGCGCCACACTCTCCCCAGCAGCACCCGCGCTCCCAACGCACCGGCACGACGCCACGACGCCACGACGCCACGACCACCGCACTACGGAGAGCCGATCGGTGACCACTCGCCAACTGCTGGAGCTCGCCTTCTCGTCCGGACGGACCGGGGCCGGACCGGCCACCTGGGGCCAACGGGCCATCTGGGACGCCGTACGACGGCTGCCACCGGCCGACGCGCCGCGCTACAACATCGCCACCGCCGCGCCGCTGGACCCGGGGCTGCCCCTGCCCGTCCTGCTCGCCGCCCTGGAGCGGCTGCTGCACCTGCACGACTCGCTGCACACCCGGCTGCGCCCCGACGAGGCCGGCGGCCTCCGCCAACTCGTCGACGGCGAAGGCACCCTGGACGTCCACCTGTGGCCCGCCGGGAAGCACGAGGACCCGGCCGAACTCGGCACCCGGCTGCACGAGGAGCTGGCGGCACAGCCCTTCGACACCGCCGCCCAGTGGCCGGTGCGGATCGGCGCGGTGACGGCGGGCGGGCTGGTCCGGCACATCAGCCTAGTGCTCTCGCACACCGCGGTGGACGGCTCCGGGATGAGCAGGCTGGTCGCCGACCTGTCCGCGCTCTGCCTCGGCAGCTCCCCCGAGGAGCTGGCCGAGCTGCGCGAACCAGCCCAACAGCCGCTGGAGGAAGCCGAGTTCCAGACCTCCGAACGCGGCCGGCGGCGCGACGCGGGGGCCCGCAAGCAGTTCGTGCGCAAGCTCCGACTCGGCCCGCCCCGACTCTTCCCGTCCCACCCCCTCCCGCCGACCACCGCAGAGCCCGCCCGGTTCCCGAACGCGGTGCTCCGCTCCCCCGCCCTGCCCCGGGCCGTCGAGCGGGTCGCGGCCCGGCACCGGGTCAGCACGGGCTCGGTGCTGCTCGCCGCGACGGCCGCGATGACCGCCCGGCTCGCCGGCTCCACCGAGGCCGTGCTGAACGTCGTGGTCAACAACCGCTTCCTGCCGGAGCTGGCCAACGCGGTCGGCGTGATCGCGGGCGACGGCCTGTTCCATCTCCCGGACGCCACCGCCGAGTTCGGCGAGGTCGTGCGCCGCACCCACGCCGCGGCGATCGGCACCTACCGCCACGCGTACTACGACAGGCTGGCCCTGGCCGCCGAGATCGACCGACTGACCGCCGAGGGGGTCCAACTGGCCGACCGCTCCTGCGTGTTCAACGACACCCGGGAGCTGCTCCCGGCCCCGGCCGCCCCCGGCGAGGAGCACACCACCCTCAGCTGGCCGGTGGACTTCGAGCCGCGCCCCGGCCTGACCTACGCCCTGGACGCCCTGCAGTCCGCCGAGGCGCTGAGCCTGGCCATGACGGCCGACCCGGCCGTGCTGCCGCGCCCCGCGATGGAGCGGTTCCTGTACGGGATCGAGGAGTTGATCCTCACCGAGGCGGCCACGCCGGCGGACGGAGCGGCCGTCGGCGCTTGAACCTGACACTGATGTCAAGTTCTACCGTACCGGCATGACCACGACCGCCACCGCATCCCTGCTCACCCCGTACCGCCTCGGCGCGCTCGACCTGCCGAACCGCGTCGTCATGGCCCCGATGACGCGCTACCGGGCCGCCGAGGACGGCACGCCGCTGCCCGTCGTCGCCGAGTACTACGCCCAGCGCGCGAGCGCCGGCCTGATCGTCACCGAAGGCATCTGGCCCAGCCGGCAGGGCCAGTCCGGCTGGCGCCTGCCCGGCCTGGAGACGCCCGCGCACGCGGCCGGCTGGCGCGCCGTGACCGGGGCCGTGCACGCCGCCGGCGGGCGGATCGCCGCCCAGCTGATGCACGGCGGACGCCAGGGCCACCCGCTCTACCGGCTGCTCGGCGACGTCCCGGCCGGCCCCTCCGCCGTCCCGGCCCCGGGCCCGGTGCACGTCAAGGACGGCGGCAAGGCCGAGGCCGTCACCCCGCGCGCCATGACCCGCGAGGAGATCCGCCGCACCGTCGCCGACCACGTCGACTCCGCCCGCCTGGCCCTCGCCGCCGGCTTCGACGCCGTCGAACTGCACGGCGCCAACTCCTACCTGATCCACCAGTTCCTGGCCGACAACACCAACCTGCGCACCGACGAGTACGGCCCCCGCACCCTCGCCGACCGGCTGCGCTTCCCGATCGAACTGGTCACCGCCGTCGCCGAGGCCATCGGTCCCGACCGCCTCGGCCTGCGGCTGTCCCCCGGCAACCCGCAGTTCGGCATGGACGAGGCCGACCCCGCCCCCGTCTACCGCGCCCTGCTCGCCGAACTCGACGGCCTCGGCCTGGCCTACCTCCACCTCACCGACAACGACGACTACCCGGCCCTGGCCGACCTGCGCCCGCGCTGGTCCGGCCCGCTGATCGGCAACGTCGGCGAGAACCGCGCCGCCACCGACCGCGAGCGCGGCGAGGCCGTGCTGGCCGCCGGCCTGGCCGACCTGGTCTCCTACGGCCGCGCCTTCATCGCCAACCCCGACCTGCCGGAACGGTTCGCCGCGAACGCCCCGCTCACCCCCGTCGACCCCACCCACCTCTACGGCCAGGAGGCCACCGGCTACACCGACTACCCCCGCCTCCCGGCCGGCCACCCCGCCGTCCGGCCGACCACGAGCTGACCCAGGGCACCCCCGTCCTGACCCACTGTCAGTGCCACCCGCTATGGTCGGCCCCGAACCATCCAGTACCAACCGCACCGCCGTCACCAGGGGGCACCATGACCACACCGGGCACCCGCCCGCTCACCACCGCCGACCTCGTGGAGGGCTGGCACCGGGTGGGCGTCCGTGAGGGCATGGCGCTGATCGTGCACTCCTCGCTCTCCAGCCTCGGCCGGGTCGAGGGCGGCGCGGCGGCCGTGGTGGCCGGCCTGCGCGAGGCGGTCGGGCCCGGCGGCACCGTCGCCGTGCCCGCCTTCACCTCCGGCACGGTCCACGACCCGGCCCCCGGGCACAGCGGCCCGCCCGGCCCCGAGCTGGCCGAACTCCGGGCCGCCGTCCCGCTGTTCCACGCCGGGCTGCCCTGCGACACGGGCGCGGTCGCGGAGGCACTGCGCGCCCTGCCGGAGAGCCTGCGCAGCACCCACCCGCAGGTCTCGGTCGCCGCCGTCGGCGCGCACGCCCGGGAGGTCACCGCCCGGCGCTCGCTCGGCTTCGCCGTCGGCCGGGAGTCGCCGTTCGGCGCGCTGCACGACCTCGGCGGGCACGTGCTGCTGGTCGGCGTCGGCCACAACCGCAACACCTTCCTGCACTACGCCGAGACCTTCGCCCCCAACCGCCGGCTCAAGCTCCGCCGCTTCCCGATGGCGATCCAGGGCGAGCGGGTCTGGATCGAGGCACCGGACGTGGGGGACGACAACGACACCCACTTCCCGGTCGTGGGGCGGGAGTTCGAGGAGCTGGCGGGCATCCGCGAGGTCCTCGTCGGCGCCGCGCCCTGCCGCCTGGTCCCGGTCCGCGAGCTCATACCCTTCGCCGTCCGCCGCCTCACCGAACTGCTGGCGGCGGACGGCCCCGGGGAGGCATAGGCCGGGCCGACGGTCCCCGCAGCGCGCGCGGAACCGCCGACCCGAACCCCCTCGTACCGCCCTGCCGTCAGTGCCGGCCCTCGTGCACCGAACCGGCCTCCTGGATCTTCTTCCAGGACTTCGGCTCGACCGGCGCCGCGTCCCGGCCGGCGTCCGCGCCCGGCGCCAGCGAGGCCGCGGCCGCGGCACCCGGCGGCACCGGTCCGACGGCCGGCTTGCTCGGGGTGAACAGCCAGGTGTTCAGCAGGTCCCCGAGCTTCTGGCCGGAGACCTTCTCGGCGTACGCCTGGAACTCCGGGATGGTGGCGTTCCCGTAGCGCCGCTCGGTGGGCCAGCCCTTGAGGATCTGGAAGAACTTCTCGTCCCCGACGGCGTTGCGCAGCGCCTGGATGGCCACCGCGCCGCGGAAGTACACCGCACCGGAGAACTGGTTCTCCTCACCCGGGTCGCCCGGCTTGACGGTCCAGAACGGGTCGTCGGCCGGGTGCGAGGCGTAGATGTAGTCGGCCACTGCCTGCGCGGTGCCCTCGTTCTCGTGCTCGGACCAGAGGAACTGCGAGTACTCGGCGAAGCCCTCGTTCAGCCAGATGTCGCTCCACTTGGAGAGCGAGACGCTGTCGCCGTACCACTGGTGGGCCAGCTCGTGGACGACCACCGAGGTGTTGGTGCCCCGGGCGAACAGCCCGGGGCCGTAGGAGACCCTGGTCTGGGTCTCCAGGGCGCCACTGGAGGAGGTGTTGGCGACGTAGCCGCCGACGGAGCTGAACGGGTACTCGCCGAAGTAGCCGCTCAGCCAGTCCACCAGCTCGCCGGTCCGCTCGATGCTCGCCCGCGCCGCGGCGCCGTTGTCGCCCAGGTCCTTGCTGTACGCGTTGTAGACCGGCAGCCCGCTCGCGGTGGTGTCCTGGGTGATGTCGAACTTGCCGATCGCCAGGGTCGCCAGATAGGTCGCCTGCGGCTTGTTCTCCCGCCAGCTGTACCGGGTCCAGCCCGCCAGCGAACTGGTCCCGGTCAGCACGCCGTTGCTGATCACCTGGTTGCCGTCCGGCACCAGCACCGAGACGTCGAAGGTCGCCTTGTTGCTCGGGTGGTCGTTGCTCGGGTACCACCACGCGGCCGACACGGGCTCGCCGGCCACGACCGCACCGTCCGGGGTGCGGCGCCAGGCGGTGTAGCCGCCGTACCTCTCCACGGTGGACGGCACGTCCTTGTAGCGCACCACCACGGTGGCCTGGTCGCCCTTGGCGAGCGGCCGCGCGGGGGTGATCTGCAGCTCCTGGTCGCCACTGGTGGCGAAGGTCGCGACCCGGCCGTTGACCCGCACCTCGGAGACCTTCAGCGCGAAGTCGAGGTTGAACCGGGAGAGGTCCTGGGTGGCCGTGGCGAGGATGGTCGTGGTGCCCTCCAGCTCGTCCGTGGCGGGCTGGTACTTCAACCGGATGTCGTAGTGCGAGACCCGGTACCCGCCGTTGCCGAGGGTCGGGTAGTACGGGTCCCCGACGCCGTCCGCGCCGGGTTGGAAGCCGGAAGCCGAGGCCGGGACGGCCAGGAACAGGCTCAGGGCACTGGCAGCAGAGACGATCAGCCTCTTGCGCACATGGTCCTCCAGGGATCACCGGAACGATGGGGTTGAACCGATCCTTGTCCCGTCAACCCCTCCCCCACTCCCTTCCGGTGAGATGTTCATAAAAAGAAATGCGCCGACATGACGGCTTCGCGCCCGCGCCCCGAAGCCGTCACGCCGACCATTCCGACATGTCGTCAGCTGTGGGACTGGTGCACCGAGTTGGTCTCCTGGATCTGCTTCCAGGACTTCGGCTCCGCCGGCAGCCGACCCTCCGCCCGGCCCGCACCCGGCGCCAGCGAGGCGGCGGCCGCGGCACCCGGCGCCACCGGCCCGACCGCCGGCTTGCCGGGGGTGAACAGCCAGGTGTTCAGCACGTCCCCGAGCTTCTTCCCGGAGACCTTCTCCGCATAGGCCTGGAACTCCGGGATGGTGGCGTTGCCGTAGCGGCGCTCGGTGGGCCAGCCCTTCAGGATCTTGAAGAACTTCTCGTCCCCGACGGCGTTGCGCAGCGCCTGGACGGCGACCGCACCCCGGTCGTACACCGCGCCGGAGAACTGGTCGTCCGGGCCCGGGTCGCCCGGCTTGACCTTCCAGAACGGGTCGTCGGCCGGGTGCGAGGCGTAGACGTAGTCGGCGAGCTCCTGCGCGGTGCCCTCGTTCTCCTGCTCGGACCAGAGGAACTGCGAGTACCGGGCGAAGCCCTCGTTCAGCCAGATGTCGCTCCACTTGGAGAGCGAGACGCTGTCCCCGTACCACTGGTGGGCCAGCTCGTGGACGACCACCGAGGTGTTGGTGCCCCGGGCGAACTGCCGGGGGCTGTAGAAGATCCGGGTCTGGGTCTCCAGGGCGTAGCCGGTCGGCACATTGGGGACGTAGCCGCCGACCGAGCTGAACGGGTACTCGCCGAAGTAGCCGCTCAGCCAGTCCACCAGCTCACCGGTGCGCTCGACGCTCGCCCGCGCCGCGTCCGCGTTCTCGCCGAGGTCCTTGCTGTACGCGTTGTAGACCGGCAGCCCGCTCGGCGTGGTGTCCCGGGTGATGTCGAACTTGCCGACCGCGAGCGTGGCCAGGTAGGTCGCCTGCGGCTTGTTCTCCCGCCAGCTGTACCGGGTCCAGCCGGCCTGCGAGGTGGTGCCCGTCAGCACGCCGTTGCTGATCACCTGGTTGCCGTCCGGGACGAGCACCGAGACGTCGTAGGTGGCCTTGTTGCTCGGGTGGTCGTTGCTCGGGAACCACCACCAGGCGGCCTCGGGCTCGTTCGCCGCCACGGCGCCGTCCGGGGTCCGGTGCCAGCTGGTGAAGCCGTACTTCTTCACCGTGGAGGGCACGCCCTTGTAGCGCACCACCACGGTGGCCTGGGCGCCCTTGGCGAGCGGCCGCGCGGGGGTGATCTCCAGCTCCTGCTCACCGCTGGTGGCGAACTTCGCGACCCGGCCGTTGACCCGCACCTCCGAGACGTCCAGCGCGAAGTCGAGGTTGAACCGGGAGAGGTCCTGGGTGGCCGTCGCGAGGATGGTCGTGGTGCCCTCCAGCTCGTCCGTGGCGGGCTGGTACTTCAACCGGATGTCGTAGTGCGAGACCCGGTACCCGCCGTTGCCGTAGGTCGGGTAGTACGGGTCGCCGACCCCGGCCGCGCCCGGCTGGAAGCCGGAAGCCGAGGCGGGAACGGCCAGGAACAGGCTCAGGGCACTGGCAGCAGAGACGATCAGCCTCTTGCGCACGTGGTCCTCCAGGGATCACCGGAACGATTGGGTCGGATCGATCCTTGTCCCGGCAGCCCCTCGTCCACTCCCCTCCGGTGAGATGTTCATGAAAAGAAACCCGCCGACACGACGGCTTCGCAGCCCGGCCGCGAAGCCGTCACGCCACCTCACCCACCCCTGAGGCCCCTGAAGCCCCTCGCACCCCTCCTGCCCTTCCTGCCCCTCACGCCCCGAGCACCACCGGCGCCCGCACCAACGAGCCGTACTCCGTCCACGAGCCGTCGTAGTTCTTCACGTGCGGGTACCCGAGCAGCTCGGTGAGCGCGAACCAGGTGTGCGCGGACCGCTCGCCGATCCGGCAGTACGCGATCACCTCGCGCTCCGGCTCCACGCCCTTCCCCCCGTACAGCGCCCGCAGCTCCTCCGCCGAACGGAACGACCCGTCGTCGTTGGCCGCCTGGGACCACGGGATGTTGACCGCGCCGGGGATGTGCCCGGGCACCTGCGCCTGCTCCTGCGGCAGGTGCGGGGGCGCGATCAGCTCGCCCCGGAACTCGGCCGGCGAGCGGACGTCCACCAGCACCGCGTCCGCCCCGGGCTTGGCGAACACCTCGGCCCTGGCCAGCACCTCGTCCCGCAGCGCCCGCAGCTCCGGCCGCTCGGGCCCGCTCAACCGGAACCCGCTGTGCTGGTAGTCCATCACCGCACGGGTGAGCTCCCGCTCCTCCAGCTCCCACTTCTTGCGCCCGCCGTCCAGCAGCCGCACCGGCCCGAAGCCGCGCAGCCGCAACAGCCAGTAGGCGTAGGCGGCGAACCAGTTGTTGTTGCCCCCGTAGAGCACCACGGTGGTGTCGTCCTCGACCCCGGCCGCCCGCAGCAGGTGCTGGACGCCGTCGCGGTCGATGTAGTCCCGGCCGACCTGGCTGTGCAGGTCGGTGGTCCAGTTCCAGCCGACCGCGCCGGGGATGTGGTCCCGGTCGTAGGCCTCGGTGTCCTCGTCCACCTCGACGACCCGGATCGTCCCGTCGTCCAGGTGGTGGGCCAGCCATTCGGTGCGGACCAACGCCTCGGGGTGCGCGTAGCCGTTGCCGGTCATCCCAGGCCCTCCTTCGCTCTGCCCAGGCTGCGACGCCCGACCACGGGCACGGCGGGCCGCGCGACGACGACAGGCGTACGGGCACGGCGAGGGGCCGGCGACCGGGCCGGACAGTTCGAACCTACGCCGCCCGCCCGGCCCCGGCCACCCCGCGCTCCCCGGGGCTCAGGAGAAGACCACGGAGCGCAGCTTCAGTCGGTCACCGAGCTTCTTGCCCGGGTTCATGACGTAGAAGACGTCGCCCGAGCAGCCGAAGTCCAGGAAGACCGTGGCCGTGGACTGGGTGCGGTTCTCCGGTGCGAAGCCCGGGTCCTCCTCGGTGGTCCACGGCAGGTCGATGCACTCGCGGCTCTGCGGGTCGGCCAGGCCCACGGGGACCCCGGGGCCGACCTTGTAGAGGAAGTCGCCCGTCGCGGCATTCGCGGAGAACGGGACGGCGAGGACGAGGGCGACGGCGCTGGCGGCGGCGAGCATGGCGTTGCGGAGACGCATGAGTGAGGGCCTTTCAGGTGGTACTCGGCAGTACCCGGTTAATTGGTGCGAGATCACCCTAGAGGCCCAAAAAACGCAGAAACGGTTCTTCTAATCCACCCATTCGAGTGGTTTAAGGGTTAAAACCGCGACCTGCCCCGTCATGCGAAACTCAGTTCGGCGGAGCCGTGAAGAGATACCCCGAGTCGACGAGCACCGGCAGGTACGCCTTCAACGCCGCCACCGTCTGCGACCGGTCCCCGCCCCCGTCGTGGTTGAGCACGATCGACCCGGGCCGGACGTTCTTGAGGACCCGGTCGATGATCGCCGAGGTCCCCGGACGGGCCCAGTCCCGCGGGTCCACCGACCACGCCATGTTCCGCATCCCCAGATCGGCGGCCACCTTGAGCGAGACCGCCGAGAAGTCCCCGCCCGGCGCACGGAACCAGGTGGGCTGCCGGCCGGTGGTCCGCTGCAGCAGGTCGGAGGTGCGCTCCAACTCGTCCCGCACCTTGCCCTCCGACATGTGCCGCAGGTCGGGGTGGGTCCAGGTGTGGTTGGCGATGTGGTGGCCGCGGTCCGCGATCTCCCGCACCAGGGCGGGGTGCTCGACCGCGTTCTCCCCGATCAGGAAGAACGTGGCCCTGATCCCGTACTGCTCGAACATCGACAGCACGGTCGGCGTGTACCGGGGGTCCGGCCCGTCGTCGATGGTGAGCGCCACCACCTTCCGCTCCGGGTCCAGGTCGTACACCGGCTTGCTCTCCGCCTCGGAGAGCGCCCGGCGCACGGGCACCGCGCTCGGCGCGGCGCCGGACGGCGGCGCCGGCGAGGGCACCGCGCTCGGCGTGCCCCCCGGGGCCGCCACCGACGGCGCGGCCGACGCCCCCTCGGTCCCCGCCGGGGCGGCCGGAGCGGCGGCATCGGCCGCCCCCGCTGCCGCACCGCCCTCCCCACCACCCCAGGGGCTCCGACATCCGGCGGCCGTCCCCAGCAGGGACATTCCGGCCGTAACCAGCAGCAATCTGCGCGAAGTAATCTGACGATCTGACAGCATTCTGGATGCTTCCCCCGGCCGTCACCACGGTTCCCCGACGGCAACTCCGACGGCCCCCATCACCACTCCGACGGCCCAGGGCGTGTCTGACGATTCCCGCCGTCCACTCCGCTTCCGAAGATCTTCCACGGATCTTCCCCGACCGGACGCTCCACCTCCCGTCCGGACCGCTACGCTGTGCCTTCCCCAGTGTGATGATCTGCCATCAGAGGACGTGGCCATGACGACAAGTCAGGACTCCCCCCGCCAGGGCCCGCAGGACGACGACGCCACCGAGCTCAGCCAGTGGGAACGCTTCGGTGTCGACACCACCGCCCCGCACTCTGCGCGCGTGTACGACTACTGGCTGGGCGGGAAGACCAACTTCCCGCCGGACCGCGCCATGGGGCAGGCCATCGAGCAGGCCGTACCGAGCGTCAAGGCGATGGCCAAGGCCAACCGGGCGTTCCAGGGCCGGGCCGTGCGCCACCTCGCCCAGGAGCACGGCATCCGCCAGTTCCTCGACCTCGGCACCGGCATCCCGACCTCGCCGAACACCCACGAGATCGCCGAGGCGGTCAGCCCCGGCACCCGGGTGGTCTACGTCGACAACGACCCGATCGTGCTCGCCCACGCCCGCGCCCTGATGGTCTCCAGCCCGGCCAGCCGCACCACCTACATCCACGCCGACCTGCGCAAGCCCGAGGAGCTGTTCGCCGACCCGGCGCTCACCGCCACCCTCGACCTCACCCAGCCCGTCGGCCTGCTGATGATCGCCGTACTGATGCTGATCGCCGACGAGGACGACCCCTGGGGCCGGGTCGCCGCACTGCGCGACGCCCTGCCCGCCGGCAGCTGCATCGCCCTGACCACCCCCACCCCGGACTTCGACCCCGAGGCCGTCGGCAAGGTCGCCGAGGCCGCCCGGGCCGGCGGGATGACCCTGGTGCCGCGCGGCTACGACGACGTCGTCCGCTTCTTCGACGGCTGGGACCTGGTCGAGCCGGGCGTCGCCCCGGTCCTGGCCTGGCGCCCCGACAGCGAGCCCCCGGCCGACCCGAAGGCCGCCTACTACTGGGGCGGCGTCGCCATCAAGCGCTGACCAAACGCCGACGACCGGGTGGGACGGCCAGAACCCGTCCCACCCCTCACTTCCCCTCCCCCTCCCCCTCACTTCTCCTCCCCCTCACTTCAACAGCCGCGACAACCGCCGGTCCGCCAACGGCTTGCCCCCGGTCTGGCAGGTAGGGCAGTACTGGAACGAGGAGTCCGCGAAGGACACCTCCCGAATGGTGTCCCCACACACCGGGCAGGGCTCACCGGTCCGTCCGTGCACCCGCAGCCCGAGCTTCTTCTCCGCCTTCAGCTCCCCCGCCGCCAGCCCCCGCGAGCGCTCCACCGCCTCCCGCAAGGTGCCCCCGAGCGCCTCATACAGCCGGGCCACCTCGTCCTCGGTCAGACTCGCGGCCAGCTTGTACGGCGACATCCGGGCCGCATGCAGCACCTCGTCCGAGTAGGCATTGCCCACCCCCGCCAACACCCCCTGGTCCCGCAGCACCCCCTTGAGCCGACGCCGCTCGCCCCGCAACAACGCCGCGAAGTCCGCCAGCGTGAAGCCCGGATCCAGCGGATCCGGCCCGAGCCTGGCCACCCCGGGCACCTCGGCCGGCTCCCGCACCACATACACCGCCAGCCCCTTCTTCGACCCGGCCTCGGTGAGATCGAACCCGTCCCCGGCCTCCCCCGCCAACCGCACCCGCAACGCCAGCGGATTGCGCGGAGAAGGCCGCGGCGGCTCAGCGGGCAGACCGTCCTTCCACCGCAACCAGCCCGCCCGGGCCAGGTGGACCACCAGGTGCAGCCCCTCCGCCTCGACGTCCAGGAACTTGCCCCGCCTGGTCACCGCCCCGACCGTCCGCCCCTCCAACGCCGTCACCGGCGGGTCGTACGTCTTCAACGCACTGATCGCCACCGGCTGCACCCGAGCGATCACCCGCCCGGTCAACCGCTCGGACAGGAAAGCACTCAACGCCTCGACCTCAGGCAGCTCCGGCATGCCCCCAGTCTCCCCCGACCCCCCACCCCCCGCCTGCGCTCCCACCCAGCGGGCGCGCAGGGCGAAAGCCCGCGCGCCCGCAACAAAACCTCCCCCAACACCCACCCACCCACAGCACCCCCCACCCACCCCCTCCTCCCCACCCGACCAGGCGAGAGGGACGCGCTGCGGGAGGGGGTGGCGCAGGGGGTGGCCGCGGAGAGGGGCGTGACGGGTGATTTTCAGACTGCCAACGGTGGTAGCCCCCCACCCCCAGGGTCGGCAGTCTGAAAATCATCCAGCCCCCGGAGCGGCCACCCCCGGAGCCGCCCCCGGCCCCCCACCCTCCCGAGAGCCCACACCCCCACCCCAACCCCCGTAAGCACCGCATAAGCCCAGCTCAGCACCGGTGGTGACCCTCTTCACAGCCCCCCTCCCAGCAGGCTGTTCCACATTCAACCTGTGGCACACTCGGATGCCATGAACACCAGCCCGGTCACCAGAACGCTCCGCGCAGCGGTCTTCGCCGCGCTGGTCGTGCTGCTCGCCGGGCTCGGCCAGGTCCTGGTCACCGGCCGCACCCTCCCCGTCGGCCCGATGCTGCTCGCCTCGGCCGCCGTCTTCGCCGCGGCCTTCGCCCTGGCCGGCCGCGAACGCGGCTTCCCGGCGGTCGCGGCGGTGTTCCTGCCGCTGGAGCTGGCCGCCGGCGCCCTCTTCGACCTCGCCCAGAGCACCTGTCCCTCGCTGCCGCCAGGCAGCGGACACGGCCTCCAGCCGCTGCTCTGCGGCGGCGGCTCGCTCGGCGGCTTCCTGCTCGGCCACGGCGTCTCCGCCCAGACCGGCCTGCTGCTGCTCCTCCTGCTGCACACGGTGATCGCGCTGGCCGGCGCCTTCTGGCTGAGCCGCGCGGACGCCGCACTCTGCTGCCTGACCGGGGCCGTCCGGATGCTGGGCGAGTTCCTGCACCGCCACCTGCCGGCCGCCGCCCGCTGGCTGCGGCTGCTGGTCGCGCCGCTGCCGGCCCGTCCGCCGTCCCGGGTGCCGTTCCCCCGGGCCAGCCGCGTGCTGGTCCCCGCCGAGGACGTCGTCGTCCGTCCGGCCGTCCGGCGCGGTCCGCCGGTGTTCGCCCTGGCCGTCTGAGCCACGGGCTTCCCCGCCCGCTCAGTCGGCTGTTCTCTCCTCCCGCGCTGGCCCCGACCGGCCGCGCCGCCCCGTACGCCCGAGAGCACAGGACGACACCCCATGAGCAACACCCGCAAGACCGACAAGAAGGCCTCCGCCACCGACCGCATGCGCGTCGCCCGCGCCCAGGCCGAGCGCTCCGACCGGATCCGCCGCCGGGTGGTGGTCGGCGGCGCTTCCGCCGCCGTGCTCGCCCTGGTGGCGGGCGTGGCCTTCGCCGTCGGCGGTTCCTCCGGCTCCGGTTCGAACGCCGCGAACGGCCCGCTGGTCGTGCCGGCCAACGCGAGCGGCACCAACGGCACCGTGATCACCTACGGCAAGGCCGACGCCCCGCACACCCTGGACGTCTACGAGGACTTCCGCTGCCCGTTCTGCGAGCAGCTGGAGACCACCACCGGCAAGGCGATCCAGCAGCTCGCCGACGACGGCACGTACAAGGTCGAGTACCACCTGGCGACGTTCCTGGACAACAACCTGGGCGGCAAGGGTTCGCGCACCGCGCTGGCCGCGGCCGGCGCCGCGCTGAACGAGGGCGTGGACAAGTTCAAGGCGTTCCACGACGTGCTGTACGCCAACCAGCCGGACGAGCGCAGCGACGCCTTCGGCGACGTCAACCACATCCTGGACCTGGCCGGCCAGGTGCCCGGGCTGAAGACCGACGCCTTCGTCAAGGCCGTCCAGGACGGCACGTACGCGCCGTGGGCGGCCAAGGTGAACGAGGAGTTCAACAAGAGCGACGTCACCGGCACCCCGACCGTCAAGCTGGACGGCAAGAAGCTGGACGTCCTGAACAACGGCAAGGCCGTCTCCCCCGAGCAGTTCACCGCGATGGTCAAGCAGGTGACCGGGTGACGGCCGGCGCCCCCGCCGGGCGGCCCGGGTACGGCGCGAGCCGCCCGTTCGCCTGGCTGCTGCTGATCGGCGGCGCCGTCGGCCTGTTCGCCTCGACGGTCCTCACCCTGGACAAGATCCGGCTGCTGGAGGACCCGTCCTACGTCCCCAGCTGCAACATCAACCCGATCATCAGCTGCGGTTCGATCATGCGCAGCGACCAGGCGGAGGCCTTCGGCTTCCCCAACTCGCTGATCGGGCTGGTCGCCTTCGGGGTGGTGATCGCGGTCGGTGCCGGGCTGCTGTCCGGGGCGGCGTTCCGGCGCTGGTTCTGGCTCGGCCTGCAGGCCGGGACGGTGTTCGGCATCGGCTTCGTGACCTGGCTGATGTACCAGGCGCTGTACCGGATCGGCGCGCTCTGCCCGTACTGCATGGTGGTGTGGGCCGCGGTGATCCCGCTGTTCTGGTACACCACGCTGCACAACCTGCGCTCGGGCGTGATCCCGGTGGGCCCGCGGCTGCGGGTGGCCGTCCGGGAGGCGGCCCGCTACCACTGGGTCGTCCCGGCGCTGTGGTACGCGGTGATCGCGCTGCTGGTCCTCAACCGGTTCTGGTACTACTGGAGCACCCTGCTCTGACCCCGTCCGCCGCCCCCGCCCGCGCGGGGGCGGCGGTCCGGCAGGTCAGAAGGCGTACGCGGCGACCTCGGCGAGGAGCTCGGCGCGGCGCTCCTCGCTGATGAAGGAGGCTCGGAAGGAGTTGGCGGCCAGCCGGCGCAGGGTCTCCTGGTCGAGGGCGAGGGCCTCGCGCACGGCACGGAAGTTGTCCTCCACGTAGCCGCCGAAGTACGCCGGGTCGTCGGAGTTGACGGTGACCAGCAGGCCGGCGTCCAGCATCTCGCGCAGCGGGTGGTCGGCGAGGGTGTCGATGCAGCGCAGCCGGACGTTGGAGAGCGGGCAGAGGGTCAGCGGGACCTGCTCGCGCACCAGGCGGGCGACCAGCTCGCCGTCCTCCAGGCAGCGCAGCCCGTGGTCGATCCGCTCCACGCCGAGCACGTCCAGCGCCTCGGTGATGTACGCGGCCGGGCCCTCCTCGCCCGCGTGGGCGACCCGGCGCAGCCCGGCCTCGGCGGCCCGGCGGTACACCTCGCGGAACTTGACCGGCGGGTGGCCGACCTCGGCGGAGTCCAGGCCGATGCCGGCGATCCGGCCGAAGTACGGGCGGGCGGCCTCGAAGGTCTCCAGCGCGGACTCGGCGGACTCGTCCCGCAGGAAGCACATGATCAGCTGCGTGCTGATGCCGTACCGCTCCTCGGCGCGCTCCAGCGCCCGGGTCAGCCCGTCGACCACCACGCCCAGCGGCACCCCGCGCGCGGTGTGCGCCTGCGGGTCGAAGAAGATCTCCGCGTGGCGGACGCCCTGCTCGGCGGCCCGGGCCAGGTAGGCGTCGGCGAGGTCGGCGAAGTCGTCCTCGGTGCGCAGCACGGCCATCAGCGCGTAGTAGAGGTCCAGGAAGGACTGGAGGTCGCTGAAGGAGTACGCCTCGCGCAGCGCCTCGGTGTCGGCGTACGGCAGCTCGACACCGTTGCGGGCGGCGAGCTCGAAGGCGAGTTCGGGCTCCAGGGTGCCTTCGATGTGCAGGTGGAGTTCGGCCTTGGGAAGCGGCATGTGGGTGTCCGAGCGCTAGCGGGGTGGTCCTGAACGTGTACGGAAGGATTCATCCTATGATCCGCGCCGACGGACCGGGTGCAGCGGCGGCGGACGGCGGGCACCCTGGAGGAGGGGACTTCCGCCGAGGAGGCACCGAGATGCGGCACGCCGAAGACCCGCACATCCGGCCCGCGGGCATCTCCGCGCACGCCCTGGGCAACGACACGCTCCTGCACGAGCTGGAGCAGCTGCACCGCACGCGGCACGAGACGTTCCTGTACGGCTCGGAGGAGGCACTGAAGCGGCACACGCTGCGCACCGGGGAGCTGGAGGCCGAGTACCTGCACCGCTTCCCGACCCGGCAGGTCACCGCCGCGCGGACCAGGGCCGGGGCCCGCGCCCGGGAGGCGGCGGCCCGGGTGGAGTCGCTGCCGGAGTGACGGGGCGGGCCGCGCGCCCGCCGGGACACGCCGGGCGCCCGGTGGCGTGCCCGGAGGCGGGCGGTCGGGGAGGGTGTGAGGGCAGACGCACCGGACCGTGACCCCACCTGGGAGCCCCGCATGCCCATCGCCAGCGTCAACCCCGCGACCGGCGAGACCGTCCAGACCTTCGAGCCGCTCGACGCGGCCGGCATCGAACGGCGGCTGGCCCGCGCCGAGGCCGCCTTCCACAGCTACCGCGGCACCCCGTTCGCCGCCCGCGCCGAACTGATGCGCCGCGCCGCCGACCTGCTGGACCGGGAGCTGGAGGCGGTCGCCCGCACCATGACCGAGGAGATGGGCAAGCCGCTCGCCGCCTCCCGCGCCGAGGTCGCCAAGTGCGGGAAGGCGATGCGCTGGTACGCGGACCACGCCGAGGAGCTGCTCGCCGACGAGCACCCGGCCCCGGCCGACGTCGCCGACTCCGGTGCCTCCCGGGCCTACGTCCGCTACCGTCCGCTCGGTCCGGTTCTTGCCGTCATGCCATGGAACTTTCCACTCTGGCAGGTCCTCCGGTTCGCCGCGCCGGCCCTGATGGCGGGCAACGTCGGCCTGCTCAAGCACGCGTCCAACGTGCCGCGCACCGCGCTGGCGATCGAGGAGCTGTTCCAGCGGGCCGGGTTCCCGGAGGGCTGCTTCCAGACCCTGTTGATCGGCTCGGGCGCGGTGGAGGGCGTGATCCGGGACCGCCGGGTCGTCGCCGTCACTCTCACCGGCAGCGAGCCGGCCGGGCGGGCGGTCGCGGCCACCGCGGCGGACGAGGTGAAGAAGGCCGTCCTGGAGCTGGGCGGCAGCGACCCGTTCGTCGTGCTGCCGAGCGCCGACCTGGACGCGGCGGTGCGCACCGCCGTCCGGGCCCGGGTTCAGAACAACGGCCAGTCCTGCATCGCCGCCAAGCGCTTCATCGTGCACACCGACGTGTACGACCGCTTCACCGCCGCCTTCACCGCGGCGATGGGCGCGCTGAAGGTCGGCGACCCGATGGACGAGTCCACCGACGTCGGCCCGCTGGCCAGCCGCCAGGGCCGGGACGACCTGGAGGAACTGGTCGAGGACGCCCGGGTGCACGGCGCCCGGGTGGAGTGCGGCGGCGGGCGCCCGGAGGGCTGGGACACCGGCTGGTTCTACGAGCCGACGGTGCTGACGGGCATCACCCCGGCGATGCGGATCCACCTGGAGGAGACCTTCGGCCCGGTCGCCACCGTCTACCGGGTGGCCGACCTGGACGAGGCGGTGGCGGTCGCCAACGACACCCCGTTCGGGTTGAGCGCCAACGTCTGGACCACCGACGAGGCCGAGCGGGAGCGCTTCGTCCGGGACATCCAGGCCGGCGGGGTGTTCTTCAACGGGATGACGGCCTCGCACCCGGCGCTGCCGTTCGGCGGCGTCAAGCGCTCCGGGTTCGGGCGGGAGCTGTCCGGGCACGGGATCCGGGAGTTCTGCAACGTCACCACGGTGTGGATCGGCTGAGCCCTCCCGGGCCCGCGCCCCTCCGGCCCCGCACCCGTCCCGGCCGGGTCAGGACGCCATCCGGTGCCGACCCGGCCCCGGGGTCATCCAGCGGGCGACCACGCCGCCCATCGCGATGAGCGTCAGGCCCCAGAAGACCGCCATCGGCACCAGCACGGGCAGCAGGCTCACCTGGACCGCGACCATGCAGAGGCCGATCGAGAGCGCGATCATGAACGTCACCACGGTGGGGCTGAGGCTGAGCAGCCAGTGCCAGACGCGGTGCCCGAAGCCCCGGGCCCTGCGGGTTGCGGGGTCGGCCTCGGCCCGGGCGTCGAGTTCGGCGTCGAGTTCCTTGTAGGTCAGCAGGTCCATCGGGATCGCCTCCAGTGCTGGACGGCTGGACGGGAGGGGTGCCTGGCCCCGGTGGGGTCAGGAGGCCTTGCGGGGAGCCGAGGGCTTCCGGGTGGTGGTCTTCTTCGCCGCCGGGCTCCTCGCGGAGGTCTTCCCGGCGGACTTCTCGGAGGCGGCCGTCTCGGAGGGGGCCTTCCCGGAGGCTGCTGCCTTCGAGGCGCTCCGCTTCACCGGGGCGCGCTTGCGCGGCGCGGGCTCCGCCTCCTCCGGGGCGGCCTCCCCGGCCCCGCCGCCCCGCCCGCCCCTGGCCTGCTTGAGGCTGCTGCGCAGCGCCTCCATCAGGTCGATCACGTTGTCCGGCGCCTCGCCCGGCTCCTCCTCGTGCGGGACCTCGACGCCCTCCAGCCGCGCGGTGATCACCTGCTGCAGCGCCTGCTGGTAGTCGTCGTGCAGCTGGGACAGGTCGAAGTCCTCGGAGAGGGTGTCCATCAGCGACCGCGCCATCTTGAGCTCCTGCGGCCGGACGGCGACGTCGCCCTCGGGCGCGATGCCGGCGGCCGGGCGGACCTCGTCGGGCCAGATGCAGGTCTGCAGCACCAGGGTGTTGTCGTGCACCCGCAGCACCGCGGGCGACTCCCGGGTGCGCAGCGCGATCTTGGTGACGGCGATCTGCCCGGAGTCGGTGAGCGCGTCGCGCAGCAGCGCGTACGGCTTGGCGGCGGCCTTGTCGGCGACGCCCACGTAGTAGGCCTTGGAGAACATCAGCGGGTCGATCTCGCCCTCGTCCACGAAGGCCAGCACGTCGATGATCTTCTTGCTGGGCAGCGGCAGGTCGGCGAGGTCCTCGTCGGAGAGCGTGACGGTCCGCCCGTCGGGGGACTCGTACCCCTTGGCGATCTCCGCGTACGGGACCTCCTTCTCCTCCCGCTCGCAGTACCGCTTCATCCGCACCCGGCCGCCGTCCTTGGCGTGCACCTGGTGCAGCGGGACGTCGTGCTCCTGGGTCGCGGAGTACAGGTGGACGGGGATGCTGACCAGCCCGAAGCTGATCGTCCCCTTCCAGGTGGTCTGCATGGGGTCGCTCCTGACCGGCGCCGGGAACCGGCCGGCACCGAGAACGCTCGGGATGCTCCTACGGCATGTCCCGAGAGTCCCACTGTGCTCTGGTTTGCCCCGATCGTCCACAGCGCGCCGACAATGGGCCGAGGAGGTCGACGCGGATGGGCATCCGGAGCCGGGGGCACCAGCGGGGCCGGCGGGACCAGCGGGAACGCGACCAGGCGCCGCCGCCGGAGCGGTACGGCTACCTGGTGACGTACGCGGTGCGGGGCGAGCCCGGCGCACGGCGCGCGGAAGTCACGGTGCTGCCCGGATACTCGCAGGAGGACGACATCCCCCGGATCCTCGCCGCCCGGCTCACCGGGCGGCCGGCGGACGAGGCGTCGATCACCGTCCTCGACGTGCGGCCGATCTGACCGGCCACCCGCGGGCGATTTGAGCCCCAACAGAGCTTGGCGACCTTTCCGAATGCTGACGATGCGTCAGATTTGAGGTTTCCATGCCACCTTTCCACCCACCCCGACCAGGCCTTTTCCGTCCGTTGAGCGAACAGTTACCAAAGGATTGTTCCGATACTCGGGCGTAGAAGTTAGGTTGCGACGCAATGCGCGGGTCAGTCCCCCACCCTCGGCGCGACGAGCCGAGGGACACGCCGCGCGGGAAAGGCACAGGGCACCCAGATGAGTGCGGACACCACCAAGCCCCCGGCCACGGCCACCAAGCTCCCCCACCAGACCGGGCCGATCGGCCACGGCGGCGACGGCCACCTGAAGGCCGGACTCAAGAACCGCCACCTGTCGATGATCGCCATCGGCGGCGTGATCGGCGCCGGCCTGTTCGTCGGCTCCGGCGCGGGCATCGCGACCACCGGCCCGGGCATCCTGCTCTCCTACGCCATGGCCGGCGTGCTGGTCGTCCTGGTGATGCGGATGCTCGGCGAGATGGCCGCGGCCGACCCGCAGAGCGGCTCGTTCTCGGCGTACGCGGACCGGGCGCTCGGCCGCTGGGCCGGGTTCAGCATCGGCTGGCTGTACTGGTTCTTCTGGGTGGTGGTGCTCGCGGTCGAGGCGACGGCCGGCGCGAAGATCCTCAACAACTGGGTGCCGGGCGTCCCCCAGTGGGGCTGGGCCCTGATAGTCATGGCGGTGCTGACCGCCACCAACCTCTTCTCGGTGGCCTCCTACGGCGAGTTCGAGTTCTGGTTCGCCGGGATCAAGGTGGTCGCGATCGCCGCGTTCCTGGTGATCGGCACCCTCGCCGCCTTCGGCCTGCTGCCGAGCACCCACGCGGTCGGCGCCAGCAACCTCACCGGCCACGGCGGGTTCCTGCCGCACGGGGTGGGGGCGGTGTTCACCGGCATGCTCACGGTGGTCTTCGCCTTCATGGGCAGCGAGATCGTGACCCTGGCCGCCGGCGAGTCGGAGAACCCGGAGAAGGCCGTCTCCAAGGCCACCAACAGCGTGATCTGGCGGATCGGGATCTTCTACCTGGGCTCTATCCTGCTGGTGGTCACCCTGCTGCCCTGGGACTCCGCCGACGTCAAGGCGAGCCCGTACGTGGCGGTGCTGGACCACATCGGCATCCCGGGCGCCGGCCAGGTGATGGACGTGATCGTGCTGACGGCGGTGCTGTCCTGCCTCAACTCCGGGATGTACACGGCCTCCCGGATGGCGTTCTCGCTGGGCCAGCGCGGGGACGCGCCCAAGGCCTTCGCCACGGTGACCTCGCGCGGCGTGCCGCGGGTGGCGATCCTCTCCTCGGTGGTCTTCGGCTTCGTCGCGGTGTTCTTCAACTACACCTCGCCGGACACCGTGTTCGCCTTCCTGCTCAACTCCTCCGGCGCCGTCGCGCTCTTCGTCTGGCTGGTGATCTGCGCGACCCAGCTGCGGATGCGCAGGATCATCGAGCGCGAGATGCCCGAGCGGCACACCGTCCGGATGTGGCTGTACCCGTACCTGACCTGGACGGCCATGGGCATGATCGGGTTCGTCATGGCGTACATGTTCACCGACGCCGACGGACGCAAGCAGATGTACCTGTCGCTGGTCGCCGCAGCCATCGTGCTGGCGGCCTCGGCCGTGGTGGGCCGACGGCGGCGGGCCGCGGTGGCGGCGGCGGGCTCCTGACCCGTCCGCCCCGCGCGGGAACGCCGGGCCCGGGAGCCGATGCGGAGGCTCCCGGGCCCGGCGCCGTTCTGCCCGGCGCCGTTCTGCTCGGCGCAGCGCACCGCCCGGCACCGCGGCGCACCGCGATGCAACGCCCGTCCAGTTTGACCAAGGCACGTCAACGGGGATACCAGGGCCGGGCGCTCCCCCACGAGCGCTCCCCCCGCCCCCTCCGGGAGACCCCGTGCCGTCCCTACCCGCCCCCACGCCACCCCCGCCGCCACCACCCCAGCCGCCACCGCCGCCGCCCCGTACGGGGCCCGGGTCCGCGCGCCTGCGCTTCGGCCGCCGACTGCGCCACTGGCGCGAGGCCCGCGGCCTCAGCCAGGCCGAGTTCGGCCGGCTGCTCGGCTACCACGACTCGCTGATCAGCCGGGTGGAGAACGCCCACCGCTGGCCACCACCCGGATTGCCCGCGCGGGCCGACGAACTCCTGCACGCCGACGGCGAGTTGGCGGACCTCTGGCAGGCCGTGCAGCAGGAGCGCGAACACCTCGGCGAACGCGCCGCCGCCACCCGGCCACCGCTCGACACCACCGCCACCGGCCCGCCGGACGCCGCCACCGTCGAGGTGCTCGCCCAGCTGCTCGCCGTCTACCGCGCCGCCGCGGGCCGGATCGGCGGCGAGGAACTGGCGACCGTCCTGGAGCACCACGCCCACACCCTGCTCGGCCGGCCGCACCCCGACCCGCACCAGTACCCCGACCCCCGCGACCACCCCGCCGCCGACCGCTCGCTCGCCGCCCAGTACGCCGAACTCGCCGGCTGGGCGCACTTCGAGGGCGACCGCCACGCCCGCGCGCTCAGCTGGTACGCCACCGGGCTGGAGTGGGCACGCGCGACCGGCGACCGGATCACCGCGGCCGCGCTGCTCGCCCGGCAGAGCACCCTGTACTGGTGGCACGGCGACCCGGCCACCGCGCTCGCCCTGGCCGAGGCCGCCCGGACCACCGCGCCTCCCCTGCCGGGGCTGCGGGCCTGGACCGCCGTCGCCCAGGCCCACGCCCACGCGCTGGCCGGCCGGGCCCCGCTGGTGCGCCGGACCCTGGCGGAGGCCCGGCGGCTGACCGACACCGCGCTGCGCACCGGCGAACCGACGCCCTGGGCGGACCGCGCCGACCTGGTCCTGGCCGTCGCGCACGGCACCTGCCACCGGGACCTCGCCGTCCGCACCGGCCGCGCCGGCCACGCCCGCACCGCGGCGGCCTGGCTGGAGGCCGCCCTGCGGCTCCTCGACCCGGCCGCCCGCCCGCGCGACCACGCCCTGGTCACCGCCCGCCTCGCCGGCGCCCACGCCCTCGCCGGCCGCGCCGACGCCGCCGTCGCCCTGCTCACCCGGCTGCCCCCGCACGCCGCCGGCCGCATCGCCCGGGAGCGACGGCGGGCCGAGGAGTGGCTGCGCGGGTGAGGCTCCCCGGGCACGGCCGTCCCCGGTCCGTCACGGAACGGCAGGACCGGCCACCACCTGCGGGTGTGGTGACCGGCCCTGCCGTACCGCTTCGACCGGCCCTGCCGGGTCGGATCAGTGACCTTCCGGGTCAGCCCGGGGACCCGCCGGGTCGGATCAGAGGCCGGCCGCCGCCGCGGCGATGTCGGCCGCGTAGGTGCTCACCTGGCTGTAGACGCCCGGGTAGCCCGCGCGGGCGCAGCCGTTGCCCCAGCTGACGATGCCGACCTGGACCCAGCGGCCCGCCGCGTCCTGCCGGACCATCGGGCCGCCGGAGTCACCCTGGCAGGTGTCGACGCCGCCCTGGGAGACGTAGCCCGCGCAGAGCGAGCCGGCCGCGTTCAGCCCCGGGTAGGCGCGGGCGCAGGTCGCGTCGTCGACGAACGGTACGGTCGCCTTGAGCAGGTACCGCTGCTGGCCGCCGCCCTCGCGCGCGGCGCCCCACCCCATGATGGTGAAGGTGCCGCTGTCGTAGGCGGTGGAGGTGGCGATCGGCAGGGTGCTGACCTGGCCGCCGGTCACCGGCGAGGCCAGCTTGATCAGCGCCCAGTCGTCGCCGTTCTCGGCGCCGGTGAAGGCGGGCGACTGGTACACGTACGAGGAGCGGACCTTGACCGCGCTGCCGCTGTTCAGGTCGACCGCCCCCGCGGTGGCGGTGATGCTGCTGTCGGCGCCGGTGCCGTCGACGCAGTGGGCGGCGGTGAGCACGATCTGCGAGGTGTAGAGCGCGCCGCCGCAGCCCATCGAGAGCCGCACCACGAACGGGAACTCGCCCTGCGCCGCCCGCGTGCCGCCGACCACGCTCGGCGACGGCTCGGGTGAGGCGGCGGCGGGCAGCACGAGCGCTCCGGCGCCGAGCACCAGGCCGGCCAGCAGGCAGACGAACCTGCCGAATTGACGCTTCATCAGATCCTCCTTGCAGGTGGGGGAAGACCGAGAGTGGCCCGACGGGCGGCGCGATAGGAGGGGTCCGCCCTTGCCGGTCGGATCTGGCAGGAACATGGCAATGAGGGGTTCCGGCTGCGGAGGGCCCGGGACGATCACGCACCGAACCTCACGGCCCGCTCCGGGGAATCCCGTGCGCGACCCCCCGGAGCCGTCACCGGTCGCTCACTCCGCGTCGACGCCGCGCCCGTCGGCGTGTGAGCCCGCCCACAGCGGGATCGCCATCCACGATCCCCGATAGTGGACGCGCTCCCCGTAGCACCGCCCCCGGCGCCGTCGAGCCGCCCCGACCGGGCCGCCCGCGACCGTGATCCGCCTGAAGAACACAGGCCACCGCACCTGCCGGCGGTGCGATCCTTCACCACCCCCGGGCTGCCACCTCCGGATGGATGATTCGGACAAATCTGCCCAAATAAGCCGCCGGGCCCCGCTCCGGCCACCCCTCAGCCACGACCCTGCGTAGTAGCGAACGCCTTTGCCACCCGTCCCCGGCCCTGCCAAGAATGGCCCGTCGCCAGACAGCGCAGCCGACCACCCCCCGCCGCCGCGCAGCCCGCCCGCCCCGCCGCTTCCGCCGGGGCGCCACGGCCGTCCAGGGCGGCCGCACGGGCCCCGCTCACCCGGAGCCCACGCGATGCCCCGCCCCCGGTGCCACCGGCACGGCCCCCGACGGAGAAGGATCGTCCGCCCCATGCAGCTCAGCCATGCCCGCCGCAACTCCCTGATCACCGGCGTCGCCACCCTCGTGGTCGCGAGCGCCGCCACCGCGGCCCTCGCCATCCCGCAGGCCGGGAACGGCACCGAGGCCGCCCCCGTGGCCGCCGTGTCGGTGGACGGCACGCTGGTCGCCGAGCAGGGCCAGGCCGACACCGCTGCCGCCGGCGCCGCCGAGCAGGCCGCCCAGGAGGCCCAGGCCAAGGCCGAGGCGGACGCCGCCGCCCAGGCCCAGGCCGAGGCGCAGGCCCAGGCGGACGCCAAGGCCAAGGCCGACGCCGAGGCCGCCGCCTCCCGCTCCCAGGAGCGCCAGGACCTGAACAGCGCCCCGGCCGCCTACTCCGGCACCCCGCAGCAGATCGCCGCGCAGATCGTGCCGGCCGGCCAGCTCCAGTGCTTCAGCAACATCGTGTTCCGCGAGAGCAGCTGGAACCCCCTCGCGGTGAACGCCTCCTCCGGCGCCTACGGCCTGGTCCAGGCCCTGCCCGGCTCCAAGATGGCCTCCGCGGGCGCCGACTGGCGCACCAACCCGGCCACCCAGATCAAGTGGGGCCTGAACTACATGAACACCCGCTACGGCAGCCCCTGCGCCGCCTGGTCGTTCTGGCAGTCCCACCACTGGTACTAGGCCCAATGCCAGTGACTTAGGTTGTGGCTGCTCTGGTGATCGCGATGACTGCGGGGACTGGTGGTGGCCAGTTGCGGTGTTGGACGCGTTT